>NZ_CP092489.1:257500-566250 GCF_025643335.1 Endozoicomonas sp. Mp262 | reverse complement strand
CAGGTTGGTTTTAATACCAAAATCCCGGCTACCGGCAGTGACGCCATCAATGATAGCTTCTACGACGCCCTGAGGATTGAGCCGATGAGCCATGGCCATATAGGAAGGGCTGAAGCGCAACTCGGCGTAATCAATGCCAGCTTTCATGGCATCTTCAACATTTTCATAGGCAATCTGACGACAAGCGTCGTAATCAGCAAGGACTGCCACACCCCAGTCCAGTTTTTTCAGGAAACTTACCAGGTCTGGTTCATTGGAAACAACCTGAACATGGGGGACCAGGTCCTGCAATGTGGCAGCGGGTAGTTCCAGATTATGCTTTTGCCCCAGTTCCAAAATGGTGGCAGGGCGAATATTACCGTCAAGGTGACGGTGAAGGTCTGTCAGAGGAATTGACTTATTGATCATTGTGTTATTAATGTAAATCCATAGAAAGAGTGTCATAACCCTGGATTCAGCAGCTGGCCGCTCCATTATCTCAACACACATTTGCAGTGAGTAAATGGTCCCCTGCGGTTTCTAAAAAACACCAACATGCTCTGCTGCGCTTCACCTTTTACCAAGGGCTGTACGCCCATTAGCTGTAAGTTGCGCCTTGCTGAGCATGCTGGATTTTTTCAGAAAATCCGCATCCGGCTGTTGAATCAGGGGGAATTGACGTCCTAAAAAACAACGCGTTCCAGGTGTATTAATTAAAATGCTTAAAGCGTTGAATCAGTCCATTAGTGGAAGAGTCCTGATCTGTTACTTCTTCGGTGGCCTTGATGCGATCAAAGACACGGTTGCCTAGCACCTTGCCCAACTCTACGCCCCACTGGTCAAAGGAGTTGACCTGCCACAGGACACCTTGAACAAAGACTTTCTGTTCATACAGGGCGATCAGTGCACCTGCAGTTTCTGGTGTTATTTTTTCAGGTACGATCATGCTATTAGGGCGATTGCCCGGAATCACTTTATGAGCTGCCAGTTGTTCAACTTTATCAGCGCTCATACCCGCGGCAGTGAGTTCATCCCGAACTTCTTCCTGGGTTTTGCCCTGCATCATAGCCTGGCTTTGGGCCAGGGCGTTAGCGAACAGCCAGGGGTGCTGGTCTTCAATAGGGTTATGGGTGGTTGCTGGTGCAATAAAGTCTACAGGGATCAGACGGGTGCCCTGGTGCAGCAATTGGTGGTAAGCATGCTGGTCATTGGTTCCTGTTCCCCCCCAGATAACAGCGCCGGTTTGATAGTCAACTGTGGAACCATCGTTGCGGACACGCTTGCCATTACTTTCCATATCTACCTGTTGAAGATGGCCTGGAAGGTCTCTCAGGAAGTGGTCATAGGAAATCACGGCATGGGATTCCGCACCAAAGTAGTTCTGGTACCAGACACCCAGCATGCCCAGAATAACAGGCATATTCCGGGGCAGAGGTGCTTGCTGGAAATGCTTGTCCATTTCCCATGCACCTTTTAACAGGCGTTCAAAATTATCATAGCCCACCACCAGGCTGATCATCAGGCCAATGCTGGACCAGAGGGAGTAACGGCCACCCACCCAGTCCCACAGTGGCAGGGTGTTTTCCTGGGCAATACCGAACTGGTCGATGGCGGTCAGGTTTGTGGATATCGCAACAAAGTGCTTGCGGATATCACCTTCGGCACAGCCCTGTTCCAGCATCCAGCGACGGGCAGCCTGGGCATTTTGCAGGGTTTCCAGGGTGCTAAAGGACTTGGAAGCCACAATAAACAGGGTGGTTTCAGCATCGACCTTGCGCAGCACTTCAGATAGTTCATTAGGGTCGATATTGGCTACATAATGGTGATCAAGACCTTCCTTGTGATAAGGGGTCATGGCATTAATGGCTGTTTTCAGACCAAGGTAAGAGCCACCAATACCAATATTGACAACATGACGAATGGTCTTGCCAGTATGGCCTTTCCACTCACCGGAGTGAATGCTTTCAGTCAGTGACTTCATGCGCTCACGGGTTTCGCGAATCATTGGCATCACATCCTGCCCATCCACCATAACCGGGTCATCACCGAAGTTACGAAGGGCAGAGTGCAGTACTGCACGGTTTTCTGTGTTGTTGATTTTTTCGCCGGAAAATTGGGCTTTGATTGCCGCGGGCAGGCCTGCTTGCTCAGCCATTTTCACCAGGTCAGCCATGACTTCATCATCAATCAGGTGCTTGGAGTAATCCAGAAACAGGCCGGCAGCCTCAAGGCTGTATTTATCAAAGCGGTGGGAATCTTCAGCAAACAGGTCGCGCAGGTGGGTGTTTGCCATTTTCTCTTGCAGACTGGCGAGGTTTGCAGATGCAGGGTATTGACCCAGGGGGGAGGGACGAGACACGTTGTTACCTCTAGTTTTGCAGAAAGTCCTAACTCGGATACTTCATAAACATTCTCCTATTCTGGCATAGGACTTTGCTGCTCCGAGTAAGTTTTACGTGGGCTTCGAGCATGTTTATGAAATATCCGGGCTAAGGATTGGAAAAATATCCAGGGATTGTAAGGTTAAGGCAGGAGTCTGGCAATTATAAGGTGTAATAGGGAGGTATTACTTCATATAAGAAATGATTATTAGAGTTAAAACGAGAAGGATTATAATTCTGTAGAGTTTACGAAAAAGGGCTATTGGCTGCTATGAGTGGCTTATGTTGTAAAAGGAGATGGTCATCAGTTAATAAAGTAGTATTCAGCTTAACAGTTATAAAATGCGCTTTATTTTACGTTGATGGGAGTTATGCTGGCCAAGAGCATCGAAGGGGAGGGGGCCAAGTGAAAAGTGATGAAATTATTCAGAGGGCACAGGGAGGGGATGTCAGCCAAGTTGTGAGTGATAAATGTTTTAGGATGAAGCCTTTCTTACTGAGTTGTTTTGGCTTCCAAGTAAAGGAAGCAGTGACAGCTGAAAAAAAGTGTCTTCAATCAGGAAAAACAGTAGGTGATAGCTACATTGGAAGATATTTATGTGATTATGCGATTCCCAGCAGGAGGTGGGGTCAGGAAATACCTGTTGGGAGTGATAGTAAGGGGCAATGTGTTAAAAAAGATTGCCTTGTTAATAAAAGTAAATGCTTCAGTGGAATAAAAAATAGGACTACAGGAATTCAGAAAGCGGACTTTTATGTACAAAACTCTAAAACTGACCTGGGAAAAATAGAGGGGAATATTGAAGGTGAACAGAGACAGGCAAGAGGAAAGATATGCAATTTTCTTAAGAATAAACTTTTGATATTTACTAATAGTTATGGAGTACTAGATGATATTAAGAAATCCCTGCTCTATGCAGTTAACTCTGGAGCTTTATTGGATGTTTGGAGTTTGTGGCGAGATTGGAGTGGTTTATCTGATGAATCTTTTGATTTAATTGTTAGTGAAGTAAGGGGGTTTTTAAATGATTTCCATGAAGGGGAGAGAAGTAATAGTGATGCCGTGGATTCTATAGCTCTAGAATGTTTTAATCAAATGTTACCGAAGAAAAAGAAACTTGATTTTTTTTCTATGCTTAAATGCAATGTTCTGCTATGTGATAATTTTTTTGATGACGATGAAATATTACATATAATTGCTAGTGGTGTATCTAGTATCCAGCGTTTTTTGTCACAAGAGTTTTCAGTTAGTCATCCTATGATCATGATCCGTGGTGAGAGTATGAAGGCTGGTTTTTTAGTTCCGATGCTAATAGTTGTAGCTGTAAGTAAAATAGCAATACCTTCTGAGTGTGATTTTTTATAAGCATATTCCCAACCTTTCTTTGCGACTCTATGGAGATGGTCGGACGTAATGTTCAGTATGGCATATAGAGTACATTTTGGAATTTTGTAGACAATTAATAATGATCTCTTTTTTAAGTGTTATAATGGATTTTGTATTGTGTGATGATTAAGGTATAGCTGTTTTGAATAGTAAAGTGGCCGTTAAATGGGTTAATAGACTGACCTATTTGGTATTGGTGCAAGTTTCTATATTTCCATTTTTTTTATATGCAGGTGGAATTGAAGATGAGGTAAATGCTAGAAATAAAACAGCCAAGAGGCAGTCGGTAAATACAGATATTGATATTTTCAGTGTCTCCAATGCAAAGAAAAGTCGATGGTCCTTACCTAAAATATTCAAGAATAAAAATAAAAAAGGCGGAAAAAAAAAGGCGATGCCAGTAAATCAGGGTGTTGGGGAGAGGTTACATGATCATCTCAGTAGACAATTTGAATTAGGATCACCACGTATAGAATTTGTTGATCAAGAAAAGATAGAAGGGGGTGGTTTTGTATTCAGTGGAGGGCGAGGTTTTTTGGAGTGTCAAGCGCAAAGACGTATGTTGAGTGAATCAGGTTTTAAGAGTACAAGCCAGGTATCTCTTTATGATAATGTAAGCTCTGGGGAGAGCAATAAAAAGGGAAGTCCTTTAGAAATGGGTCAACTTGATAAGCTCTTGGAAGAAATAGAAGGTACTATAAATAGTCCTCCTCCCAATAAAGGTGCAGGAAACAAGAGAAAAAGTAGAGGGGTTAAGGTGCGGTTTGCCGATGATTCCAGAGCAATATTTCAGAAGCCAGGTGAGCGTAAGAGAACGGTGCGTTTTGAAGAACCAGACAAGTCCTTAGAACTTAAAAATAGGCATAAACTACCAGAAGTTCCTGTCATGGTTACTAAATCGGATTGTGTACTTGTTAATTATTTAATAGAGACAGTGCGCAGCTATGATTTTAAAGCGCTATATCCACTGCTGATTACTGAATTGGAAAAGATAATTAATAGAGGTTTTATGCCTTTTGAAATTCGGACTCGTCTTGAAAGATTATGGAGTATATTTAGGGAGTATGGGGATGACTGGTTTGTTCGTAGTAAGTATTTTTTTGAAATTGATTATACATATGCTTTCGAAGAAATAGAGTGTAGCAAGCTGACGATGAGAGAGAATGTTTCAATATATTCAATTTTAACAAATAGTATAATGCCGTGTTCTTTTTATTTTAATGGTATCTTATACTGGGTGAGTTCTGAACTTAGGCTGCGGCAGTCTGAACAGTTTTATAATATGCTTTGTAAAAGGTGTCGTGATAGTCATTTTGCTTTTATTGAAGGAGAGACTGCATTTGATTACCCTGTTTTTTTTGCTTTAATTATTAGGGTTCTATCTGAATACAGACGAGTTGACGTCTGATTATTGTTTTGTTTTTAGATGGCATCCAGAAGCTCAGCTATTCCCGCATGATGAACGTCGATGATCGTTGGTATTGACAATAAGGCAGCAAAAATAATGAAGCCGATCAAAACTGAGCCGCCAATTAACAAAGCGGAGCTTTAAAGAAAAAATGTCACCCCTGAACGTAGCTACGATATGGCCGGTTATGATGTATCGAATGGAATCACCCTTTTCTCTTCAATACCATGAGTTACTGTGTAAAAAAGCCCCTCCCACGTTTTTATCAGCCAATGCAAAAAATAGCCCTGTATCCATTTCCATAATGCTATACGGACTCCTTTTGAGCGGGTTCTTAAAGCTTCCTGAAACTGGGGACAGCACAGTTCCTGTATTTGATCTACGAGAAAAGCAAGCATCGTCAGATAGGCCAGATTTGTGGCTAAGTGCTTCTCACCGTGACCGTAGTTATGTTCGAGATCGTAGCCTTGATTTTTCAGGGTGTTAAACGTCTGGTTCTCAATATGCCATCGGCAGCGCCCTCCTTTCATGACGGGTTCTATGGTTTCTTCGTTAAGCGGAATATCAGTCACCCAGCACCAGATATGCTGTTTACCTTTTTTATCGGTTTCGACAAAATCAAGCACATTAACCTGTTCTGCATATTTTGCCTTGTTCAGCCTGACGTCATTGGCATAGCGAAACCACCACTTAATTCCAGTCTCTTCATTAACTTTTTCAGCACGGTGAACTTTTCCTTCTTTATCCAGCTCATCCATCGCTTCAACCAGCGAGGCATGGTTGCCATCTTTCGCGACAATGATGTAATGCCAGCCATAACTCTTAATCAGTTGGACAGTGGGGTTGTCAGCATAAAGACTGTCCAGAAGAATAACGAACTTTAGACGTGGGTGATGCTCTCGTATGGTGGCAAACAACCGTTTAATGGCATTTTTTTCACAGTCATTTTTGGTCGAACCGTCCTGGCAAACTATGGCTTCCGGTGCCAATGGCAAGACTGTTTTTTGATCCGGGTGAGCAATGCATGCTGCCATTAACTGGTGGTAGTGAGCTTCGTTGGCCTTTCCCTTATTTTTAGTACAGCACTCCTGACAAGGTTTTTTATTATTGCAGGAGTAAAATAGCCCAGTTCCATCGATCGGGAGCAAGTAGTGATTTTTCAAGTTCCCGCAGTGAAATTCGAATGCCTTCAGTAATCCGCCCCTTTGGACGTTAGACAGCAATGTCTTAAAAGGCTTTTTGAACTCTACGGGATCTATTGGATCCAGGATTTCCCGCATACTGGTATCACAGGGAGCACGTTTTTTTATCTGATACAGGTGCTCAAGGTTATGCCTTACTTCTTGCTCTGTTTTATCACGCTCAAACGAGAGGAGCGATGGGTACTTGAGATGCATCATGGCAAAAGCGGACATGGAGGCATCATGTATTGTTATTTTTCTGGAATCCTTGTTTGGTCGGACATCTGGAATTTGCTCATAACTTTCAGAAATCGTAGTAATTAAACTGTTTGCACAAAGATGCTTACGACTTTTTTGGAATGGATAAGCCATGAGAGACAGCCATTGATAAAGTATCCCTATCAAAAGTAGACGTTATTTTGTGCGAAATCACTCCATTTGGAATTTACTGTAAGCCTTGCTGTTGCAGTGATTTAATTGATGTCACGGGAATAGCTGCCAGAAGCTCTTTTATGTCGATACCTTTATTTAGCTTTCTGAACTGGGTGATGCCTATCAGTATATGTGCTAAAGGGTAGCAACGAATATAGTCTTTTATATCGCTGGGTTGAAGTGCTTTTGAAGCATAGTCTACAAACTGATTGGCTCCTGTAGTCAGACTTTGATCAGCCGCTTCCAGCATTTTCATCATTATTTCATGATCTGCATCGCTGGCGTAATCCATTAGCATCTGGACTAAGGCATCTTCAGAATAGGTGGGCATTATTTATACTCCAGTTATTGTGCTTTTATCTGAAGATTAAAGAAAATAACAGTTTTTACCTATTCGTATATTCCCTTTGGTGTTGGCTCTATTCCTGGGTGTCCTGATTATTAAATAAGCAAATATTGAAGCCGTCTTAGGTTTTCTATCAATTTATTTCCTGATCTTTGCAGTACACTACTATTAATACCAGTTAGGGGCTGTTGACGTTTGCTCGTGTGCTCAGCCAAAACCAGCGGTTTCGTGGCTAGGCGCAGTAGCGCAGGAATAACCTAAAGGTCACGCGTACTCGCGTCTTTCAAGCTACTGCAACGACGGCACGGAATCGCTGGTTTTGGCCCTTCGGGTGGTTCGTAAAGCGGCTTTCCGACTGCGTTGGACTGGCTTGACGTAGAACAACTATCCCGGATATTTCATAAAGCAGCAGGCTGTCCATTCAATTTTGACTTTTCTGTGGGGGCTGCTGTTTTATCACTCTGTGACTAAAGGTCTTCAGGCTCCGACTACACCAATCTGAACATTTAACGATCAATTCTGCTTTTTTAGGCCGAATGAATACTCCAAACGTCTCTCATCTGGTTATTATTTAGGCGGGCTAAGCGTTGTGGAGGCTGCTACCCAGGCCGAGGCAACGGCATTTGATAAAATATCTCTGTTACATGCTGCAAAAGCTTCTTGAATGGGCAGCTGCTGGGTAGGTGCAGTTTGATCCGATCCTTGTACTCAACCACCTTAACCGCTACTTTGCAGAGTTTTGTGATTACCGTTGATGGCTGGGCTTTCTCCAGTTCCGTTCCTTTCAAAGCCTTGGTTCTCAGCTCGTAATGCAGAACGTAAGCCGCACAGGCATAAAACAGTCTCAAGTGATTGGCCAGAAAGGTCTGGTCTGACAGTCTGTCACCGGACAGATCACTTTTCAGGTGCTTAATGAAATTCTCATCCTGCCCTCTTGGGCAGTACAGATCCTCATAAATCACCTCTGGGGAAGCCTCTTTGATTGAGGTGACAATAAAGCGGGGATTGTCGCCTTTCTCGTTAACCTCTGCCTTATAGATTATCCGGGTATCGAGCCCTTTCCAGCTTTTAGCCTGATACTCGGCCTCACCGTACAGCCTGAGTCGTTCTGGCTCAGGCATATCGTTCAACTTGGCTAAGGCTGTTTTAACCTTGAAAGCTCGACGAGCCTCATCTAGCAACTCTTTGGCTTTAGGGCGTAAGGCCGTCTTGTGACCGGCACCTTTACCCAGCACATAATCAGCATGAGTATTAGCCTGAACAACATGCATTAACTCAGGTTGAGCAAAGTGGCTATCCCCGCGCACCAGCAAATGGGTTTTTGGCCACCGTTTACGGATAAGCTTGATGACACGCTTGATAATAGCGGCATTTTCCCTGCCTGTTGGCGTTTTGCCTGGACGGAGGATGGCAGTAATCAGCTTGCCACTGAGACCTTCAAAAATCAGCAAAGGCAGATAACAGTAGTCCTGATATTTGGCATTAAACAAATTCATTTGCTGCGATCCGTGGGTAATGGCCGGTGTGTGATCAAGATCGATCACGATAGCCATAGGTGGCAAGTCATAACTGGCGATAAAATGATGCACAAATGCTTCAGCCATTTGATAGATATCTTTGCGCCGCATGGACTTCCCGAGCCGTGTGTAGGTGGGAGATGAAGCCAGGTGGTTATCATCATCCAAAGGGTTTCGTCCGGTAGCCAGCTTTAACATGGGGTCTTTACGGAGGCGGTTGCTGTCGTTGGCATCCTCATAACCGCAAGCCATTTGCAAAATTCGCTGAACCAGGAGGTTTTGCAGAGAGTGGTCAATGTAGGATGGGTGACGCTTGTCATCAATGGCCTGGGTCAGTCTGGAAATAAGTCCGCTATGCAATATGGTTTCCCGTAACAGCAGAGCCCCAAAATCTGAAGATAACTCTCCACCATTGAAGTCCGCACGGATAGTTTTACCATTTGAAGGATGAAAGCGAAGCTGCTCTTGTGTAGATTGGGTCATGGCAAGTTCCGGTTTGCTTTTTCCGAAGCATTTTTTTGTCAATCCAATCGTACCAACAGATTGGACGGAACTTGCCTTTATTTATGAAATATCCGGGCTATGCCTGCACCAGTCCTCCCGGTGTGCCCCATTGGGTATTGCGGAAAACCGCTTTACGAGCCACTGAGCTCACGATCAAACGTCAACAGCCCCTAGGCAGGGTTTGCTACTTTGGCAATGGTTCCCTGTATCCGGGATAGGGGGAGGGTTACCCGCTTAAATCTTCCTTGATAGCTGCGTAAGCCCGGTAACCCGTTTGCCGTCTAAAGGCGGTTTATGAAACAATGCCAGACATAACTTATTTTAAGGTAGCCGTTTGCGTGATTGATTCAGATGGATTCAGGCCTAATGTAGGCATCATTCTGGCAAATCACCTCGGACAGGTTTTATGGGCACGGCGGATCAGGCAGGATGCCTGGCAATTTCCCCAAGGGGGAATTAATGATGGTGAAACACCAGAACAGGCCATGTACAGAGAACTCTATGAAGAGGTTGGCCTCCAGCCGGATGATGTGGAAATTTTAGCATGCACTCGAGGCTGGTTACGTTACCGTTTGCCCAGGCGCTTGATACGAAGGGATCAGCACCCCCTGTGTATCGGTCAGAAACAAAAGTGGTTTCTGTTAAACCTGCTGAGCAGTGATGATTCTATTCGGGTAGACCATACCAGCTCGCCCGAGTTTGATGGTTGGCGATGGGTGAGTTACTGGTATCCCCTTGGCCAGGTTGTTTCGTTTAAGAGGGAAGTCTATAGAAGAGCCCTAAGGGAACTGGTACCCAGAATTGGCAGTCTGCAGGCTAATGACGGCTATTGTAGCTAGGGGCTGTGGTTAATAGGGGGAGATAATCATGCTATTTCCCCGGTAGCTTCCGGTTGTAAACTTGAAAATTTTGTTAGTTGACTTAGGCTTTTGCTAAGTATGGCGGATCCTGGGCATCAATGGAAAATGGCTTTATGTTGAATACCCTGCGGACAATTGTTCAGGAAGTCAGCTCTGCCTCCGATTTGCAGTCAGCACTTTTTATTATTGTTCGGCGGGTAAAGAACGCCATGCAGGCGCAGGTCTGCTCCATCTATCTTTATGATG
The DNA here is from genome assembly GCF_025643335.1 of Endozoicomonas sp. Mp262. Taxonomy (NCBI): domain Bacteria; kingdom Pseudomonadati; phylum Pseudomonadota; class Gammaproteobacteria; order Oceanospirillales; family Endozoicomonadaceae; genus Endozoicomonas; species Endozoicomonas sp. Mp262. The sequence continues at coordinate 556,009 of NZ_CP092489.1, read as the reverse complement.
ATGAAACAGCCCACTACACGTTGATGGCAACAGAAGGATTGAACTGTTCAGCCATTGGCAGGGTGACTCTTTCTTATACTGAGGGTCTCGTGGGGCAAGTCGGCTTGAGAGAAGAGCCCATTAATCTGGGTGATGCTTCATCACATCCCAAGTATGTCTATTTCAAGGAAACCGGTGAAGAGCGATACCACTCTTTTCTTGGTGTACCTATCATTCATCATCGAAAAAACCTAGGGGTTATGGTGGTGCAGCGTCCTGATAAAAAGCGGTTTGATGAGCATGAAGAAGCTTTTTTAATCACGATGTCTGCACAGCTTGCGGGCGTTATTGCCCATGCTGAAGCAACCGGTTCCCTTAACCTTACGACGAATAGCGAAAAAAAAGCAGCCCGTTTTCAAGGGACACCCGGAGCCAGCGGTGTTGCTCTGGGTGAAGCAGTCGTAATGGTTCCTCCAGCCGACTTGAGTGCGGTGCCTGACCGGGCCTGCATCAATATAGAAAGCGAACTGGCCTATCTGGACAAAGCATTGGCGGCTGTTCGTGAAGATATGAAAGAAACCGCTAATAAGTTATCCAACTGCCTGCCCGCAGAAGAACTGGCCCTTTTCGATGTCTATTTACGTATGCTTGATGATCATGCCTTGGGAATGGAGATCCGCAATCGGGTGGCCCAGGGCGTTTGGGCACAAGGGGCATTAAGACAAGTTATTGAAGAGCACATTCAAAAGTTTGAGATGATGGAGGATGCCTATCTTCGTGAGCGGGCTGTTGATGTGAAAGATCTGGGTAGGAGGGTTCTGTCTTATTTGCAGCAATCGGAACATGCTGAGCACTCGGATTTTCCTGAAAACACGATTCTGATTAGTGAAGAGCTGACTCCGGCAATGCTGGGAGAAGTCCCTTATGAACGACTGACAGGACTGGTTTCTGTTAAGGGTTCCAGTAATTCCCATGTTGCAATTCTGGCCAGGGCGATGGGGATTCCTACCGTAATGGGGGCGGTAGACTTTCCATTTCTGAAGTTATCCGGGAAACAGTTGATAGTTGATGGCAATCTCGGGTTTGTTTATTCATCTCCCTCTGATGAATTACTGGAACATTACCAGACCATTGTCGAAGAAGAGCAGGAATTTGCTGAAGGCCTGGAGTCTGTCAGTCACCTTCCCTGTGAAACTCTGGATAAATTTACCATGCCTCTTTGGGTTAATACCGGACTGATGACGGATACGGTCCATTCCATTGACAGGGGAGCAGAGGGCGTTGGCTTATTCCGCACTGAGGTTCCCTTTATGATCCGTGAGCGGTTCCCCAGTGAGTCAGAGCAGGAAAAAATATACCGTCATCAGTTAGAGGCATTCTGTCCCAGGCCGGTCACTATGCGAACCCTTGATATTGGCGGTGACAAGTCTCTCAGTTATTTTCCTATAGAGGAGGATAACCCTTTTCTTGGTTGGAGAGGAATCAGGGTGACGCTGGATCATCCTGAAATTTTTCTGGTGCAGGTACGGGCCATGCTTAAGGCCAGTGCCGGGCTGGATAACCTTCGTATCATGCTGCCTATGATTACCAGTATTTTTGAAGTGGAGGAAGCGCTGCGTTTGATTCATCGTGCACATGCGGAAGTCATGTCTGAGGGTATCATGGTTGTTATGCCACCTATTGGCGTCATGATTGAAGTTCCGGCCGCTGTTTACCAGGCGGCAGACCTGGCATCCCGGGTTGATTTTATTTCCATTGGTTCAAATGACCTGACCCAGTATATTCTGGCGGTAGATCGGAATAATCCCCGGGTTGCAGACCTGTACCACTGTTGCCACCCTGCGGTATTAAAAGCCTTACAAAGTATCATTCATGATGGGCACAGGCAGGGAAAGCCGGTAGGCGTCTGTGGGGAGATGGCTGGAGATCCCGCCTGCGCGGTGTTGTTGATGGCTATGGGGGTTGATGTTTTATCAATGAGCACCACTAATCTATTAAAAGTGAAATGGGCTTTAAGACGAATCACCGTTGAAAAAGCCAGGGAAATCCTCAGTGATGTGATGCAACTGGATAATGCCCAGGTTATTCGGAGTTCCCTTGAACTGGCTCTTTGCAAAGAAGGGATGGGGAAAATTATTGGCTATAAGCGCCCTCTGGTGTCCAGTGCATAATTATCCCCTATTCACTTGATTTATTGAGCTATCCTTTACAGGGGCTTTTTTCCAGAGAGAACCTGATCATGTCGGATTACCTTCTTATTGAGTCTCGTGATCCTTTTGAGAGTCACTGTCATTATTATCAGGACCTGAGTTCGACATAAGGAACTGATTTTATATAGCATAGCTACCACGCTGATTAGGGGTGGAGTAGTGCTGTGCTGACCAAGGTATTTTGCAGGGTAGACGATTTTTGCAAGCAATTTGAACCAAAGCTAAACCAGTATCTGATCGAGCATTGTGGCCGCAAGCGCATTCGTAAACAGTCTCTATCAATCAGCGAAGTGGCAACGATCGTCATCCTATTTCATGCTAAAGGCTATCGTTGTCTGAAGCACTTCTATATTAATCATGTCTGTAAATACTGGCATAAGCACTTTCACGGGCTAGTCAGCTACAATCGGTTTGTTGAGCTGATGCCACAAGCGCTTATGGTACTCTCAGCTTTCTTGCAGACACGATATGGCAAGGTGTCTGGCATTTCTTATATAGATTCAACCGGCATCGCTGTCTGTGAAAAAAGTCGGGCTCTGCGCCATAAAGTGTTTAAAGATGAAGCAGGCTGGGGTAAGTCTTCTACACACTGGTATTACGGCTTTAAGCTTCACCTGATTATCAATGATACCGGTGAGTTGCTGGCGGTTAAGTGTACATCAGGTAATACCGATGATCGTGCTGTTCTTGAAGATATGTGCTGCCACTTGTTTGGTAAGCTGTTCGGCGACAAAGGCTATATATCCAAGGCCAAAGCCCAGCTTTTAAAAGAAAAATACGATGTTGACCTGATTACGACGCGCAGGAAAAACATGAAACCTCAGAACCTGCCTGCTTTTGATAAAGTACTGCTGAGAGGGCGTGCAATCATTGAGACGGTCAACGATCAGTTGAAAAATATCTCTCAGATAGAGCACACCCGCCACCGCTCAAAGTTCAATTTTATGGTGAACTTGCTGGCAGGGCTTATAGCCTATACGTTTCAAAAAAAGAAGCCTTCTCTGAGCATTCAGCATACGGGGCTGGTTGAGTTGGTTGCTTAACCGTTATGTCGAACTCAGGTCATAAATGGATTCAGGCTTTGCGCGAAAATGCAATGCTTCATGGCGGTGCCCTGAACTGGACTAATTGTGGTTTGTGTGTGGATGAGCGGGGAGTGGGTGAATGTATTGAAGGGGTTGAAAGAGGATCGCCCGCCGATTTTCTGAAGTATGCTGAGCAATCAGTAAATACACTGGTCATTCCTACCAGGTAGTCATTCTGATGAAGATTCTTAATATTATCGAAACGGCTTATCGAGCAACCCTTGAAGAGCAGGACGATACTGTTGTGTGGTTAAGCCATGCATTGCGGGATGCCGGTGCTGATCTGGATGTTCTGATTCAGGGCGGTGCGGTCAATTATTCTTTGGCAGACCAGGATGCATCGGGATTTAAAGTAGGGAGCTATAGTCAAAGCCAGCCTCCTGTTATCTATCAGGATTTGAAAAAACTATCGGAGAAAGGAATAACGGTTTATTTGGTGGAAGAGGATCTGGTGGAGAGGGGAATAAAAATAGACATGAATTTAGGATGGATAACCCCCATTAGGCGAACTGATCTACCAGGTTACCTGGCAAAATATAGCCAGGTTTGGTATTGGTAATGCTTTAATTTTAACCATTATTTCCAAGTGAGCAGGGTATTTCAAATGCAGGAAATCAGGCTAACTGGCTGAGGAGTTAGCCCTGCTGTGTTTTTATTGAGTATTATCGTTATAGCCAAATAGAGTGATTACCCCCTGATCTTTCTTGGGGTTCTTGTAATTTACAGTGACTTTTTGAAGGGAGTGATAATTCTTGGGTAAATACGTTACCCGGCCTTCCAAAGAAAGGGAGGCTGATTGATATTGGACTCTGGTTTTCTGGTTATCGGGTTTCGTTAGAACAAGGCTCGTTATCTTTAGTGGTTTATTGGATACCAGTTTGATCTGCTTATATTGTTGTAGCGTGTCTAGCTTTATAGTCGCCTGGTTAGTTGAAGATCGAAAGTTGACAGAACCCAGCTCCTGCCAATAAGGGGGTTCTTGAACAATGGGGTTTGGTTGACTGAATGGTTTTTTATTATTAGTCATCTGTACGTCAATAGTTGTTCTCTGGGGTGTGTCCGCATATGAAGTCATTGCAAGCAGACTTGGCAGCAAACTGAAAAGTAATACATTTAGCGCTTTTTTTATAACGGACATATAATTACTGCTCCTTTAGCACGGTAGACCCGTATGAAATGAGAGTAGTTGAATTGGCGGTTTTTTCTAGTTATGAGAATACGCAATCGACTTGGCTTGAATGGTATTTTTTATAAAAGAGAGCACTATTAAATCGGTGCCTTGGTATTTATGCATTCAGAAAGCACGTAGATAACATAGTTGAGTATTTTAATAATCTGGAAATTCCTCCAGTGACCCTTAATAAACAATATTCTTATCCAAGTCTCCCAGTCTAAGTTAAGTATAAACACGGGTTGGTATGCACTGACACTCACGTTTAGTTTCCGTATACTCTGCACAATAGTTACCAATCGAGAGGTTTCAGGGTCTTAATCAATGGCTAAAATAACTCTCAACTCCCTGGCTAAAATGAAACAGTCAGGACAAAAAATTACCTGCCTTACTGCTTATGACTCCACTTTTGCTAACCTGGTAAGTACCCAGGGAATAGACGTTATCCTTGTGGGGGATTCTTTAGGCATGGTGTGTCAGGGGCAGGATAGCACTGTGCCTGTGACGATGGATGATATGTGCTATCACACTCGCAGTGTTCACAAGAATATTAATGATGCCATGTTGATGGCAGACCTTCCCTTTGCTTCTTATACCACTGATGAACAGGCGCTACAAAACGCTACACGACTGATGCAGTCCGGAGCTGAAATCATCAAGCTTGAAGGAGAAGCATGGCTTGCTCCTGTTGTCACCAGACTTCGTCAGCACGGTATTCCAACCTGTGTCCATATGGGTTTAACACCTCAAAGCGTCAATGTTTTCGGCGGTTATAAGGTGCAGGGACGTGATAGTGATCGGGCGGATGCCATGATTAAGGCAGCCATTGAACTGGAAGCCGCTGGCGTAGCTGTATTACTACTGGAATGTGTGCCTGTTGCGCTGGCCCGGGAGATCACTGCTGCGGTTAGTATCCCTGTCATTGGAATTGGAGCCGGTCCTGATACGGATGGGCAAATTCTGGTGGTATACGACATGCTGGATTTGACGCCGGGCCGCAAACCACGCTTTACCAAAAACTTTATGTCTGAATCCGGAAGTGCTCAAGAGGCTGTCAGCTCTTATGTGGCTGCTGTCAGGGATGGTTTGTTTCCAGCCCGGGAACATTGCTTTGAATAAGCCGGGATAAGCTAAAACAATGAAAATCGTTCATACTATTGCCGATGTGCAAAGCTGCATCAGTGGACAAAAATTCGAGGGCAAACGCATTGGCTTTGTACCCACTATGGGTAATCTCCACGGCGGTCATTTAACCCTGGTAAAAAAAGCACAGGAACTCTGTGACTGTGTCGTGGTTAGCATTTACGTTAACCCTCTTCAGTTCGGCCCTAATGAAGACTATGACTCTTACCCAAGAACGCTGGAACAGGACTGTGCCCTCCTGAAAGAATACAGTGTGGGTATTGTCTATGCTGCCCGTACCCAGGAAATTTACCCTGAAGGCAGTGACAGTCATACTCATATCAGTGTTGATATGCTGGACGGTATGCATTGTGGCAAAAGTCGTCCGGGTTTTTTCAGGGGAATTGCAACGGTTGTCACCAAGCTGTTTAATATTGTTCGTCCGGATGTGGCCGTTTTTGGGGAAAAGGATTTTCAGCAGCTGGCGATCATTCGCAAAATGGTGCGGGATATGTGTATGCCTGTGGATATTGTGGGTGCACCTATTGCCAGAGAAGAAAGCGGTTTGGCAAAGAGTTCTCGAAATGGTTATTTGACTAAGGAAGAGCGAGAGGAGATTGCGCCCTGTATTTTTGAGATTTTGAGTGATGCAAAATCTGTAATACAGGCCGGTGAGCGGGATTATGATCTTATCCGCCGAAATGCTTTTGCAAAACTTGCACAAGCAGGAATAAAACCGGATTATTTCAACATTTCCAATACCCGAACCTTATTGCCAGCCAGCGATAACGATGACCAGCTGGTGATTCTTGCTGCAGGGCATGTGGGGAAAGCCCGGCTTATTGACAATATTCATTTTTCCATCGACGTTTGATAACAATTATCGAGACGAATAATCATTGCCGGGCTTTTGAGTCGCTTTACTCTCAAGTCCTGCTATTGTCTTTGATTGTTATGACTCTGTAGTAGAAACAGGATTTTTCATGCAAAGTATTATGTTAAAAGCCAAGCTGCACAAGGCGTATGTGACACATGCAGTACTGGAATATGAAGGCTCCCTTTCCATTGATGGTCATTTGCTGGATATGGCGGGTCTGCGCGAGTATGAGCAGATTCAGGTCTTTAATGTTGATAATGGTGAGCGCTTTACCACCTATATTATCAGAGGTGAAGAAGGCTCTGGTATTATGTCCGTAAACGGCGCTGCGGCTCATAAGGCCAGCGTTGGTGACCGGATTATTGTTTGTGCTTTTGGTCACTTCTCTGAAGAAGAGATCAAGGATCACAAGCCACGACTGATTTATATGCAGGAAGGCAATACGGTCAGTCATACAGCCAATGCGATCCCTGTGCAGCTGGCATAATTGCACTTTCAGAGAGATATCATTTGCAGCATTTGCAGTAGCGGTATTTCTCTGACTTTCAGACAATAATAAGCTTATTCATTTTGGTATGTATTATGGCATACCTCTGCCAGTTAAAATTGATTAAAGATAATGCAAGGCCTTTTCTTAAAACTGACCTATATCAATAAAAATAAATGATAAATTCCCTATGGTGCTTCTCACATAAATAAAAGTATTTTCCACTAAGCGTCTAAAGGGTAGTACGTGAGTACAAAAACACTAAAAATGCCGGAGAAACGATCCGGTTTTATCAGGTTAGTTGAGCAGGTGGGACATAAGATACCGGATCCGGTGGTGATCTTTATGTTCTTGTTTGCATTAACCGCAGTAGTCTCAGTGCTAATGGGGGGTTACACATTCCAAAGTATTGGCAGTGATGGCGGCACTATTGAGTATTCCATCAAAAATATGATGGCATCGGAGAATGTCCGCTGGATGTTTGATAATGCTATTTTAAAAAACTGGTTGGCCAGCTATTCCCGTGACATCAATTAAATCACTGCAACAGCAAGGCTTACAGTAAATTCCAAATGGAGTGATTTCGCACAAAATAACGTCTACTTTTGATAGGGATACTTTATCAATGGCTGTCTCTCATGGCTTATCCATTCCAAAAAAGTCGTAAGCATCTTTGTGCAAACAGTTTAATTACTACGATTTCTGAAAGTTATGAGCAAATTCCAGATGTCCGACCAAACAAGGATTCCAGAAAAATAACAATACATGATGCCTCCATGTCCGCTTTTGCCATGATGCATCTCAAGTACCCATCGCTCCTCTCGTTTGAGCGTGATAAAACAGAGCAAGAAGTAAGGCATAACCTTGAGCACCTGTATCAGATAAAAAAACGTGCTCCCTGTGATACCAGTATGCGGGAAATCCTGGATCCAATAGATCCCGTAGAGTTCAAAAAGCCTTTTAAGACATTGCTGTCTAACGTCCAAAGGGGCGGATTACTGAAGGCATTCGAATTTCACTGCGGGAACTTGAAAAATCACTACTTGCTCCCGATCGATGGAACTGGGCTATTTTACTCCTGCAATAATAAAAAACCTTGTCAGGAGTGCTGTACTAAAAATAAGGGAAAGGCCAACGAAGCTCACTACCACCAGTTAATGGCAGCATGCATTGCTCACCCGGATCAAAAAACAGTCTTGCCATTGGCACCGGAAGCCATAGTTTGCCAGGACGGTTCGACCAAAAATGACTGTGAAAAAAATGCCATTAAACGGTTGTTTGCCACCATACGAGAGCATCACCCACGTCTAAAGTTCGTTATTCTTCTGGACAGTCTTTATGCTGACAACCCCACTGTCCAACTGATTAAGAGTTATGGCTGGCATTACATCATTGTCGCGAAAGATGGCAACCATGCCTCGCTGGTTGAAGCGATGGATGAGCTGGATAAAGAAGGAAAAGTTCACCGTGCTGAAAAAGTTAATGAAGAGACTGGAATTAAGTGGTGGTTTCGCTATGCCAATGACGTCAGGCTGAACAAGGCAAAATATGCAGAACAGGTTAATGTGCTTGATTTTGTCGAAACCGATAAAAAAGGTAAACAGCATATCTGGTGCTGGGTGACTGATATTCCGCTTAACGAAGAAACCATAGAACCCGTCATGAAAGGAGGGCGCTGCCGATGGCATATTGAGAACCAGACGTTTAACACCCTGAAAAATCAAGGCTACGATCTCGAACATAACTACGGTCACGGTGAGAAGCACTTAGCCACAAATCTGGCCTATCTGACGATGCTTGCTTTTCTCGTAGATCAAATACAGGAACTGTGCTGTCCCCAGTTTCAGGAAGCTTTAAGAACCCGCTCAAAAGGAGTCCGTATAGCATTATGGAAATGGATACAGGGCTATTTTTTGCATTGGCTGATAAAAACGTGGGAGGGGCTTTTTTACACAGTAACTCATGGTATTGAAGAGAAAAGGGTGATTCCATTCGATACATCATAACCGGCCATATCGTAGCTACGTTCAGGGGTGACATTTTTTCTTTAAAGCTCCGCTTTGTTAATTGGCGGCTCAGTTTTGATCGGCTTCATTATTTTTGCTGCCTTATTGTCAATACCAACGATCATCGACGTTCATCATGCGGGAATAGCTGCTGGTTGGCATTCGGTAATGGCGTACTGGGCGTGATACTTTTGGCTGTATTAGGCGTAGGTATTGCAGAGCAGTCTGGATTACTGGATACACTGATCAAAAAAGCAGGAATGAAGGTCAATGATCGCTGGTTACCTTTACTTCTGGTGTTTCTGGGCATTATGTCCAGTATTGCCTCTGATGCAGGCTATCTTATTCTTGTACCTCTGGCAGGTATGCTTTATGCGGGTATTGGTAAAAACCCCATAATAGGCATGGCAGCTGCTTTTGCGGGTGTTTCTGCCGGCTTCAGTGCTAACCTTATTCCAGCCACACCCAGCGACATTATTATTGGTACCAATGCCAAGCTATTTGCTGAAGCTCAGGGCGTGCCTTTTGCCAATGCTGTAGGTGAGCTGCTGACACCGGCTACCATGAACTACTTCTTTATTGCCACATCGGTTATCGTTTTGGGTTCTGTGGGTGCGTTTGTAACCGCAAAGTATGTGGCTCCAAAACTGGAAAATCAAAGCTGGAAAATGCCTGAGGACATGAACCTCAATAACTTTAATATCCAGCCTGAAGAAGAAAGAGGGCTGAAGGCGGCTTTTATTGGCTTAATTATTGCGCTGGCTTCTGTTTATGGTCTTGCCTCAGGTCCTTTGGCTCCTTACACCAATGATGCCGGGGTTACCGTAACACCTTATATGAACAATGTTGTATTGTTGATTGTTATGGTGTTTGCCATGGTGGGTATCTTCTTTGGTGTTGCCGCTGGCCGTTTCAAGTCTGTTACAAACGTGGTGCAGGCGATGGTGAAGCAGATGAATACCATGGGCTATATCCTGGTGTTGACGTTCTTCTCCTATCAGTTCCTGGCGTTGTTGGGGGCTTCAGGCCTGGGTACATACATCACTTATTTGGGAGCTACTTTCCTTCAGTTTCTGGGACTTCACTCTTCTCCAGTCCTGTTACTGGTAGCTTTTGTCATGACCACGGCGGTGATTAATATATTTGTAGGGGGGCTGACTTCCAAGTGGATGCTGTTAGGGCCGATCTTTATCCCCATGCTCTACCAGGTAAACCCTGCCATGACGCCAGACCTTGTCTCGGCAGCATTCCGTGTGGCTGACTCCAGCACTAATATTATCACTCCAATGATGAGTTATGCGGGCGTTATCCTGGCCTTTATGCGCAAGTATAAGCCAGAGATGAGTATTGGTGACCAGATTGCCATTATGATTCCATACTCCATCGCCTTTATGCTGGTATGGACAGCCCTGCTGGTGGCATTCTTTGCTTTTGGTATTCCTCTGGGCTTTTAAATAATCAAAAAAAGACTGCGCTAAAAAGTACAGTCTTTTTTTTATTTTTCAATAATGGTGCTATGCTGGATTAATACAATAAGTGCAATCGACTGATATTTCATATGTGAGCCAGCTGCTGGTACATTCTGTAGCTCTCACACTAAGAAATGGATGTCAGGAATGAGTACACAAACCAGACGATACAAGCAGCTGACCCAAGGGCAACGATACCAGATTGAGGCGCTCCTTGAAAAAGGTCATTTTCAGAATGAGATCGCAGAGGTTGCAGGTATCAGTGAGAGCGCCTTATCCCGTGAGTTGAAACGCAATACTGGCGATAATGGGTATTGTGCTGAATCGGCTCATAACTTGGCTATGCAGCGTAGGAAATCTGCCAAAAAGCACAGCAAAACAGATGAACGACAAATGCCGATCATAGAGAAGGGGCTACTCCTTGGCTGGTCTCCTGAAAACATCAGTTGCAGGATGAAAATTGAGGTGCCTGAGATCGCTCTGAGTCATACCTCTGTATACAGCCGAATTGCTGATAACAAAGCTCAGGGAGGTTCCTTGTATAAAAAGCTGCCCCGCTTTGGGAAACGCCGATGCAAAGGAGGTAAACGCAAGGCAGGCCGTTCTCTTATACCTAATCGGGTCGATATTACCGAACGTCCTGAAGTGGTAGAGCTTCGGTCTCGCTTGGGAGATTGGGAAGGTGATACTGTGTATGGGCAAGACGCTCACTTGGTCACGCTGGTCGACCGAAAGAGCCGCTTTACACTCATTGGCAAAGTGGATACCAAACAGTCTGAAACAGTAGCGGATACAATGATCAGCCTACTGAAACGAGTTTCAACAGTTCACACCATCACCCTGGATAATGGAGGCGAGTTTGCAGCCCATGAAAAGGTATCAGAAGCAGTGAATGCTGACGTATTTTTCGCTAAGCCTTATGCCAGCTACCAACGGGGTACCAACGAAAATACCAATGGCATTATCCGTCGAACCTGGCCTAAAAAAATGGCTCTTGGGGATCTGACAAAAGAAGAGGTTTGGGAAACTGAACTCTTGATTAATACCATGCCAAGAAAAGTTTTAGGGGGGCGAACCCCGCTCGAAGTCTATACTGGGAAGTCGATTGCACTTATTGCTTGAATCCAGCATTACTTTAGCAATGGATAACTATTATTGGAATAAAAATGTATTTTGTGAAACTAGTAGGTGTTTTTTTTATCTAGGCTTCTTTTGTTTGTTTTCTGAAGGTTCAGTGTTTCTGTTAAATGATGTTCGTAGTGGAGTTGTTAAATTTTCTGTTGCTAATGCATATCTTAATGAAGATTTTGAAATTGATATTGTTGATGTTTTTAAAGGGGTGAAAGTCTCATATTGACCACAACTAAACACTGCCACCTTTCTCAGGGAATGGTATGACATTGCTTGTAGCAGCCTTGGTGACTTTCTCGCAATAAGTTGCAGCAAATAACTTCCAGCCATTTTCAAACCAGTGGCTCTGAACTAATGACCGAAGCGTCAATATGCCCTGACCACCCGGATTTCTCCAGCGCATACCTGAGCACTTCATCCGCTGGGTAACCAAGGTTTTACAGGCTGCCTCTACCACACCAGAGCCGATCGGAAGGTTATTCGACAAGTGTTCAGCATAGCGCATACGCTGGCGATTTTTTCTGAAATACTCCAGCTCGGTCTTTAATTTTGAGCGGCGCGGATGCTTTTTATGCTGATAAGCCAGGGCTTTAATAATGCGCTCAACCCCATCAAGTTCCTCTTTGAGGACGTGTCGGTAAGTGACAAACTTTTCTTTGGACTTGATGCTGTTTTCTCCATAAGCCTGGTCAAATGCTTTCTTCAGGTGATCGGCTGCGTGGTAGTAATCAATAACCTCAACACCCGCTGGTAGTTCCCGGGAAAGGTATGACCAGTTGTCCTTGGCGCCATCAGCGACTTTGACCAGTGACAGCTGTGGCTTTTGTCGCAACGCTTCTTGCAATAGTGCTGACAAAGACTGCTTGAGTGTGAGTTTTTTAGTTTCTGGCATTCGTCCTATGCGGACTGTTGATAAACGCTCCCCCTGTTGATCGTAAAACGACAAAGTTCCGCAACTGGCCTCCTTGCAACCTGTTGGCCCTTGAGTCCGTTTGCCTTCAGAAGCGCTCCTGGCTCGCTTTTCTACTCGTTTGCCATCTTTCATGGGCAGCATAACGCCATCCAGGGAGGCGGCTACTGTGACCGCATTGGTGGGCACGTTAAGTTTCTCAATAAGCATCTCTTCAAAAGGCTCACGGTGCTGTTCCCACTGAGTATTAAATTGCCTGGGGAAACGAGCAAGACTGCTTTCTGAGGGAGACATACCTCCCATGAGATCAAGGAGGCTTTTTGCTTCACCGGGAGACATTTGAGCAACAACCCAGGCAGCTTGCTTTGCAGCCCGAGGCGTCCAGAAGCCTTCCACGATCCCGGCTTTCAACTCCATGGGCACGATACACGGCTCTTTGCCGTTACGGTAAAGTGTTCGCATAACCCGGACTGAACCAACCGCTGTCTGGTAGGTTTTATAACTGCGCAACACCTGCTTATAAGTGATCCCGCTGACCTCAATAGCTGGGGTATCAATATCAAGCTCAGCCAGCGCCTCTGCTAAAAAATCTTGCTGAGCTTGATTAAAGAGAGCATTAACGGTCTGCTCAAACTCTTCAAAGTGCCTGATAGGATTGCCAGACTCTCGCAGAGCCTGCAATTGGTGGCCTAACCGTTGAATCGCATCACAAGAAATGGTGGCGGCTTCAGTCCGTAGCTGACATACTTCCATGGGGCGGCCTCTCACTGGCAAGGTGTTGTGTGCTATCAACATCATACCTGTGATTGGCTGCCTTCTGTTTAAGCATTGAAAAAATAGCTGCCTACTACTTTCCCCGGTTGGCAAGCTGAAGAAGCTCGGTCAATTTGAGACTTTCACCCTTTTAAAGGGGTCGGTTTAAAAAATATTTCATGTGAGGAAGCAGAGTATAGTAATGATTTATTACTAATACATACAAATGCTGGTATTGTAATATTCAGAGAAGATGTTAGTGTATATGCGTCATTTACTATGATATCAATGGTTTGGTATTTTGATGATTATTGCCTTGTTCTTGAGTCCTGGAGTTATCGAAATAAAAGAAAATTACCTCCCAAGATTCGTAGGCGGTTGGAAAAAGCTATGGGCTACATTAGAATACTTAATAAATTGCAGGTAAGTCATTATAGTTTTTTAGAAAGTGTGCTTTTTGGAGAATCATATGTCAGAAATTTCCATGAGGATAGAATTATTGAGCATGACTTGGTTCCGGTTATTGAAAGGCTAAGTCATTCGAATGAGTTTGGTAAATTTGAGGCCACTATACTTTACTATGAGTTTTTAATTGATAAGGGGGTCGCTGACAGGCAAAGGGCTTTTTTTAATTTGATGAGTTGCTTTATAGAACATGTTAAGAAAAAGAAAAAAAATGAAAAAAAAGAGTTGTTGAGTTTTCAAGATCTAAGATGCATGTGGGAATTTTCTTATGGTTGTCTGGTTAAAAAATATACGAAAGATGTTTCGTTGAGAGGGGAAGGTTCTGTTCCTGTCTTTATTGAACAGGTCTTGCATGCTTTATTTAACTTTATGATTAACTGTGATTTTCCTAGAGAATATGTTTGTAGGGCATTGGATGGTATTATCTATTATTCTAGTGATGAGGCTAAGGAACAAATTTATCAACTGTTTGACAGGTGGTGGTTAGAATATATTGGCAGTTAGTTAAGGGGGGGGGGGTAGATTTATAACATTCAGAGAATAAAGGCTGGCTCTATTTATCTCTGGGATACTTGTTTTAGCTTAAAAGCCGCTGAAAATAAGCTTGATACCAGTGATCAAAAGACCAGCATATAATATTTTATAAAAGGTTTGCTGATTGATTTTTTTAACAATGTACATGCCTAAAAAAACACTGATAGGACATAGTGGTAATAAAACGGCTGATGTCAGCAGATTATCATTGTTTAATTCGCCCATTTGAGCATAAGCAAACAGTTTAGCCAGATTGATAATGCCAAAAAATATAGCCATAGTGCCGGCCAGTTTTTGTTTATCCAGTCCAAGGGGAAGCATGTAAATGCTCAAGGGAGGCCCTCCGGCATGAATACCAAAGCTGGTAAAGCCCGCAATGATACTCCAGAAGCACCCTGCTACTTTGCCTGGTTTCCTGGTGTTTAGATGCCGGGAACCTAACCATTGATAAAGGCAAAAGAGTAAGTAGGTCATAGTTTGGTTTCAAATAAACTGGATGTTCGGCCAGTACGAGAAATCTACTTCTTGATCTAACGATCAGATAGCTATTGAATGATACATTTACTCTATTATAAAGAGAGTACTGGTCTTTAAATCCCTCTCCCTATGAAGTACGTCACTACAATCACTGATGAAGCTGTTTTATTAACTTTGAAATTCGCCAAACACTACGGACCTCTGAGATGTATAAGGGAAAGAGCCCATAGCCTTTTATTGAGCAATCGTGGCTTTACCCTTGAGCAAATTGCCGAAATACTTGAAATTAGATATCAAACTGCTTCTCAGTGGATTGATGATTGGGAAGAATATGGTATTCGTGCCTTGTACAAGGGGCATGGTGGCGGTAGGCCGTGCATATATGACGAATCCGAAGTGCAACGCATAAAAGAATTAGTGGCTGAAGAGCCTCGTCGCTTATCGTATGTCAAATCCAAGATCGAGGATGAAACCGGTAAATCTTCATCAAAAATTACTCTGGCAAACATTGTAAAAAAGCAGGGCTGGTTTACAAAAGACTCCGTAAATCATGCAAACATAAACGGGACGAAGAGCAATTCCATGACTGTAAAACTGCTCTGAAAGATGCCCAGGAAGCCGAGAGCAAAGGGTTAATCAATTTATTTTATTTTGATGAGTCCGGCTTTACCCAGGAACCTTGTGTGCCATACGGTTGGCAGGAAAAAGGAAAGCAGCTCAGAATACCATCAGTCAAAAGTAAACGCATCAACGTACTGGGGTTTATGAACCGAAGCTGTGAGCTATTTCATTATCCTGTTGTGGGTTCAGTGAATAGCGATACGGTGATTGCGGCCTTTGATGACTTTGCAGAGAAAATGGCAGATGAAAAATACAGCTCAAATGATCGTTACACGGTAGTTATGGTGGATAATGCCAGCATTCACACCAGCAAAAAGTTTTGTGCCAGAATTGATGACTGGATGATTGAAAAGAAATTGCTGGTCTGCTTTCTGCCAACATATTCACCTGAGCTCAACCTGATTGAAATCCTGTGGAGGAAAATAAAGTATGAATGGCTCAACCTCTTGTCAATCAAGAGCTTTGCGGAATTTGAAAAAGAAGTTGAACGGGTGCTTTTTTCATTTGGAGAGGAGTATATGATCTCATTTTCTAATACTGTCCGACTGGATGGTTAAATTATTCGAAAGCAATCTATACACTACTTAGTGCAGTCAAGCCAATCACCATTCGAATCACATTATCAGGTAGTCCACTGAATAATAATGCTCCCAGGATTACACCAGTTAACCCTGGGGTCAGAATCAATTTTACGGTGGGTAAGTGCACATGATTGCGAAACCCCCAGATAGCAAACAAATCCATAACTAGTAGCAGGGGCAGTAAAATGGCGGCAGCCTGCACTGGAGGAATAACCAGTGCCATTAATGGCACAGCAATCATTCCCAAGGCACCTCCCAGTCCGCCTTTACCCAGGCCAGTGATAACCACCGCTGGAATAGCCGCTAGATAAAATAACAGATTTACCGCCATTGTCTTTAAACTTAGTTAGATCGTCATGGTAGGATCTGGTATCACAGATGCTCTCTCTTTTTTGGAGAGCTGGCTCTGGAAGTGCTGTTCCATTTTTTCCAGGCTGACACCCTTGGTTTCAGGAACATAACGGATAACAAACCAAAGTGCAACGAGGGTCATACAAGCATATAGCCAGAAACTGAAGGCTCCGTTGAAGTTTTCATTGAGCCAGGCATTTTTACTGAGCATCGGGAAGGTTTGGGTCACCACAAAGCCAGAGGCCCACTGGCAGGCAACTGCCAAAGCCATGGCACGGGAACGGATTCGGTTGGGGAATATCTCTGAAATCAGAGTCCAGCAACAGCAACCCCAGCTAATGGCAAAAGCAATGACATAGAGAATCAGGCCAATAAGGGCGGTATAGCCTGCTGATTCTGTGTAAATACCCCAGCTGGCCAAAGCAAGGCCAATACCACAGCCCACAGAACCTATTTTTAATAGTGGGACACGACCCAGTTTATCAATCAGATACATGCCGATGGCATTACCCGCCACAAATACGACACCGATCAACGTTGTCTGGAGCATGGCGCTTTCAGTGCTGCCTGCAAGGGGTTTCAGGATGTCAGGAGAGTAGTACATGATAACGTTGATACCAATCACCTGCTGCATACTGGCGATGAGACAGCCGATAATGACAATGGCCCTCAGGCCAGGAGAAAACAGGCTGACTTTACCCTTGTCGTGGTGTTCCTCGAGAGAGGCCTTGATTTCAGCAATCAACCGTTCAGCATGATTGGGATTGGAAATGCGGGAAAGGGTTTTATGGGCATCCTCATCGCGGTTTTTCAGAACACACCAGCGTGGTGATTCAGGAATTAAAAACAGCAGGCTTCCGAGTAGCAGGGCGGGAATAATTTCAGAACCCAGCATATAGCGCCAGCCAAGCTCTGCCAGCCATGCCTCGGACATGCCTTTGGCAATCAGGTAGTTGACGTAGAAAACAACCAGCTGCCCAATAACCACAGACTGTTGATGCATACTGACGGTTCTGCCGCGGTAATCTTTAGGGGTGACTTCAGACATATACATGGGTGAAACCACAGAGGCCAGGCCGACAGCAAGGCCACCGATCATTCGGAAAACAACAAAGGCGGTAAAACTTGCAGCCAGGGCAGAACCTAAAGCGGAGATAAAAAAGAGTAAGGCAGAAAGCATCAATGCTTTTTTTCGGCCAATTGCCATACTGATTCGACCGGCAAACATGCTGCCAATGATGCAGCCAATGACTACGTTGGATACAGCCCAGCCAGTCATTGTTGGCGACAGGGAAAAGTAATCCTGAAGTGGACTAACGGCTCCAGAAATAACTGCAGTGTCATAACCAAATAATAAACCACCAAGGGCGGTGATCATACATATCCGTATTACATAACCGATGTCGTGTTTTCTCTGTTTGTTCATTAGGCATTCCCGTGACAGTTTTTGTTTGCAGATGCCCTCCGGATACTGGATCTACTTGCTGGCTTATTGTTTTTTTCATCTGACTGGTTCTAAAGCCATCAATGAAAAGCAATCGTAAGACCCAACATTTTTGACACAATGTCCGACTTATTAGCACTGCACGGTGCTGTGAATGTCCGATTCTGAACAGATATGATTGAGTTTGATCGGCTTTGCTGTCAGATATGTTGATATCTGTCAATAAAAATCTTTTTTTGGAAAATAAATTTCAATTTCAGTTTGACTGGAAAAATATTTTTTTTATACAAAGGAGCCAGCTGTGAATGATCCGGGAAAATCCCACCTGCCAATTTAAAAAAGTTTACAAAAACAGAGTCTGGAGTGAAAAAAATGAGCAAGGTTCAACTGGCAATCAGCCCACTGACCTGGAGCAATGACGACATGCCTAGCCTGGGAGGGGAAATTCCCCTGGAAAGCTGCCTGGCAGGTATGCAGGCGGCTGGTTTCCAAGGGTCTGAGATGGGGGTGAAATACCCTCGGACTACGGATGAGCTCAAGCCAAAACTGGAGGAGTATGGCTTGGTACTGGCATCTGGCTGGTACAGTCTGGAGCTGTGCAAGCGTTCTGTTGAGGAGGAGATCGAAGCAGTACAGAGCCACCTTGAGCTGATGAGAGGCTGTGGTTGTAAGGCGATGGTTGCCGGTGAAGTGAGTAATACCGTTCACGGTAATATTGAAAAGCCTCTTTCCCAGCGTGTTGTGCTGACTGAGGAGCAGTGGAAAGAGTACGGCGAAAAACTGACCCGGTTTGCAGACTACCTGAAAGAGCAGGGCATTAAGTTAGCTTTCCATCACCATGTGGGCACTGTTTGCGAATCTCCCCGTGATCTGGAAATGTTTATCAAGCACACTGGCCCTTCCGTTGGCCTGACCTTTGATACCGCCCATGTCACTTACGGTGGTGGTGATGCAGCAGAAATGATCCGCCTGGTTGGTGACCGAATTGTTCACTTTCATACCAAGGATGTGCGCTTTGATGTGATGCGTGATGCTCGTGAGAAAGACCTGCCTTTCCTGAAAGCTGTTCTGAATGGGGTGTTCACTGTACCTGGTGATGGAGGTCTGGACTGGGACGAAATTTTCGCAGAGCTGAAGAAATTTGACTACGAAGGCTGGCTAGTGGTGGAAGCTGAGCAGGACCCGGCAGTTGCCCATCCACAGACTTACGCCAACATGGCCCATAAAAACCTGATCACCTATGTAGAAAAAGCGGGTTTGTAAGCCAGTAAAACTTTCCCGGGATGTACCCCCTGCCTGCCGAATGGTTAAAAGGGGGTACTTATACCAGTCACACTTTCTAACCCATTCTATTGTGGTGATTATCTGAACGGAAATTCTGCATTATTCATCATAAGGTTAGAAAATTTGAAAGGTATTAGGGGCTGTTGACGTTTGATCGTGAGCTCAGTGGCTCGTAAAGCGGTTTTCCGCAAGGAGGACTGGTGCAGGCATAGTTGTTCTACGTCAAGCCAGTCCAACGCAGTCGGAAAGCCGCTTTACGAACCACCCGAAGGGCCAAAACCAGCGATTCCGTGCCGTCGTTGCAGTAGCTTGAAAGACGCGAGTACGTGTGACCTTTAGGTTATTCCTGCGCTACTGCGTCTAGCCACGAAACCGCTGGTTTTGGCTGAGCACACGAGCAAACGTCAACAGCCCCTAGCCGGGTCTGTTGAAAAAAAATATTCCGGGAAAACGCGCTGGCTTGCCAGCACTATAAAGAGTTCATTCAGCATGAAACGGATACGCTTAACAACGGCCGAAGCCTTGGCAAAATACCTGATCGCCCAAAAAATAAAAATTGATGGTCAGGTGGAACAATTATTTGGTAACTGCTTTGGTATCTTTGGTCATGGCAACGTTACTTGCTTTGCCCAGCAGCTGAAATTTATCGAAGAGAGAATTCCTACCTGGCGAGGCCAGAACGAACAATCTATGGCCATGGCAGCAGTAGCCTATGCCAAAGCCAACAAACGTCAGCGCATTGGTATTGCAACCACATCCATTGGCCCCGGTGCTGCCAATATGGTGACGGCTGCCGGTGTTGCCCATGCCAACCGTTTACCGTTGTTGATGATCTCTGGAGATACCTATGCCAGTCGTCTGCCAGATCCCGTACTTCAGCAAACCGAGCACTTCCACAACCCAACCATCAGCACCAACGATGCCTTTAAGGCTGTAACCCGTTATTGGGATCGGATCATGCATCCTGAGCAGCTGATTCACAGCCTTCCCCATGCCATTGATACCATGCTCGATCCGGCTTGCTGTGGTCCTGCATTTTTAGGGGTTCCCCAGGATGTCTGGGGATACACCTTTGAGTTTCCCGAATGCTTCTTTGAAGAAAAAATTCACAGGATACGGCGCCCGGTGCCTGAGCAGGTGATGTTGGAGCAGGCGGCAGAGCTAATTAAAAAGGCGAAGAAACCACTGATTATCAGTGGCGGGGGTATTCATTACTCTGAAGCCGCTGAAGAACTGAAAAAATTTGCTGAAAAACACAATATGCCTGTGGTAGAGACCATCGCAGGGCGAGCCACCATGTTACAGGATAATCCCCTGAACTGTGGCCCTATTGGTGTTACCGGTTCTGATTCTGCTAACTATATGGCGGCCCATGCTGACCTGGTGTTGGCTGTGGGCACCCGGTTGCAAGATTTTACCACTGGCTCCTGGTCTGTGTTTCGCAATGAAGCATTAAAAATCGTCAGTATAAATGTAGCGAATTTTGATGCCATCAAGCACCGTTCTGTACCTGTTATTGGTGATGCCAAAGTTACCCTGCCGATGCTCAGCAATGAATTAAAAGATATCCGGTTCTCTAAGGAATGGTCAGGGCAAGGTGTTGTAGTTACTGATAAATGGAAGGCTGTGGTCAGGCAGCGTATTACTCCAGTGGAAGGCGAGATGGCTTCCTATGCCCAGGTGGTTGGTGCAGTAAATCGTTTGTCCGAACCCGGTGATACCGTTGTAACGGCAGCCGGTGGCTTGCCCGCGGAGCTGGCCATGAACTGGCAAAGTCACCAGATTGGCAAGTTTGATATTGAGTTTGGTTATTCCTGCATGGGCTATGAAATTGCTGGTGGCTGGGGAGCCAGGATGGCCAACCCGGATCATGACGTTGTGGTGCTGGTAGGTGATGGCTCATATATGTTAATGAACTCGGATATCTATAGTTCGGTAATGACAGGCCACAAAATGATTGTGGTGGTTTGTGATAATGCAGGTTTCGCTGTAATCAACAAGCTGCAAAATAATACCGGTAATAAATCGTTTAATAATCTACTGAAAGACTGTCGTCGTAACTCTCCGGAATTGGCCCGGGTTGACTTTGCAAAGCATGCTGAAGCCCAGGGTGCAATGGCGCTTAAAATTAATGGTATGCATGAGTTTGATAAAGCCTTTGCCAAAGCCAAAGCTTCTGATCGTACAGCCGTAATTGTTGTGGATATTGATCCTGACGCCTGGTCTGAATGTGATTGCTGGTGGGAAGTGGGTCTGCCCAAAGTTACCCGTGATGAGAATACCGCCAAAGCCATTGCCGATTGGGAAGAAAGCCGTAAATACCAGCGCCCCGGGGTTTAATAGCTAAGCATTAAAAATTATATGCCGTTTGTTTGGTGGGGAAGCCAGACAAACAACAAACATTATAACCAGATAAGTGAGTGAAACATGATCCGCAAAAATAACCTTAAGAAAGCGTTGCGCTGGGGTATGGTTGGTGGTGGCAAGGGAAGCCAGATTGGTGACTCCCATCGTGATGCAGCTGCCCGTGACCGCAACTTTGAGTTGGTAGCAGGTGCTTTTGATATCAATGCTGAAAGAGGCAAGGTTTTTGGTGTTGAAGAGCTAGGGCTGAAAGAAGAGCGTTGCTACGCTGATTATAAGGAGATGTTTGCCAGGGAAGCTCAGCGGGTTGATGGTATCCAGGCGGTTTCTATCGCCACACCAAACAGCACCCACTATGTTATTGCCAAACTCGCACTTGAACACGATCTGCATGTTATTTGTGAAAAGCCATTAAGCTTTACCTCTGCTGAATCTGAAGAACTAAAGGCTATTGCTGAAAAGCGTAACCGTGTATTTGGTGTGATGTATGGTTATACCGGTTATCCCACCATTGCCCAGGCGTGTGAGATGGTGAAGCGCGGTGACCTTGGCAAGATTCGTATCGTACATATGCAGTTTGCCCATGGTTACCATGCCGAGGACGTTGAAAAGAACGATCCGGCCCTGGCCTGGCGAGTGACTCCTGAAGCCTCTGGTCCCTCCTATATTCTGGGTGATGTGGGCACCCATTGCCTGCAAATGGGGCAACTGATCAGTGGCCTGGAAATGGAAAGTCTGTCCTGCATGCGAAAGAGCTTTGTTGAAAGCCGCCAGCTGGAAGACGATGCCCATGTGATGATCAAGTATAAAAATGGTGCCGTTGGTACATTGTGGGCTTCTGGTGTGGCTATCGGCAACACCCACTCTTTCAAGGTTGAGGTTATTGGTGAGAAAGGCACCCTGAGGTGGTGGGATGAGCACCCTAACCAGATTGAATATGCGCCTCTGGGTGGGCAGTTCCGTCTCCTGGATCGTGGTATGGGTTATCTGTACGACGTTGCTCGTTTTGAACGTGTGGGTGGTGGTCATCCGGAAGGTTACTTTGATTCCTGGGCCAACCTGTATCGCAATTTTGCACTGGCTATGGATGCTGCGAATCGCGATGCTCAGCAAGAGCTGGCAGAAATCTGGTATCCCGGCGTTGATGATGGCATTGAAGGCGTTCGCTTTGTCGAGCGTTGCGTAGAGTCTGCCAAAAAAGACAGTGCATGGGTGACCTTATGAGCCTGATTCAATTTCGGCAAGACCGCCCCCTTGATGTTATCACCCTGGGACGGGCCGGAGTTGATTTGTACGCGCTGGAAGCCGGAGTGGACATGATTGATGTCTCCGGCTTCAAAAAGTCCGTCGGCGGTTCGCCGGCGAACATTGCGGTGGCGATTGCCCGACAGGGCGGTCGTGCCGGCTTGATTAGCTGTGTATCCAATGATTCTCTTGGCCGTTTTGTTTGTCACCATCTGGAATCCTATGGTATCGACCTCAAGGGCATAAAGGTTGATGATTCTGGCTCAAGAACCAGCCTGGCAGTCACTGAGCTAAAGCCATCGGGTTGTGAGGTTATTATCTACCGGAATAATGCCGCAGACCTTACCCTGAGGCCGGATCAGATAAGTGAGGAGTATATTGCCAGTGCCAAGGTGTTGCTGGTAACCGGTACTGCCTTATCAGCCAGTCCATCCCGGGAGGCTACCTTTACTGCCATTGAGTTTGCCCGAAAGCAAAAGACAGTGGTGGTACTGGATCTTGACTATCGCGCCTACTCCTGGAAGTCAGCGGCTGAATCAGCCGCCTATTATCGAATGGCTGCCCAGCAGTCTGACATTCTGATTGGTAATCGGGAAGAGTTTGATGTATTGGAATATCTGATTGACCCCCACAATACCTGTGATGACAAGACTGCCGAACGTTTTTTAACGGGAAAGACGAAAATTATCTTATTAAAGGCAGGTGAGCAGGGTTCAAAAGTTTATTGCCGTGATGGTCATTGTTTTGAACAAGGTATCTTCCCTGTGGAGGTAATGAAGCCCTTCGGGTCGGGGGATTCTTATGCCGGAACCGCCATTCTGGCAATGATCAGCGGTGCAAGCCTTGAGCAGGCTGTAAAAATGGGTTCTGCTGCGGCAGCTATTAACGTATCAAAAGACTCCTGTACTGAGGCCATGCCTACCAGTGATGAGCTGGCTGCATTTATCGCTGAACGTGAAGAATAGCCGCTGAATTTTAAGCATCACTATTTTTAAAGACTCCGGGGAAAGGGTAATGGGAAAACATATCGAACCTTTTGATAATCGCAACGAAGCGATTATTACTGAAAATGATGACACAACACCGCTGTGTTATTTCAATAATGTGAAGTTGAAAAAAGGGGGGACTCATCACTATCGACTGGCCAATTATGAAACTGCCGTTGTATTAGCCGGTGGCACTTGTCGCATCACAGTGGATGGAGAGGTGTTTGGCCCTATTGGTCAGCGTCCAACCATCTGGGATGGCCATCCGTCCTCTGTTTATGTACCCATTGATAGTGATGTACAGATCGAATGCCTGAGCGATGATGCGGAGGTTATGATTGCTGGTGGCAAGTATGAAGAAAAACTGAAGCCGTTTTCAGTTTTGCCAGAAGATGTTCAGGTTGTGCAGTACGGCAGCGATGAAACCAAGACTCACCGTAAAATCAAGCATATTTTAGGGCAGGGCAATGCCAACAAACGTGGCCGTTTGCTGGTCAGCGAACTGTTTACCGTAGGTGAAGGGGGCTGGTCAGGATTCCCGACCCATAAGCATGATGAAGACCGTGAGGGAATAGAAACCCGTTACGAAGAAGTTTATCAATTCCATTTTGATCCTCCCCAGGGATTTGGAGCCCAGTTCCTGTATACCGAGGAAGAGAAATGCGGCCCCTGCCATATGGTAAAAGATGGCAGTGTCATTGCCATTGATAAGGGTTATCACCCCAGCGTGGTGGCGCCCGGTTACCGTATGTACTACTTCACTATTATTGTGGGTGAGACGTCCAAGTCACTGATTCAGTATTTTGAACCTGCCCATGCTGATCAGGTGAATACTATTCCTGGTATCAAGGATATGATCGCCAAGTTTAAGTAATACAGGTATTCACTCAACGATTAACTGCACAAATTAAGGAATTTAAAACAATGTTAGTCAGTCTCAGGGAGTTGTTGCCGGAAGCTGCCAGAGCCGATTATGCAGTCCCCTGCTTTAATGTATTTGGCTATGAAGATGCCAGGGCTGTGGTCAGTGCCGCAGAAAAGTTTGGTCGTCCAGTGATTATTGCAGCCAATAAAACCCTGGTGGAGTTTATGGGGATAGAGAATGCTGCTTCAATGCTAAGTTTGCTGGCGAAGGAAGCCTCTGTTCCGGTTTGTACACACCTGGACCATACCTATGAAGAGAGTGTCGTTTATCAGGGCATACATTACGGATTTAGTTCTGTGATGTTTGATGGCTCCCAGCTGGCACTGGAGGAGAATATTCGCAGAACCCGTCAGGTGGTTGAGGTTGCTCACGCCTGTGGTGTTTCTGTAGAAGGGGAAATCGGCTCTGTTCCTTACGATGATATTCGCCCCCATATCAAAACTATCACTACATCGCCGGATGATGCGGTCCGGTTTGCCCATGAAAGCGGGGTTGATGCGGTAGCGGTTTCTGTGGGCAATATCCACCGACTAAAAGAGCCGACAGCGACGATTGACCATAACCAGTTGGAAAAGATTGCAGCTAAGGTTGATACGCCACTGGTAATCCATGGTACCAGCGGGATTCGTGAGCATGACTTGCTGCGCCTGCGCAAGGGGCCTGTGGCGAAATTCAATATTGGGACAATCCTGCGTATGGCTTTTGGTTACAAGTTGCAGGAAGTTGTCCGTAATAATCCCGAGCAATTTGACCGGTTATTCCTTATGGAGGCTGTTATGCCCACCGTGGAAGAGGTGACCCTTGACCAACTCAAACTGTTTTATGGAGTTGACATAGCTCACTAAGGGTATAAATTCGCCGCTCACCCAAATAACAAGCTGGAGCTGTAATGACCTCTGAAGTCAGTCCACGGGTTCTGAATCTGGATGACCTGAACAAAAGAATCGTTGAGGATTACGACAACCTCAGTGGCCGGTTGCGTCAGGTCGGTGATTTTTTTATCCAGCACCCTGACACGGTTGCCCTGGAAACCCTGGTGGCCATTGCCCGGGAGATTAATGTCTCGCCATCAACCCTGGTTCGTTTCGCTAACTACTTTGGTTTTAACGGCTTTTCAGAGTTGCAGCAGCTTTATAGAAGCCAGCTAAAAGGCCGGATGGAGGGCTATCGGGAACGGGTGCGTCATGCGGATACTGACTTGCAGGGAGATAAAAGCGGCCATTCACTGTTAAAAAGTTTTGCTCACCCACAGGTGAAGGCCATTGAAAGCCTTGCCACCTTGATTAATCCAGAGCAGTTTAAAAAGGCGCTGGATCTGATGGAGCAGGCAGAGTCCATTTATATACACGGTGTTCGACGTGCATTTCCGGTGGCCTGCTATCTCAGCTACGCATTAATGCGTGCGGATATTGATGTTGTGCTGCTGGATGGAGTCGGGGGACTCCACAAAAACCAGCTAAAAAGAATTTCAGAAAAAGACCTGTTACTGGCTGTTACTTATCATCCCCATGCCGACGAAACTGCAGAAACCATCCGCTCAGCCCATGAAAAACATGCCCGGGTTGTCGCCTTGACGGATCATAATATTCATCCCTGCAGTGGGCTTATTGATGTTTCACTACGGGTTAGTGAGGCAGAGATGATGGGGATTCGTTCTTTAGGCAGCTCCATGCATCTGGCTCAATGCCTGGTCATGGGTTTGCTTTGTCATCAGGAACAACAGTAGGTCCAGCATCAGTACAGTTCTGAACTAACAACAAGGCGTTATATAAAAATAATGCCAGTTCAGGAGTGATTTATGTCTTCAAAGCCCGTACTGGATGCAAGCCAGGTGCTTGAGCATCTGGAAGATGGGATGACCATTATGGTCGGTGGCTTTATGAACGCGGGGGCACCGCTTTCTATTATCGAGGCTATCGCTGATTCCAGCCTGAGAAACTTGACGTATATTGGCAATGATACTGGCCTGACTAATGAAGGAGTAGGACGGCTAGTCTCTTCCGGGGTGCTTTCAAAAGTTATTACCACCCATATCGGTCTTAATAAAGATACCGGGCGATTGATGCATGAAGGTAAGCTGGATGTGGAACTGGTACCCCAGGGGACTCTGGTTGAACGCATTCGTGCGGGGGGTGCCGGGCTTGGTGGTGTTTTAACTCCCACTGGAATTGGTACGATCGTTGAAAATGGCAAACAAGTTATCACAGTGAATGGCCAGGACTTTTTATTGGAACTGCCACTGCGAGCGGATATTTCCCTGATTCATGCCAGTCGTGTTGACCGTTGTGGCAATGCTATTTACCGTGGCTCTTCCCGAAACTTCAACCCATTAATGGCAACCTCTGCGGATAAGGTATTTGTAGAGGCGGAAGAGGTTGTGGAAATGGGTGAGTTAGACCCGGATCACATTGTTACTCCCAGAATTTTTGTTAATTACATCGTTAAAAGCCAGCCGGTGAAGAGGGTAGCATGAGCGATTTATTGAAACATCGAATTGCCCGCCGGGTTGCCCGGGAACTTCACAGCGGCGATGTGGTTAACCTGGGTATTGGCCTGCCAACACTGGTTAGTAATTATATTCCTGTTGGCATGGATATTACGCTGCAGTCAGAGAATGGCTTTATTGGTATGGGGCCTGTAGCAGAACAGGCGACTATTGATAAAGATATTACCAATGCCGGGGGGATACCGGTAACCATTCAACCTGATGGTGCTTTTTTCGATAGTGCGACCAGCTTTGCCATTATCCGTGGTGGGCATGTTAATACAACAGTGCTCGGTGCCATGCAGGTGGATGAAAAGGGTAACCTCGCCAGCTGGATGATTCCTGGCAAAATGGTAGCTGGCATGGGCGGTGCCATGGATCTGGTGGTGGGTAGCCAGCAAGTGATTATCGCCATGCTACACACCGCTAAAGGTTTGCCAAAGATTCTGAAAGAGTGTTCCCTACCCTTAACGGCAGTGGGCCAGGTTAACCTGATTATTACTGAACTGGCAGTTATTGAAGTTACTGACAGTGGTCTGGTACTGAGGGAAATATATAAAGGGTCAACATTAGGGGATATCCAGGCTCTCACTGAAGCCAAGCTGTATGTTCCAGAAGAACTAAAGACATTCGAATAATCGTGCGGAAAAAATAATGGATAAAGTCTATATAGTGGCTGCTCGCCGAACCGCCATTGGTGCATTCGGTGGTGCCTTTAAAAATACTCCGGCCTCTGAACTGGGGGCAGCGGTGATTAGTGCGGTGATTGCTGATTCTGGTGTTAACCCGGAACAGCTGGATGAAGTCATTGTTGGGAATGTGCTTAGTTGTGGCCAGGGCATGGGGCCGGGTCGTCAGGCTGCAATCAAAGCGGGTGTCCCAGCAGAAGTACCTGCTTATACACTGAACATGATTTGTGGCAGTGGTATGAAAGCCGTTATGGAAGCTGTCGCCCATATTCGCTCAGGGGATGCTGGCCTGGTGGTGGCAGCTGGTATGGAAAACATGTCCATGGCTCCCTACTACGTTCAGGGTAATGCCCGATTCGGTATAAAAATGGGAAATGCGGCATTTGCCGACAGTATTATTTCCGAAGGCCTGACAGACGTATTTAATCAGTACCATATGGGGGTTACCGCAGAAAATATAGCGGAGAAATATAAGTAGTCACTCAAACGAAATCAGATATTTTTGACCAAATAGATCAAATATACGTTTGACCTCTTGTTCGAATTCCTTGAAATCCATTATTGACAGCAGGTTCAGCCATTCATACTTCACTTTTCTCCACAATATTTCTATCAGGTTTAGCTCAGGTGAATAGGTTGGTAAAAAACAGACTAAGAGCTTTTTCTCAATTGCCCAGTCTATTACTCTTTCTCTGAAAAGTTTGCTGGTATGAATGCTGGCATTATCCACCATGACGATGGTATAGCGCTCATTAGAGCTGTACTTGGGTTCTTCCATCCTGGCGGCAAAATCATCAAAGACACTGATAACTGTTTCGCTGTTAACACAACCTGTTACTGGGTAGTAGAAAAGGTCATTGGCACGATTCATAAATCCCAGCACATTGATACGCTTACTTTTTACAGAGGGTATTTTTAGCTGTGAGCCTTTTTCTTGCCAGCCATAGGGGACACAAGGCTCTTGACTAAAACCAGATTCATCAAAGTAAAACAGATTGACAAGCCCTTTATCCTCAGCATATTGGGCCTCTTTCAAGGCAGACTGGCAACATCTGAATTGCTCCTCATCGCGCTTATGGCTGCAAGCTTTACGAAACCGCTTATAAACAAGTCCCAGCTTTTTTTAAAAGTCTCGACAGGGTTTGCTTTGAGGCAACCTTACCGGTTTCCTCTGCAATCTTTGTTTGAACATAAGACAGCCTGCGAGGTTCCTCGGAGACAATCTCTCTAATGCGTTGTGCTTCCTGGTCAGTATAGATAGGTGGTTTTCCAGCTATTCCCGCATGATGAACGTCGATGATCGTTGGTATTGACAATAAGGCAGCAAAAATAATGAAGCCGATCAAAACTGAGCCGCCAATTAACAAAGCGGAGCTTTAAAGAAAAAATGTCACCCCTGAACGTAGCTACGATATGGCCGGTTATGATGTATCGAATGGAATCACCCTTTTCTCTTCAATACCATGAGTTACTGTGTAAAAAAGCCCCTC
Source organism: Endozoicomonas sp. Mp262 (assembly GCF_025643335.1). Classification (NCBI taxonomy): domain Bacteria; kingdom Pseudomonadati; phylum Pseudomonadota; class Gammaproteobacteria; order Oceanospirillales; family Endozoicomonadaceae; genus Endozoicomonas; species Endozoicomonas sp. Mp262. The sequence goes on along the minus strand of NZ_CP092489.1, from coordinate 526,868 downwards.
CCACGTTTTTATCAGCCAATGCAAAAAATAGCCCTGTATCCATTTCCATAATGCTATACGGACTCCTTTTGAGCGGGTTCTTAAAGCTTCCTGAAACTGGGGACAGCACAGTTCCTGTATTTGATCTACGAGAAAAGCAAGCATCGTCAGATAGGCCAGATTTGTGGCTAAGTGCTTCTCACCGTGACCGTAGTTATGTTCGAGATCGTAGCCTTGATTTTTCAGGGTGTTAAACGTCTGGTTCTCAATATGCCATCGGCAGCGCCCTCCTTTCATGACGGGTTCTATGGTTTCTTCGTTAAGCGGAATATCAGTCACCCAGCACCAGATATGCTGTTTACCTTTTTTATCGGTTTCGACAAAATCAAGCACATTAACCTGTTCTGCATATTTTGCCTTGTTCAGCCTGACGTCATTGGCATAGCGAAACCACCACTTAATTCCAGTCTCTTCATTAACTTTTTCAGCACGGTGAACTTTTCCTTCTTTATCCAGCTCATCCATCGCTTCAACCAGCGAGGCATGGTTGCCATCTTTCGCGACAATGATGTAATGCCAGCCATAACTCTTAATCAGTTGGACAGTGGGGTTGTCAGCATAAAGACTGTCCAGAAGAATAACGAACTTTAGACGTGGGTGATGCTCTCGTATGGTGGCAAACAACCGTTTAATGGCATTTTTTTCACAGTCATTTTTGGTCGAACCGTCCTGGCAAACTATGGCTTCCGGTGCCAATGGCAAGACTGTTTTTTGATCCGGGTGAGCAATGCATGCTGCCATTAACTGGTGGTAGTGAGCTTCGTTGGCCTTTCCCTTATTTTTAGTACAGCACTCCTGACAAGGTTTTTTATTATTGCAGGAGTAAAATAGCCCAGTTCCATCGATCGGGAGCAAGTAGTGATTTTTCAAGTTCCCGCAGTGAAATTCGAATGCCTTCAGTAATCCGCCCCTTTGGACGTTAGACAGCAATGTCTTAAAAGGCTTTTTGAACTCTACGGGATCTATTGGATCCAGGATTTCCCGCATACTGGTATCACAGGGAGCACGTTTTTTTATCTGATACAGGTGCTCAAGGTTATGCCTTACTTCTTGCTCTGTTTTATCACGCTCAAACGAGAGGAGCGATGGGTACTTGAGATGCATCATGGCAAAAGCGGACATGGAGGCATCATGTATTGTTATTTTTCTGGAATCCTTGTTTGGTCGGACATCTGGAATTTGCTCATAACTTTCAGAAATCGTAGTAATTAAACTGTTTGCACAAAGATGCTTACGACTTTTTTGGAATGGATAAGCCATGAGAGACAGCCATTGATAAAGTATCCCTATCAAAAGTAGACGTTATTTTGTGCGAAATCACTCCATTTGGAATTTACTGTAAGCCTTGCTGTTGCAGTGATTTAATTGATGTCACGGGAATAGCTGGTGGTTTTCCACCTTCATGTTTTTTGTACAAGCCGCGAAGGCCATAATCATCCCAGGCATCAATCCAGTCAGAGACTGTCTGATATCGAACTTCAAATATTGCAGCAATCTCGCTCATAGAATAACCACGTATGCTGAGTAAAATAGCATGAGCCCTTTCCCTTAGGTACGGATATGGCCCATGTCGAATAGCTTCTCTCAATGTTTTTATGACAGCGACATCGGTTAGGGTGAAAGTCTCATATTGACCACAACTAAACACTGCCACCTTTCTCAGGGAATGGTATGACATTGCTTGTAGCAGCCTTGGTGACTTTCTCGCAATAAGTTGCAGCAAATAACTTCCAGCCATTTTCAAACCAGTGGCTCTGAACTAATGACCGAAGCGTCAATATGCCCTGACCACCCGGATTTCTCCAGCGCATACCTGAGCACTTCATCCGCTGGGTAACCAAGGTTTTACAGGCTGCCTCTACCACACCAGAGCCGATCGGAAGGTTATTCGACAAGTGTTCAGCATAGCGCATACGCTGGCGATTTTTTCTGAAATACTCCAGCTCGGTCTTTAATTTTGAGCGGCGCGGATGCTTTTTATGCTGATAAGCCAGGGCTTTAATAATGCGCTCAACCCCATCAAGTTCCTCTTTGAGGACGTGTCGGTAAGTGACAAACTTTTCTTTGGACTTGATGCTGTTTTCTCCATAAGCCTGGTCAAATGCTTTCTTCAGGTGATCGGCTGCGTGGTAGTAATCAATAACCTCAACACCCGCTGGTAGTTCCCGGGAAAGGTATGACCAGTTGTCCTTGGCGCCATCAGCGACTTTGACCAGTGACAGCTGTGGCTTTTGTCGCAACGCTTCTTGCAATAGTGCTGACAAAGACTGCTTGAGTGTGAGTTTTTTAGTTTCTGGCATTCGTCCTATGCGGACTGTTGATAAACGCTCCCCCTGTTGATCGTAAAACGACAAAGTTCCGCAACTGGCCTCCTTGCAACCTGTTGGCCCTTGAGTCCGTTTGCCTTCAGAAGCGCTCCTGGCTCGCTTTTCTACTCGTTTGCCATCTTTCATGGGCAGCATAACGCCATCCAGGGAGGCGGCTACTGTGACCGCATTGGTGGGCACGTTAAGTTTCTCAATAAGCATCTCTTCAAAAGGCTCACGGTGCTGTTCCCACTGAGTATTAAATTGCCTGGGGAAACGAGCAAGACTGCTTTCTGAGGGAGACATACCTCCCATGAGATCAAGGAGGCTTTTTGCTTCACCGGGAGACATTTGAGCAACAACCCAGGCAGCTTGCTTTGCAGCCCGAGGCGTCCAGAAGCCTTCCACGATCCCGGCTTTCAACTCCATGGGCACGATACACGGCTCTTTGCCGTTACGGTAAAGTGTTCGCATAACCCGGACTGAACCAACCGCTGTCTGGTAGGTTTTATAACTGCGCAACACCTGCTTATAAGTGATCCCGCTGACCTCAATAGCTGGGGTATCAATATCAAGCTCAGCCAGCGCCTCTGCTAAAAAATCTTGCTGAGCTTGATTAAAGAGAGCATTAACGGTCTGCTCAAACTCTTCAAAGTGCCTGATAGGATTGCCAGACTCTCGCAGAGCCTGCAATTGGTGGCCTAACCGTTGAATCGCATCACAAGAAATGGTGGCGGCTTCAGTCCGTAGCTGACATACTTCCATGGGGCGGCCTCTCACTGGCAAGGTGTTGTGTGCTATCAACATCATACCTGTGATTGGCTGCCTTCTGTTTAAGCATTGAAAAAATAGCTGCCTACTACTTTCCCCGGTTGGCAAGCTGAAGAAGCTCGGTCAATTTGAGACTTTCACCCATCGGTTACTGGATCAACAGTTTTCATCGTGACAACAGCGAAATTAACGATATTAGGCAATGAGTATAGCCAAATTGGAATGGGGAGTTATTAAACGGTCGTACAGTTATTTTTATCTATTAGCGGTTGCGTGAGTACTTAATATAAGTCGTGGAGAGCAAGATCAGTTTGCCTTGGTCAGTCAACAACGGGCAGCATTGGCGATAGAAACCGGGGGCTTCAAAAATGAGATTGTTCCGGTTTCAGTGAAAAGCCGAAAAATAACAATCACCATCGATACCGATGAGCATCCACGGCCAGATAGTAATTTAGAAAAAATGGCCAGCCTGCGGCCTGCGTTTAAAAAAGACGGCACAGTTACGGCAGCAAATGCCTCTGGTATCAATGATGGCGCTGCGGCCTTGCTGTTAGCCTCTGGGTCGGCGGTTAAGCAATACGGACTTGAACCGGTGGCTGAGATAGTTGGCTATGGTCAGGGGGGTGTTGATCCTTCAATGATGGGAATGGGGCCTGTACCCGCCATTGGAAATGCCCTCAAAAAAGCGGATATGCAGCTATCAGATATGGATCTGCTGGAGCTGAATGAAGCCTTTGCTGCCCAGTCACTGGGTGTTATCAACGAGCTTTGTGGTCAATATAAAATAAGCCCTGAAACCCTGACCGGAAAAACCAATGTTAATGGTGGTGCCATTGCCCTTGGTCATCCCATAGGCGCTTCAGGTGCTCGTATTCTGGTAACACTGACCCATGAGCTACGGCAGAGAAAAGGAAGTTATGGTCTGGCTGCGCTCTGCATTGGTGGGGGAATGGGGGCAGCCATTATTATTCGCAGGTGTTAGGGGCTGTTGATATTTGCTTGTGTGCTCAGCAAGAGTCAACAGCCCCTAAAGCGCGCCCTTCATGGATATATCCAATGGTAACTTCCTATCTGGGCGCGGTTTAGGCATATTCCGGTTCCTTTGACGCAGCCACTTCAGCATTAAATTTATGCCCCAGTGAATAAGCGGCAAAGCACCATGCCAGAATGACGACAAGTAAAACTCCCCCAAGATAAGGTGTGATGGCACTGACCGTTCCAAAAATCAGGATAAGTCCCTGTTGTACCAGCGAGCCACCGGATTTACCCATTCGGGCACCAATAACATCCAGGGCTGCTTTTCCTTTAACTTTCTGCTCCTCATCAAGGGGGATGTAAGCCATCTCTTTGGTGGGATCAAACAGTGAGTATTTTGATGACTTGCTCATAACATTTTGTATGAGTCCCAGTACTACCGCCATCATTAATGGCGTAGTTCCAAACATAGCCACTAAACCATTGATGGAATCAAAGCCTAGTACACACAAAAAGAAGCCTGTGCCTGTTATCAGTAATACAATAGGGGTAAATAGTGCGGCAGGTGTCCAGCCAAAGCTCCGGATAATATTGCCACCCACAAACAGCATCATGAAAATAGTGGCTATTCCTGTAATACTGGTGAAGATGCCCATGAATTCCAGGTAACTGCTAGGGTCCGGGTATTGAAGTTTTAGCTGGTTTTTCCAGGTGACTTCAATAAGGTTGATACTAAAGCCATAGCCTGCAATCAGGATAGCCAGTAAGCAAAGATACCTGGAACTTGCCAGATATTTGATGCTGGCGAGCATACCCATTTGTGGGCGTTTCTTTTTCTTCCTATGGGGTTCTGTGTTAATAAAACGAGGGTCAGTAAACACATTTCTGTGCATCCACCAGTAGAGAGCCATAATAGCCAGGGTTCCAGCAACCACCGCAGCCATTAACCAGTTAAGGGTTATTTGCCAGGGGTCTACCCCAGGGGCAACATTATCCCTGAATTGCCCAGCAAGAATAATGATAGCTCCAGCCGCAGGAAGCGAGAGGTTTCCCAGTAGGCCGAACAGGGGATAAAATCGTTTTGACTCTGAAATTCTATGAGTATCATTGGCAAACCCCCAGAATAGCAATGATAGTGCTACGCTGCCCCATAGTTCAGCCATGATGTAAAACAGCGAGCAAGTCCAGTTTCGAAAGATGGCGATTAATCCCATAAAGCCTTGTGGCAGTACGGCTTGAAGTTGATCTGCCAGTATTGTTGGATGGAGGGCGTCGCGAAAGGCGTAAATCACTGGAAATAGCGTAAAGAAAGCAGTAAAGGGCGCTATGGCCGTATAGAAAAGCGTTTTTTTATCCAGGTGGTTGCTCAGTTTCATATAGAACATGACAAAGAATATGGCTCCCGGGAGTACACCCCAGAATTTAAGAAAGGGAATGATTTCTGCCCCGGAACCCTGGGATGTGACAACCAGGGTATCCTTCATATCCCTTAATATTTGGTAATTGAATAGAACCAGGAAGAATATCAACACCATAGGTATGACTTTTTTTAGTTCATACCTGTGTACAGGCCAGAGCCTTGAGCGCCATTTGCCAAATCCAGAGTCTCTGCCCATTGCAGATATCCCCTTTATCTTGATTTATCTAGCGTAGAAAAAGCTGTTGAGCTTCTTCTCTTAATAAAGTCCTTATATAAACCTCTATTCCCTCTGGGGTGAATAAAATATTTTTTGCAACAGTCTCCTTGCCGGGAATCACTGTGTTATGGTTATCTAACTCTAGTTATAGTAGAAATTTGATAAAAATCATGTCTGGAGTGAAATCTGCAATAATTGATTTATTATTATTTTGAATAAATATGTAAGGTTTATGATGTATTCCGACGAAGACCTTGATTCAGCGGTAAAAAAAGGGATATTTACTAAGGCTGCGGTCTTAGAGTTTCGGACACAGTTCTCTAACACTCCAGGTTCCACCGCTGTTGATGAAGAAAACTTTCGGCTGGTAACAGGGTTTAATGATATTTTTGTTGTTATTGCCTGTGGGCTGCTGCTGTATTCCTCCTATTCGGTGCTGGGTGCTATCAATACGGTGGTATCGCTGCTTTCGCTGCCGTTATTAGCCTGGGGACTGGCAGAGTTTTTTGTGCGTAAAAGAAAAATGGCACTGCCTGCCATGGTGCTAATGCTGGTTTTCGTGGGAGGGGTGTTTGCGCTATCCCGGTACTTATTCTCCTCTGCATCAGGAATCACCTATGTAGCAGCAACAGGGCTTTCAGCCATTGCCGCTTTTGTTCATTACCAGCGCTTTCAGGTGCCAATAACCGTTGCTGCGGGAGCTGCCACAGCCCTTGGGTTTATTGCCGCTACGGTTCTTTATTACCTTCCCGGTGCAATAAATTCCATCCTGATGATAGTGCTTATTAGTGGTATTTTTATTTTCTTGCTGGCCATGTACTGGGATGCTTCTGACCTTAAAAGAACCACCCGCCGTACTGATGTTGCCTTTTGGCTTCATCTGTTATCAGCCCCCATGATTGTCCATCCCATATTTGCTTATCTTGGCATTCTGGAAGGAAAAGAAAGTACTGTTAGTATCGCGATTGTCATTGTCTTATATCTGTTGATGACCCTGGTTTCCATTATTATTGATCGACGGGCCTTTATGGTGTCTTCACTACTGTACGTTATGTATGCCTTATCCAACCTGTTTACCATTTACGGTATTGTCGGTTATAACCTGGCAGCAACCGGTGTTTGTATAGGTGGTGGGCTTTTACTGCTTTCTGCCTTTTGGCGGCCAGTGCGGTCGAGTATTGTGAAAGCTATTCCGGTAGCATTACAGCAGTTTGTACCGAAAACTTAGTGTATCATTCCTATCGTTCCCAGCATCCTGAGGATGTCGCAAAAGTTATTTTTATTAACCACGGCACCCTGAAGGGCATAATAAAGACACAAAGGCACGGATGTTTATAGTTTAAAGTTATAAAAACTCTGTGCCTCCGTGTCTCCGTGGTTAAAAAAAAGAGAATCAATCTCGTTTTGTGCACGCTGCATTCAGTTTCGCGACACCCTCTCCTCGCTGGGAATGCATACGGATGCTCGCGACTCATGGCTTGGGGAGGTATGCATTTCCAGACGGGAGTTTGGGAACGACAGGCATCTCCAATCATCAACCCAATCGGCGAACCTTAAATTTCCGACCCTTTATTTTGCCTCTTTCCAACTGGTTCAGTGCCTGGCGCGCACTGTCGCGCTTTATTGCAACGTAGGAAACAAAATCAAAAATAGCAATTTTACCCACCTGATTACCGGGAATACCGGCTTCACCAGTTAAGGCTCCCAGAATGTCACCGGGACGCACCTTGTTTTTTTTGCCACCATCAATGGATAAAGTCACCATGGGGGCTTTAGGGGGAGCGGATACCTTATCCCTCAACTGTCGGGTATCAGCAAAGGAAAGTTCTGATTGCATATAGTCGCTGATCTCATCCAGTTTATACTGCTCTCTGGAGGTATGAAGGCTCAATGCCAGCCCTTCTTTTCCAGCCCGTCCTGTTCGTCCGATTCGATGGACATGAACTTCAGGATCCCGGCTAAGGTCATAGTTGATCACGGCAGCCAGGTCGTCAATGTCAAGCCCTCTTGCCGCAACATCGGTTGCAACCAGTAGGGTTGAACTGTTATTGGCAAAGCGTACAAGAATTTGATCCCGTTCCTTTTGTTCCAGATCACCATGAAGTACCAGTGCCCTGTGACCGTTCTCGTAAAGCCAGGAACCGACCTCTTTGCAAACCTGTTTGGTATTGCAGAAGATAACGGTGGATTCTGGCTGATAGTGGTTCAGCAGTTTAAGCAGGGTTTCTGGCTTGCTTTTGTTTTCCGCACAATAGAATAGTTGTTGAATTTGACTATGGCTGTGGGTTGACTCTACGGTGACTTCGATGGGGTTATTCTGGATATCTTTGCTTAATGCCTTTATTTCTTTGGGGTAGGTGGCAGAGAATAATAGCGTCTGTCGCTTTTTTGGGGTATAGCCAAGGATTGTTTCAATAGAGTCTCTGAACCCCATATCAAGCATCCGGTCAGCCTCATCAAGTACCACCGTGTTAACCTTTTCCAGCGACAGGGTTTGCTTGCGCAGGTGATCCTGAATCCGTCCCGGTGTACCAATAACAACATGGCCGCCGTGGGCTAATGAGCCAATTTGAGGGCCGATGGGCTGGCCTCCACATAAAGTAACCACCTTAATATTCTGGCGGTAACGGGCCAGCTTGCGGACCTCAGTGGCCACCTGTGCGGCCAGTTCCCGGGTTGGGCAAAGAACTAATGCCTGGCAGCCAAAATCCCGCACCTGCAATTTGGTAAGAAGGGTAATGGCAAAGGCTGCCGTTTTGCCGCTGCCAGTCTTTGCCTTGGCAATAAGATCTTTTTCTTTCAGGGCATGGGGAAGGCTTTGTTGCTGTATAGGCGTCATCTGTGAGTAGCCCAGGGACTCAATATTGCTAAGCAGCGCTTTCGGCAGGGGTAATGATGAAAAAAGAGTCTGTGTCAAAGCAGGGATCTTCTGTTGGGTTGGCAAAGAGAGCCGAATAGTACAGTGTTCCCTGCCTCTAGTGATATTGGGATTAACGCAGTTCTTTATGGGATCAGGAGGTAGATGCCTATGGCAGCCCAGCTAACCACTAGCAGCAGCCAGGGGAACCAGTGTTGCCGGTATTTTATGATTTCCCGGGACTCCGCTTTTTCGATTGTTTTTTCAGGAGCCTGAGGGGCGCTGGCTTTCTTGAGCTTTTTGTCCAGCTCCCTGGCTTTGGCTTTCTGTTGTTTTTTATATTGCTCAATCCCTTTTTGAATGCCCTGGGCTATCAGCCGTGTTTGTTCTTTGGTCTGCCCTGGCCTTTGATTGGCCTTGGCCAGTTTTTTTGCCTGATCAAGGGTTTCCGGGGATGGTGCCTTTTTTTTTGCTGGATGTGCCATGTTTGTACTTAGTTACATCTTAAAGCTCTATATACTAACCCGTTCCTGGAAAATAGAGAGTAATAATTATCACCAGGGGAGCTTTTCACCTGACCAGTTAAAAAAACAGCCGGTATCTGTCGCCTTTAGATGGGTGAGAACCTGAATAATGCGCTCCGCCGAGAGCTGCGGTGTATATAATTTATCTTCAGGGGTTTTCCGGGTATAAGGGGCAGATAAGGGACTAATGGTTGTACCGGGGTGGATGGCCACAATAGCAGCCTGTTTATGGGTTCGGGCAATTTCAATGGCAGCTGTTTTAATCAGCATATTGAGGGCTGCCTTGGATGCCCGGTAACCGTACCAGCCGCCCAGCCGGTTGTCTTCAATGCTCCCCACTTTAGCACTTAATGTGGCAAATACCGAAGGTGCTTGCCTTGGCATCAGGCCATAAAAATATTTCAGCAACAACCCCGGAATAATGGTATTGGCTTCCAGATACTGACTCAGAGAGGCAGAGGATAAGTCACCCAGTCGTTTTTCTGGCTTTAACGTGCTGTTATGCAAAATGCCAATGGTATTGATGATCAGGTCGAAGGTTTTAGTGTGATTATGTAATGACTGGCTAATGGTTGAGAGGGAGCTTTCACTAAAGTCAGACTTGATCTGGTGGTATAAATAATGAGGCTTATTAACGGCTGGGTTTCGTGCAATACCCGTAACATGGTATTGCTCTGAAAGCTGCTTTGCTATAGCACTGCCGAGAGAGCCGGTGACACCAAATATCAGGGCTTGCTTTTTTATCATGATTTAGGCTCTGTTGACATAAGATTGAGTGTTCAGCTCAACCGGGAGTGTTTGTGGCAAGACGCGATGACGCAGGAATACCCCTGTCTTTCAAGTCATCGCAACGCAGTCCACAATCGCTCCCGGTTGAGCCCTCCGGGTGGTTCGTAAAGCAGCCTTCCGACTGCGTTGAGCGTGCTTGATGTAGATGGCTACACCTGCACACACTCGCCTTGCTGAATGCGGCTTTACGAACCACTGAACTCGCAAGTTTATGTCAACAGAGCCTAAAGTTAACCTTTAAGTATTTAAGGAGCTTAAAGGTTAACATAAGTTTAACTAATGGCTGAGCTGTCGGGATTCTTTTAAGGAGTGGACATACTCCGTTGCCATATAGCCCGCAGAAACCACCATATTTCCGCCAATAAAGAAAAATGCAGCCTGGGCAAGCTCAAAATAGGAAAAGCCATCCAGCATTTTTGCCAGTCGCCAGAAGCCCTCGAAGAAAAACAGATAGAGTCCAAAGATGTAGGGTATATGACTAAAAGGGCTGACTAGCCATTTTTCCAGTTTTTGGCGAACTTTACTATTGGGATGGGATAAGCCGTATAGAATAATGGCAGATAAGGCTGAACCGAGGAAGAGCACCATGACCCTGTGTCCTGTACCGTCAACATAAAGCTTCAGGCCAGTAACCATAACTACCAGAGCCAGAGCTATTTCTGCCCTGCCTGAAAACCAGAAAAATCGTTTGCCCGAATTGGGGCCAGGAGGCATAGGTAAAAGATGTTTGAACATAAGCGTCTCCTGTTTTACTATTTTTTTTCAGTTTTTTGAAGACAGTTCCCTTATACCAGCTTCCGGCCTGGTTCTTATTGATATAGCACAAATAAACTTAAACTATTTCTTTTCTGATGATGCTCAGGCGCATGTCATAGTGACAGGTGAGTTGCTGTGTTTGTAACAGTTTTTCTTTTTGCCGGGGTTTGATTCGCCAGTAGTGTGGGGTCATGGCCAGTAGATTCATCAATGTTTCCGAATCAATGAGTTCCATAGGGCCTTGTATCGGATGAACGTCCACTAATGAAAAACCTTCTGGCAGTGACTGCCGTAGTTTATCTTCCGGGTAGGGACGAACCTGCTCATAAATAACCTCACGCAGCTCGTGAAGATGCTGTGAGCCGGGAGTGAGAACCACAACAGTTCCGCCCGGTTTCAAGATTCTGGCAAATTGTTGCCAGTCACAGCGGGAGAAAATACTGATAACCATATCCGCACTGGAATCCAGTACAGGAATATCGTTAACACTGGCAACCAGCCACTGAATATCAGAATATCGTTTACTACAGGCCATGATGGCAGGTCGGGAAATATCAAAGCCAATGATCTGGCTGGATGATAAGGCAGTTTTTAGCTGGTGGGTGTAATAGCCTTCTCCACACCCGGCATCAATAACTGTCGGTGAGGTGGTATTGGCTAAAATCCCTTGAACTTTTTCAATGAGCGCATTGGCAACCGGTGCGTAGTGACCGGTGTCCAGAAATTTTGTGCGGGCGTCTACCATAAGCTTGTCATCACCGGGGTTTTGACTGCGCTTTTTATGGCCGGGCAATAAGTTGATATAGCCCTGTCGAGCCCGGTCAAAGTGGTGATTGCTGGAGCACTTCAGGCCAGAGTCAGAGTTTTGCAGGGGGTGGTGGCAAACAGGGCAGCGAAGAGGGTATATGGACATGCAGGTATTTAACTATGGAGTTATCGTGAAGAATGTCCCCAAGTCTACCTGCAGGTCTCGGGTTTTTCATTAACTCAATAAAGGATGGTTGGGAGGCAGTTGCCGGGAAATCCATAATGCCAGCTTGCGTTTCATATTGGGTTCGCTTTCCTGCCCTTTTTCCAGGGGTTGAATCAGATTATCGTGAACCAGCAAACGGTAGACAAACTCCACTTTACGCTTGGCTGGGTCAGAGGATTCAATTTGGCCTGCCTTACGCTTTTCCGCATAGATCGCTCCCACTCTCAGGGCTTCCTTGACCAGTTCAGTTTCGTTTTTCAGTTTTTTCATAATTCTTACTCTGGCCGGTTATCAGCTGCTTTCAGGTGCTCTGTAATTAATTTAAGCAGTTTTTCTTCAATAGGCTCGGGAAAATCATGACCCATTCCCGGTTCGATATGTATTTTGGCTCCCGGTATTTTCTCTGCAACCTGCTTACCACAGGTAACATTGAGTAGAGGGTCGGCCTCGCCATGAATTACCAGGGTGGGGACATCCAGTTTAGTTAACAGAGGGCCACGGTCTTCCTCAGCAAGAATGGCCGCCAGTTGGCGCATGGCACCCTTGGGGTGTAATCCCCGATCCAGCAACCCGTTAATATAGGCTTTTAGGTATTCGTCAGAAGGCGGATAGGCAGGACTGCCAATGGCTCGCCAGAGTTTTTCGGAATGGTTCATCATAGCCTGGCGGTCACCATTCCGGGGTTGGCTGAGCATTACCCATTGAACTTTCATGGAGGGGTAGGGGATATCTCTGTCGCCGGTCATGGTCATGATCGGCGTCAGACTTTTTACCCGATCCGGATAGTGAATGGCCAGGCGCTGGCTGATCATTCCGCCCATGGAGGCACCGATAATATGGGCCTGGTCAATGGCCAGGTGATCCATAATGCCAATAGCATCTGCAGCCATATCTTTCAGGCTGTAGGCAGACCGGATTCGTTTTTTCAGCAGTGAGGCTTTGGCGATATCGAAGGGAGAGGGAAGCCCATAATGGTCAAGTATATCAGACTGTCCGGCATCCCGGTTATCCAGGCAGATAACGCGGTAGCCCTGGGTTACCAGGTAGTGACGCCAGCCCTGTGGCCACCCTGTCAAAGGCATGCCCAGCCCGTGGATTAACAAAACAGCGGGAGCATCGGTTGAACCGTCCTCTTCATAAGCTATTTGAATTCCATTGACGGTGGCATATGACATGAAGCTTCCCCTCTTTGTTATCTATTCATAGGGCTGATAGTAAGCGTTAAAAAGGTGCAGGGCTATTAAAGTTCATTAATTTATGGGTTACAGGGTGGTAAAAACCCAGTTGGCAGGCGTGCAGGTGCAGCCTTTCCGATGCGGACTGTGCTTCGTCATGGGCATAAAACTCACAACCCAGGATGGGAAAGCCTAACTCGGCCATATGAACCCGAAGCTGGTGAGATCGCCCGGTAACAGGCTCAAGTTTGACCCGGCTGTATTTCTTGCAGTGATCAAGCCGGTGAAAGCGCGTCAAAGAAGGTTTGCCTAATTCAAAGTCCACCATTTGTCTGGGGCGATTAGGCCAATCGCAGCGCAAGGGAAGATTGATCTCACCACTGTCTTTTTCCAGTATGCCCCATACGTCAGCAATATAGCCTTTGCTGACTTTACGGTCCTGAAACTGTCGGCTCAATATCCTGTGACTTTCTGCATGAAGTCCAAACACCATAAGCCCTGACGTTGACATATCCAGCCGGTGTACGACACGGGTCTCAGGTTCTATGGCTTGCAGCCGACCCAGGACGCTATCTTTATCATTAGGCGGACGTCCTGGAACGCTGAGAAGACCAGCGGGTTTATCCACAACTACAATATGTGAGTCACGAAAATGTTCTGTGAGGGGTTCCCTGCATGGAGGGACGATAAAGTTGCTCATGGGGAAATCATTTGACGGAAATGGACATGGTTGGTAACGACATAAATGTCAGCGTACTGTAAAATACACGACGAAAAAAATATAGTTGCTGAGCTACCGAGGCTTGTTGCTCTGCCAGGCCAGTTACAGGTGTTGGTGTTGCCTTCGGGCGGTAGCGTGGTTGGATATATTCAGAGTCTGGTTAATGGGCTTTTGACAGCGTTGCCACCACGGTTAAGTACGTGAGTGTATATTTGGGTGGTTTTCAAGTCTTTATGACCTAACAATTCCTGTACGGTACGGATATCATAGCCATCATCAAGAAGGTGGGTAGCAAATGAGTGGCGAAAGGTGTGGCAGCTGCCTTTTTTTTCGATACCTGCCCGGTGAATTGCCTGTTTAACAGCACGTTGTAAAGTACTGTCATCCAAATGATGGCGGCGCTCCTCTTTATCTCTTGGGTCGATGGAGCGTTTGTTAGAACAAAATACATACTGCCAATGTATGCTGCGTGCTTCGGATGGATATTTTCTTGAAAGGGCATCAGGCATCCACACTTTGCCAAAGCCTGCTTCAATATCAGCGGCATGGATATGCCGGACTTCTTTAATCCGTGACTGAATGGAATCTATGAGGGACTCAGGAAGCAAGGTAACCCTATCTTTGCTACCTTTGCCATCCCGGATAACAATAGAGTTTCTGTGAAAATTAATGTCTTTAATACGGAGGCGAAGGCATTCCATTAATCGTAGCCCTGATCCATACATCAGTTGTACAGGCAGCTTATATAGGGGATTGATAACAGAAAAAATGGCGTTAATTTCATCTCGTTCAAAAACAACCGGGATTTTCGCGGCTTTTTTTGCCCGAACTAACTTTGTAACATCACCTAAAGGCCGCCCGATAATTTGTGTATATAAAAAGTTGAGAGCATTCAATGCCTGATTTTGTGTAGCGGCAGCTACATTACGCTGTACTGCCAAATAGGTAAGGAATGTTTTAACATCATCGGGTCCGAGTTGTTGAGGGTGTTTCAGGTTATGGTATCTAATGAAATATTTGATCCAATAACAGTACGATTGTTCAGTTTTATAGCTGTACCTTTTAACGCGTAACACATTGCGAACCTGCTGCATGAACTTAGATGACATAGAAAAGCCTGTATACTGTTTTTTTATACAGTATTATTGATAGTGTTTTGAAAAAAGCAAATGCCGCTTGTGCATGATATTCGCAGGTTCTGACTATGGCAGTGTTATCTTATTGATAGTTATGAATATTTTCTTATGATAGAAAAGAGGGATAGATCTCTTATGAGTTGATAAGAAAGGTATTTGGGGGGATATACCGCATGTGCGCGTAATATCCAGTATCACTCGTTTGAGGTCTAATAGCTGTTATGTTGCTAAACATTACCACCATAAATCTGAGATAAACATGATTCAATTACGATGCACAAAAAAAGTGCAAGATTTTTTGGGTGTTAAGACATCAGACTTGTGTGATATATCTGATTCAGATAGTGCTCTTGGGAACTGGTACACAAACATTTTTACTCAAGAAAGAAGAAAAATTATCATCTTTATGAATGAGGTGACTTTACTTTCATTTATATTTACGGGAGTCAAGAAAATAAAATCAAAAGAAACGATAAAGGGTTTCCCTTGGGGGCTAGAGCAGCTATTGAAATTAGAAGGCTTCAGTAATGAGACTATAGGCAAAATCATTCAAGAAAATAGAACTATAGAGCTTACCTCTACAAATAGTCGAAAGTTACTTGGTAACATGAATGATCTTATATCAATGTACCAGTATTTTATTGATGCCGATGGTGGTTTGGAATATTGTAATACTGGAGAAATTATTCATAGAGTTAACAGAACGCCGCAAAGAAACTTGGAGTGGAAAGACTCTATATCAGCAGCAACAGCAATTATCAAAAATGCAACATAACAAGTGCAGGCATAGGACAGCTCACTGCGTTCGCTGCCCCTGCTGCAAGCGTTAGGCGGCTTTAGGCATCCACTGGTGAAAACAACAAACACCGTGCAAATCGAAAGAAACAGATGGGTGCAAAGCTGGCATGAAAGTATGTGCCAAGTGTTTTCTTGCAATGCCAGCAAAGGCAGTATGCTGTTTTTCAGGTTCAGTGGTTGCTGGCAAGCGGGTTTAGTGTTTACTCTTCCGTGCCACGCCAGCATAAAGTAAAGTGCCAGGTTTCTGTTTTGTGCCAGTGGCAAGGTTTTTCAAGGCCTCAGCTTTTTCAGTTCAGTGTTGCTGCAAGGCCGTTGTCCAGCAATCACCATTATCACAGGTGCGGGTAGCCGCCTAACAAGTGCATGGTGCGGGACGCTCACTGCGTTCGCGCCCCGCATGCAGGCGTTAGCTTTCCAAAAATGGAGTTCATCATGTATGAATATTGAGTGTTGGAAGTTTATAAATTCATTTGCACCATGGTTGTCTGCGATAGGTACTATTGTGGCAACGTCTGTATCACTTTATATAGCGCTATCTAACAGGAAGATATCAATCGATATTACTTCAGAAATTTATGAGTTTGATGCAGGGGTTGAAAAACTTATCGTACAAGTTACGAATACGGGGTATAGAACAGTAGTTTTTAACAATTACAGCTGCATTGCTTTTCAGTTGTCAAAATTTCGCAGCAGTAAAAATATAGGAATTGGATCAAATTATATTGATTTCCAGAACTCTTCTCAGTTTCCTTGTAAACTTTCTGAGGGTGAGACAATGAAATTAATAATAAGTATGGATAATTTAGAGTCTGGTAATTGGTTGAAAAATTTTAAACGCAATCATATGAATGGCTATTCAGAGTCAGATCTAAAAGTTATTGCATATCCAAATGTAGCAAAACCCTTTATCAAGAAGGTTGGTAAAAGTATTCGTACGGAGCTTGCAAAAGAAAGCTAACAAGTGCATCCAGCCGACCGCCTACGGCGTCGGCTGATGCAAGCGTTAGGTGTATAAGAAATAGTGAACTACCATATAACCATGATTCTCTACAGAAAGAATATTGGCTTTATGTTTTCAAAATATTCAAAATTTTACCTTATGGTTTTATGTTTATATGGGTCTTTTATTAGAGCTGATCCAAAATTTTTTGAATTAGGTTATCTGAATTCTAGCAACCATGAATTCGTTACTTGGACTGTTTATCCACTTTCTGATTACATGTGGAATTTAATTGTATCATATCCTAGAAGTAAATATTTTCAGTCTACTCTCTTAACCCATTTCTCATATAATAAAAATAAAACAGAACAAGGAGAGTTTATTCAAGTTTGTGCTGAGTGTAAAAATAAACGTCAATTCCTACTTATGCCGGAAAGTGGTAATTTTCTGTACATAAAAGAAAAATGCTATGATACCCGTGAGTCTGGGGATTAACACCTAACAATCGCAGGCAGCATCGCCCCTGTGGGGCTGGACGCTCGCCTGCGGCTCGCGCCGCTGCTGCAAGGCGTTATGTTGCAATAGTCATTGGTTAGCACCCTCTAAAAGCATGTTATAGCAATCAGTGCATAATGTTATATTCGCATCAAAATTGAAATAATACTCTCTTTTGTGACAGAACTTATTTCCTTGTGGTGTATAGCAGTTGTTTCCGCAACGAAATTTTTGAGCGCTACTTGCTCGTGATCGTTTGTAATTTTTTTCAAGTTCTTCTCTTGTTATTCTATTGTGCTGCTTGGTAGGAATAAGTGTTGTTGTGCGGCGAACGTACTGAAAAAAAGTAATTGTTCCATTATTATCTTGAAGTCTTAAATCATAAACTTCGCCACCGTCTAAAGTGAAAAGTTTATTCCATCCCAATAAAATTACATCATCATTTGAGCAGTAATCAACAATGCTGAACTTTTTTACTGTCTGTAATTTTTTTCTTCCTTCGGTTAAAACTTTTAATTCTCCTGCTTCTAAGCTGAATTGAAAGTCACTGCAAAGAGCGAAGGGTTGAAAGAAAAAAGAAAGAATCAATACAAGGCTATGTTTTTTCATGGGATAATATCCAAAAGTCACTGCACTGTATGGCAGTATAGCAACATAACAACGCGCAGCACTCCGACCGCATACTGCGGCGGTTGTGCTTAGGGTTAGCAGTACAAAGGAAATCCATGAGTATCTTGAGAAATGCAGTTGATTCAATTGCGATAGGGTTAGAAGACTTTGAGTCACCTGATGAAAGAAGAATAGTTTCTTCCACAAGAAATATATTTGCTGGGATATTGTTGCTATTTAAGCACAAGCTCTGCGAGCTTAGCCTGAAATTGATGCCACAGGGGCTGTAAATTGGATTGGGAAAGGTAAAAAGACCGTAGATGTCCAAAATATTAAAGAGCGCTTCGAGTCTTTAAATATTACAGTTGAGTGGAAACGGCTCGAAAGGATCAATAAGTACCGTAATGATATTGAGCATTACTATAGCACGATGAACAGTGAATCTGTTCAACAGCTCATATCAGATTCATTTATCATAATCAGAAACTTTATTGTTGACGAATTAAACGAAGATCCCAAAGAGCTTCTTGGCGAAGATTATTGGAAAATCTTGGTGGATGTGAATGAAGTTTATGAAAAAGAAAAGCAAGAGTGTGACTCTACGCTAAAAAAACTGGATTACTTCAGCGATGAGATTTTATATGCTCTACAAGCATATAGATGTGGTGAATGCGGTTCTGGTTTGTTAGAAGCTACATCTGATCAAGGTAAAGCTGTTGAAGCTTCATTTAAATGTCGTTCATGTGAAAATGATCTTCATTATGAAAGCATCGTAAATGCTGCTATCAATGAGTATTACGCTGATGATGTATATTTATCTCACAAAGATGGAGGTGACTCACCAGTCATAGATTGTCCATTTTGCTTTGATGGTAGTTATTTATTCCATGAGGGTGTTTGTGCCTCGTGCGGAGACTCAGCAACACATGAGTGCGAGAGATGTGGAGCCAGCATACCTCCTGAAGAAATTTCAGAAGATAATGTTTGTGGATATTGTGCTCACATGTGGGCAAAAATGATGGCAGAGTAATGTACTGCTAACAAGTGCAGGCATGGGACGGCTCACTGCGTTCGCCGCCCCTGCTGCAAGCGTTAGGTTCTGATGCTTTCATTGCTTATAGTCATATCTGGTCTATATTTTTTGTTCCTTTAGACTGTATGGATATGATCCATGAAAATCAGTAGTGATTCTAGAGTGCAAACTAATGATTTTGTTTTTACGCAAACGCCAGGTCATGAGCAAGCTCAGTATATGCAATTCTTATATGACCAAGGGATGAGTATCAGAGATATTTCGCTGTTTCTTGCTGTAAACGAAGAATTAGTTCTTTCTAAAGTCAATGACCAAAGTCACAAGCAATCGAACTTTGCTACCATTACGAAATTAGCTTCTTACCTTCACGAATTTAGCGAATAAATCACACTTCACTGCTTAGTGCTTGCACCTAACAAGTGCATAGTGCGGGACGCTCTCTTTGTTCGCGCCCCGCATGCAAGCGTTAAGTGTCTGCGGAGATTAAAGATGGATTTTCTGTTCAACAGTAAAGGGCAACATATTGCCAACTTAGTAAATGGTCAACTGCATGCACCAAGAGGGCAAAATATTGGGCATTACCTCGAAGCCCAAGGAATATTTATAGATATGCGCGGGCGTTACCTAGGCGAAGTTGTCCAACAGAATCGGCTTATGTATAACCGATCATCACCCCATAAAAATACGAATTACGGCAACTATGGGAACTACGGAAATGTTGGCAACTACGGCAATCCAGGGAACTATGGAAGCATTGGTATCATAGGCGGCTATCAGGATGTGGAAACTCCATGGTTAGGCTAAAACACTTAACAAAGCCAGCCAGTGTCGCCAGCAAGCTGGCTGGACTCGTTTCACTCGCCCCTGCTGGCAGGCGTTAGGCGGCTTTAGGCATCCACTGGTGAAAACAACAAACACCGTGCAAATCGAAAGAAACAGATGGGTGCAAAGCTGGCATGAAAGTATGTGCCAAGTGTTTTCTTGCAATGCCAGCAAAGGCAGTATGCTGTTTTTCAGGTTCAGTGGTTGCTGGCAAGCGGGTTTAGTGTTTACTCTTCCGTGCCACGCCAGCATAAAGTAAAGTGCCAGGTTTCTGTTTTGTGCCAGTGGCAAGGTTTTTCAAGGCCTCAGCTTTTTCAGTTCAGTGTTGCTGCAAGGCCGTTGTCCAGCAATCACCATTATCACAGGTGCGGGTAGCCGCCTAACAAGTGCATGGTGCGGGACGCTCACTGCGTTCGCGCCCCGCATGCAGGCGTTAGGCGGCTTTAGGCATCCACTGGTGAAAACAACAAACACCGTGCAAATCGAAAGAAACAGATGGGTGCAAAGCTGGCATGAAAGTATGTGCCAAGTGTTTTCTTGCAATGCCAGCAAAGGCAGTATGCTGTTTTTCAGGTTCAGTGGTTGCTGGCAAGCGGGTTTAGTGTTTACTCTTCCGTGCCACGCCAGCATAAAGTAAAGTGCCAGGTTTCTGTTTTGTGCCAGTGGCAAGGTTTTTCAAGGCCTCAGCTTTTTCAGTTCAGTGTTGCTGCAAGGCCGTTGTCCAGCAATCACCATTATCACAGGTGCGGGTAGCCGCCTAACAAGTGCATGGTGCGGGACGCTCACTGCGTTCGCGCCCCGCATGCAGGCGTTAGGCGGCTTTGGGTATCCACTGGTGAAAACAACAAACACCGTGCAAATTGAAAGAAACAGGTGGGTGCAAAGCTGGCGTGAAAGTATGTGCCAAGTGTTTTCTTGCAATGCCAGCACAGGCAGTATGCTGTTTTTCAGGTTCAGTGGTTGCTGGCAAGCGGCTTTAGTGTTTATCCTTCCGTGCCACGCCAGCATAAAGCAAGGTGCTCTGTAGGGGACAATTCTGAGGTAAACGTTGATCTATGAGGGAGAATGAGCTGCTTTCAATCAGTATTCTGCAAGTCCTTTACCTCAAGCAGTTTACTTTTTGTGCAGCATACTCATTCTCTGGAAAAACAGCTTAAAGCTTCTTTTAACTGGCATCAATCCCGTATTAACCTTATGGCTCTCGCCATCTTTGGCCTTATACAGGTTGGCACGGTCAGTTTGTCCCGTATAGCTCAAACGATGGGGCACCACACTGAAATAGACTCCAGACGTAAGCGCCTCAAACGTTTCCTGATGTGGAAAGGCTTCGAGCTGGATTGTGTGGCACGAATGGTTGTTGACTGGATGGTGCCTGAAGGCAACTGGATTGTGTGCCTGGATCGCTCCAACTGGCAGTTTGGAAAGTTCAAAATCAATATCATGATGGTGGCAATTGCTTATAAAGGCACTGCCATTCCTATTGTCTGGACGCTCCTTCCCAAAAAGGGCATGTCCAGCATGGAGGAACGAATCACGCTGCTGAAGCGTTTTATCAACTTACTGGGTACAGAGCGTATACAGTATTTAACCGCAGACCGTGAGTTTCGGGGTGAAAAATGGTTAAAGTGGCTGATAGCGCAGAAAATTCCTTTCCGTATCCGCATTCCAAACGACACCCGCACAATGAACCGCCATCGAACGGAAAAATTGAAAGCGTATCGATTTTTCAGTCTGAAAGTGGGAGAAAGCATGCATCTGAATCATGCACGGGAACTCTGGGGTGTTCGTGTATTTCTTTCCTGTTATCGCTCAGAGCAGGAACGCGTCATCATTATCAGCAATGAAGCAGGTCAGGAGGCGCTGGGTGACTACATGAGGCGATGGGAAATTGAGACACTATTCCAAGCTTTAAAGGGTAGAGGTTTCGATCTGGAGAGTACACACCTGTCAGACAGAGAGCGTATTGAGCGCCTGCTGGGAATTGTAACCCTTGCCTATTGTTGGGCTTACTGCACAGGAGAATGGCGTGCTGAAATTAAGCCCATCAAAAGGCTAAAACATGGACGCCTTGCCAATAGTATTTTTCGATATGGACTGGAGTGGCTGGCAAGCCTTCTGTTTGACCGTACTTCATCCAGTACAGAATTAATGTTTCATATTGAGATGTTTGGCCAGCCTGTAAGGCCAGCCACTCATTGCGACAGTAAGAGTTAGGGATAATTGTCCCCTACAGAGAGCAAGGTGCTAGGTTTCTGTTTTGTGCCAGTGGCAAGGTTTTTCAAAGCCTCAGCTTTTTCAGTTCGGTGTTGCTGTAAGGCCATTGGCTAACAATCACCATTATCACAGGTGCGGGTAGCCCCCTAACAATCGCAGCCAGCATCGCCCCTTCGGGGCTGGACGCTCGCCTTCGGCTCGCGCCGCTGCTGCAAGGCGTTAGTTTTCTCATCAACATCATCATTTATCAACAAGGATAGAAATGGATACATTCATTGAATTTGTAAAATCAGACATTGGGGTCACGCTGGCTTGGCTATGTACTGTAGGAAGTACATTGTTTGCTGTGATTACATCAAAGAAAAATAAACAGTTGAAAATAAAAATTGGTGAAATAACAAAGAATTCAACAGTAGATAATAGTCAGGATAGTGTTATGCAAAACGGCCAGAAAAATGTCTATACAAAGAACAACTCTGGCGGCATGAAAATTGACATGTAAGGACTGAATCTTGACCATAGGAAATGAAGGGAGCCCCCCCCCTGCAAATAAAACAGTTCAAGTTGAACGTAATGCTGGAAATATCATAATCGGGAATTCACCCGAATATGAGATCAGCTCAGCTATAAATGAATTGCTAAAGTCATTAGCTAATAAGCCGTTTACGTTTAAGAAAAGCAGAAGACGCCCGTCCTCTGAGACAGTTGTGAAGATTCAACATAATAATCTTAAAGCTAAAAGTCATATCATAAAGCAATACTTAGATCATTCCTCAAAAGTAGAAGAAGCCTATTCCGAGATAGACTCACTGATAACTTTTGGAAAAAATACAATCCTGCAAAATTTAAACGATTTATATTATCATGCTTTAGACGCTGTTGAAATCGACTATCTAACTTGCGATATAGACATCGCTAAAATCAGAGAAAATTCAGAGTTCATTTTGGATTTTATTATTCAAAGATTAAAAAATACTGTATTTGAATCAAAAAACACTCCAGTTTACAAAGAGCATGTTGAATTGGGCGTGAATGTCGTTGTCGCTCATGCTTTTATTGAGTGCATAATTATGGAGAATCCAATTTGTGATTCCTAGAAATGGTTGTGACCCAGAAATAAATGTTGTAAGTATCGGGGCAAAAATTCTAAAGAAATTGGCAGAGGAAAATTCGTCCTTGGATGCGATACTCACTGACTGTTCTTCAGAACTAAAAGTATCGATTGATCACATTATATTGTCATTAGATTGGTTGTTTGCAATTAAGGCTATTGGGATTAATGGAACAGAGGTTTTTATAAATGAAGCTTGACAGCCTTGAAATAAAGATAAATAGCGAAGTAAAAAGATTGGTTAAATTCGAGACAGGCCTTAACCTCATCACAAACAAGCCAAATTCTGGTCGTACAGGAAACAGCGTCGGAAAATCAACATTATCAAGAGTGATTGATTTTCTAATGCTAGGAAGCATAGACAATATTTACATCGATGAAGAGTTTCAAAAGCCAAATCTTGAGATAGAAGCGCTTTTCAAGAACAACTTTGTAACTGCTTCCCTCAACTTTTTTGACTTCTCAAACAAAATAAATCAAATTTCTCGAAATCTATGTATTGGAGGGGAATCTGAATCTAAATTCTGGGTAAATGGTGAAATTGTTGAAGAAAAGGGATATGAGTCATTTATTCAGGATAAAATCTTTAATATATCTACTAGAAGGCCTTCTGTTCGAGCTGTAGCGCCTAAATTCATTAGAAATGACAGTCATAGAATGTTAAGTACGACCAAGTTTCTTGATAAACGACAAGGCCCAAAAGATTACAGCGAACTTTTTTTATACCTTTTCGGTTTCAATAATACGTCTCTACTTACAGAGAAAAGAGATGCAACGAATCTGGTTAATAGACGAAAAAGGAATTCCACTTCAATCAATGCTCTAGTGAAAGAGCAAAAGCCAAAAAGTGAGATCAAAAAACATAAGGCAATTGCTAAAGAGCTAGAGAGCAACCTTTTAACATTCGAATACTCGTCAGAATATTCGAATCCAATAGAAAGGCTTTCAGAACTACAAGTAAAAGAAGACCGATATACCGAAGAGCTTCTATCAATACAGCGAAAAGTAGACAATATTAATCATACTGTCGAGCTATTATCCAAAGACAAAGATGGCTATTTAATCAACGAGCTTAAAGCTATATATAGTTTCTCTGGTGTAGCAATTGATGGAGCCTTAAGAGAACTTGAAGAAGTTATTTTGTTCCATAGAAATCTCGTTAAAAAAAAGAGGCACTTTCTTACGATTGACCTGCCTAAATTGAATGAGGAATCTGAGGGTCTTCAAGCAGAGCTCAGTTCAATACGGAAAGATAAGTTACAAGTTTTTTCTGATATGAGGTCTAAGGAAAGCTTAGACAATGTGACTAAAAACCTGAAACGTCTTGGTGAGCTTAAAGTTGAGCTTGGAAAGTTAGAAGGTCTAATGGAGCAGCAGTCCAAGGCAAAATTAGATCAAACTGAAGCTGAAGCTCAATTGAAAAAAATCCTTGAGGCTATTTCCAAAGAGATTAACAATGTTTATGAGTTTGAGAAGAAATTCAATACACATTTAGGATCTCTTACCAAAAGTCTTCACGATGAAGAATACAGCATAGACTTAGAATTCAATAAGGATAGTGGTATTTGTTCTATAGAGCTCAATAATTCAGCAACTAATCCTGAGGGTGGGAAGAAGAAAGCTGAAGTCATTGCTTTTGATTTTGCATATATATATGCCATTAATGAGTTAAAGCTGAATCGACCAAATTTTATATTTCATGACAGTATTGAGGATATTGACAAAAAACAGATTGAAGATATTTTCAAAGAAGCAAAGAAGCTCCCGGGTCAACAGATTCTGTCAATGCTATCAGATAAAATAACAGAAGAAACTTACAAGAAGATATCCAAAAATGTAATCTTATCTCTTGATGAGGATGAAAAGTTCTTTTGTGTTTAAACAAAAACTAACAAGTCAAATCACTCGGACGCAGCGAAGCTGCGCCGGTGTTTGAGGCGTTAGGTGCTCATAACTCATACTAAAAATACCCGGTTTCAAGCTGATTGTACTTTGGTACACTTCCATTTTTGTCAATAAATACACACAAACATATTCATGAAATATATTCTTACTCTTATCCTTTCTCTCACGCTTGTCGGGTGCGCCTCGACAAAAATTAATTATGCGCAGGAAGCATCAAAGCTATCTCTTGCTATGACCAAGCAGGATGTTATACAACTGCTTGGGCAACCCAAGAGAACCTCCGTGAGAATGCATCAAGGTAAAAAAGTTGAAGAACTATCCTACTGGTCAGAAGTTGTTTATGGCTGTACCCCTGTTGATAATGAAATGCTTGCTAACGATAGAGTAACAATCACCCTAACAGATGGAGTTGTAACTGAGTGGGGGGATAAGCTTGATCATAACCGCATGATAGAGAAGGCTTATGAGCAGCAGCAAAAATTATTGCAAGATATACAGCCTGCCGAAGTCAACGTAAAGTAAGCGCCAATTTAAACCCACCTTAAAACTCCAAATCAAAAAAGTTAGGTTTTCTATTTTTTAGGAAACCCTACTATGAAAACAGATGAAGCCGCCAAACTCAGACAGCTTTGGCAGCAGCACCTTAAGGACTGGCAACAATCTGGCATAAGGCAAACTCCCTGGTGTCGCCAGAGGGGACTGTCTCCCCATCAGTTCAGTTATTGGAAGAAAAAGTTGATGACCAGGCCTGCACAGCCAAAACTGATTCCTGTTGCTGGGATGTCAAAGCCTGACCTTGTTTCTCAGTCTCCGGTTGTCATGCACCTGCCCTCTGGTATCAAGCTGGAGGTATCCGTCGAGCAAGTGCCTGGGCTGGTTCAGGCGTTGCAGTGCCTATGATTCGTCCAGCGGCTGATACTGACGTATTCCTTTATAGTGAGCCCGTGGATATGCGTAAGTCTATCAATGGCCTGGCCACTCTGGTGGAACAGGAGATGGCTCTGTCCCCCTTTGACCGCAAGCTGTTTGTGTTTTGCAACCGGGGAAGAGACAAGGTGAAGCTGCTTTACTGGGAGCGCAATGGCTTTGTCCTCTGGTATAAGCGACTGGAGAAATTCCGGTTCCAATGGCACTGGGATAGCATGCCCTCCCATATTGATGGTGATCTTCTCAACCGACTGCTGGATGGCTATGACATTCGTCCTCCTCAACCTCATCCTGCGCTGACCTACACGTCAATGATCTGATGCAGGGAATTGTCTTCCTGCCTTAGGGTATCCTTCAGGGATGAACGACACCCTTGCACATCTTCCTGATGACCCCACTATCCTCAAAGCCTACATTGCCCAGCTGCAAGGCAGGCTTTCCACTCTTGAGGAACATATCCGGCAACTGATCCGGCAGCGCTTTGGCGCGTCTAGCGAAAAAGCACCAGCCAATCAGTTCGGCCTGTTCAATGAGGCCGAGCAGGACCAGCCTGACAATCCTGATGCAGTGGCAAAAGCAGAGGCAGAAATCACAGTCCCTGCCCATCAGCGCAAGAAGCCGGGGCGCAAGCCATTACCTGAAGCCCTGCCCAGGGTTCGTCGGGAACATGACCTCCCTGAACAGGAAAAGGTCTGCTCCTGTTGCGGTAGCCATGACCTGCACAGGATCGGCGAGGAAGTCAGCGAGCAACTGGATATCATTCCCGCCAAGGTTCAGGTTATTCAGAACGTGCGCCCAAAGTATGCCTGTCGCCATTGTGAAGGCTCCATCCAGACCGCACCCATGCCTCCCCAGCCCATACCGGGTAGTATCGCTACACCGGGCTTGCTGGCCTACATTGCCACCGGAAAATATGTGGACGGCTTGCCCCTGTACCGCCAAGAACAGTTTGTGCTGAACCGGCTCGGGGTTGAAGTGGCCAGGGCAACCACAGCCCAGTGGATGGTGCGTTGCGGTGAACTGGTACAGCCCCTGGTCAACCTGATGCGAGATCATTTACTTGAATCTCCGCTGATCCATTGTGACGAAACCCATGTCAAGGTGCTGAGGGAGTCAGGGAAGAAAGCACAGAGCCTGTCGTACATGTGGGTACAGGTGGCAGAGCCTGTTCCAGATCACAGAGTCATTCTATTTGATTATGATCCCAGTCGGAGTGGGTCCGTTCCTGTCAGGTTGCTGGAAGGCTTTAAGGGGTATCTGCAAACGGATGGCTATGAGGGCTATGCTGCCATAGGCCGACAGGAAGGCATTATCAGCCAGGGCTGCTGGGCCCATGCCCGGAGAAAATTCAATGAAGCGGTAAAAGGCCTGAAAAAAGGGGTAAAAACTGGAAAGGCTTATATGGGAATGGCCTATATCCAGAAGCTTTACCGTATTGAACGGGAAATAAAAGACTGTTCCTGTGAAGAAAAGAAAATGATCCGGCAACAGAAAAGCCGGGACATTCTCAGTCAGCTACGACAATGGTTAGATAAATCGCTACCACAAACGCCCCCTAAAACACTGTTGGGTAAGGCGCTTAATTACCTCAATAACCAGTGGGATAAACTGATTCGCTACTGCGATGAGGGTTATCTACGCATGGACAATAATCTGGCAGAAAACGCCATTCGCCCCTTTGTCATCGGGCGTAAAGCATGGCTGTTTAGCACCAGTCAGGCAGGCGCTAATGCCAGCGCTAATCTGTACAGTCTGGTAGAGACAGCGAAAGCCTGTGGCTTGGAGTCATATGCCTATTTAAAGGAGGTGTTTACCCAGCTACCCGCAGCAAAAACACTGGCGGATATTGAGCAACTGCTGCCATGGAATCAAAACTCTTCTTAAATCAAGGTGGGGTTAATTAATCGCTTACGTCTGGCAATCCTATCAGGCACTTTGAAGGGTTTGAGCAGACCGTTAATGCTCTCTTTAATCAAGCTCAGCAAGATTTTTTAGCAGAGGCGCTGGCTGAGCTTGATATTGATACTCCAGCTATTGAGGTCAGCGGGATCACTTATAAGCAGGTGTTGCGCAGTTATAAAACCTACCAGACAGCGGTTGGTTCAGTCCGGGTTATGCGAACACTTTATCGTAACGGCAAAGAGCCGTGTATCGTACCCATGGAGTTGAAAGCCGGGATCGTGGAAGGCTTCTGGACGCCTCGGGCTGCAAAGCAAGCTGCCTGGGTTGTTGCTCAAATGTCTCCCGGTGAAGCAAAAAGCCTCCTTGATCTCATGGGAGGTATGTCTCCCTCAGAAAGCAGTCTTGCTCGTTTCCCCAGGCAATTTAATACTCAGTGGGAACAGCACCGTGAGCCTTTTGAAGAGATGCTTATTGAGAAACTTAACGTGCCCACCAATGCGGTCACAGTAGCCGCCTCCCTGGATGGCGTTATGCTGCCCATGAAAGATGGCAAACGAGTAGAAAAGCGAGCCAGGAGCGCTTCTGAAGGCAAACGGACTCAAGGGCCAACAGGTTGCAAGGAGGCCAGTTGCGGAACTTTGTCGTTTTACGATCAACAGGGGGAGCGTTTATCAACAGTCCGCATAGGACGAATGCCAGAAACTAAAAAACTCACACTCAAGCAGTCTTTGTCAGCACTATTGCAAGAAGCGTTGCGACAAAAGCCACAGCTGTCACTGGTCAAAGTCGCTGATGGCGCCAAGGACAACTGGTCATACCTTTCCCGGGAACTACCAGCGGGTGTTGAGGTTATTGATTACTACCACGCAGCCGATCACCTGAAGAAAGCATTTGACCAGGCTTATGGAGAAAACAGCATCAAGTCCAAAGAAAAGTTTGTCACTTACCGACACGTCCTCAAAGAGGAACTTGATGGGGTTGAGCGCATTATTAAAGCCCTGGCTTATCAGCATAAAAAGCATCCGCGCCGCTCAAAATTAAAGACCGAGCTGGAGTATTTCAGAAAAAATCGCCAGCGTATGCGCTATGCTGAACACTTGTCGAATAACCTTCCGATCGGCTCTGGTGTGGTAGAGGCAGCCTGTAAAACCTTGGTTACCCAGCGGATGAAGTGCTCAGGTATGCGCTGGCGAAATCCGGGTGGTCAGGGCGTATTGACGCTTCGGTCATTAGTTCAGAGCCACTGGTTTGAAAATGGCTGGAAGTTATTTGCTGCAACTTATTGCGAGAAAGTCACCAAGGCTGCTACAAGCAATGTCATACCATTCCCAGAGAAAGGTGGCAGTGTTTAGTTGTGGTCAATATGAGACTTTCACCCAATCGAATTGCAGCCAAGAAAATGACTAAAGAAAGACTTGATGAAAGAGACCAAAATGGTGAAATCCTTGGCTGGTTTAATGAAATATTGCAGAGATGCAGCTAGGGCTAACAAGGCGCTTCTGTCGGACAAGTTTTTCGCTGCGCTACAAACTTGCCGCAGAGCGCGGCGTTAGCAGGCAGTACACATTTAAATTTCTATCTGCCGTTGGGTCAGGTTTTTAAAATTAGCTTTTTGGTGTTGTGCCATTTGCAGGGGTTGTACTTTATTCCCTATCAGCTCAAAGCAACAAAAAGTTTTCAGTGGCTCTCAACTCTTCCTTGTCGGTGGGTTTGGAGTCGGTCGCTGCCAGTGCTGCGGCACTAACAGGTTGGGCATGGCAGCGTTAGCTCACAGCGTGTGGCTTTTTCTGTTCAGTGCTCAATGTAAAGGTTTTAAAGCCAGCAACAGCACGGGTAAAATTCTCAAGGTCAGCAATGGTTGGGCGCATTTCTCAGCAAAAGGAGGGTATAGGACACCCATAAATTTCCTGTTTGAATCAAGGTCATATGGCGTACGACGGTGATTTTGTGTTTGCAGTGGTTGCCATGTTGACCTCAGAGGCGAAGCCTCACCCTGATTAACCAAACGAACTTTCTGCACGTTTTGAGCTTACCAGTGGAATCGGTAACGAGAGAAATGAGCAAAGCTGCGAGCGTGAGGGGTTTGAGTGACCGAAGGGAGCGACGACCCCGAGGGGTTGTGAATTCATGGGGAAAATAAGTTCTTTAATTGTTCTGCTAGTTGAAAAATATCTTCTTGATTATAAATTAATTCACTTCCGAAATAATTCACGATTATCTGAAACAGAGAGCTAAAAGACTCAGTTAAATCCTTCATCCTTAGAGCTGTTTCAGCAAAAGCAAAATTAGTATCGGTTAGCTTAATCCAGTTTTCAACGTAGTTAGCAAAGAAGGGATCAAGTTCAAACATCTTATCTAAAATTAACTTTACGCTTATACAGGCAGCCATAAATCTCGAAACTCCTTAACATTTTTTGCTGTGATCGCCATGTTGACCTCATTATGTACTCCTGAGTATAGAATGGAAGGGTGAAAGTCTCAAATTGACCGGGCTTCTTCAGCTTGCCAACCGGGGAAAGTAGTAGGCAGCTATTTTTTCAATGCTTAAACAGAAGGCAGCCAATCACAGGTATGATGTTGATAGCACCCAACACCTTACCAGTGAGAGGCCGCCCCATGGAAGTATGTCAGCTACGGACTGAAGCCGCCACCATTTCTTGTGATGCGATTCAACGGTTAGGCGACCAATTGCAGGCTCTGCGAGAGTCTGGCAATCCTATCAGGCACTTTGAAGGGTTTGAGCAGACCGTTAATGCTCTCTTTAATCAAGCTCAGCAAGATTTTTTAGCAGAGGCGCTGGCTGAGCTTGATATTGATACTCCAGCTATTGAGGTCAGCGGGATCACTTATAAGCAGGTGTTGCGCAGTTATAAAACCTACCAGACAGCGGTTGGTTCAGTCCGGGTTATGCGAACACTTTATCGTAACGGCAAAGAGCCGTGTATCGTACCCATGGAGTTGAAAGCCGGGATCGTGGAAGGCTTCTGGACGCCTCGGGCTGCAAAGCAAGCTGCCTGGGTTGTTGCTCAAATGTCTCCCGGTGAAGCAAAAAGCCTCCTTGATCTCATGGGAGGTATGTCTCCCTCAGAAAGCAGTCTTGCTCGTTTCCCCAGGCAATTTAATACTCAGTGGGAACAGCACCGTGAGCCTTTTGAAGAGATGCTTATTGAGAAACTTAACGTGCCCACCAATGCGGTCACAGTAGCCGCCTCCCTGGATGGCGTTATGCTGCCCATGAAAGATGGCAAACGAGTAGAAAAGCGAGCCAGGAGCGCTTCTGAAGGCAAACGGACTCAAGGGCCAACAGGTTGCAAGGAGGCCAGTTGCGGAACTTTGTCGTTTTACGATCAACAGGGGGAGCGTTTATCAACAGTCCGCATAGGACGAATGCCAGAAACTAAAAAACTCACACTCAAGCAGTCTTTGTCAGCACTATTGCAAGAAGCGTTGCGACAAAAGCCACAGCTGTCACTGGTCAAAGTCGCTGATGGCGCCAAGGACAACTGGTCATACCTTTCCCAGGAACTACCAGCGGGTGTTGAGGTTATTGATTACTACCACGCAGCAGATCACCTGAAGAAAGCATTTGACCAGGCTTATGGAGAAAACAGCATCAAGTCCAAAGAAAAGTTTGTCACTTACCGACACGTCCTCAAAGAGGAACTCGATGGGGTTGAGCGCATTATTAAGTAAGCGATTAATTAACCCCACCTTGATTTAAGAAGAGTTTTGATTCCATGGCAGCAGTTGCTCAATATCCGCCAGTGTTTTTGCTGCGGGTAGCTGGGTAAACACCTCCTTTAAATAGGCATATGACTCCAAGCCACAGGCTTTCGCTGTCTCTACCAGACTGTACAGATTAGCGCTGGCATTAGCGCCTGCCTGACTGGTGCTAAACAGCCATGCTTTACGCCCGATGACAAAGGGGCGAATGGCGTTTTCTGCCAGATTATTGTCCATGCGTAGATAACCCTCATCGCAGTAGCGAATCAGTTTATCCCACTGGTTATTGAGGTAATTAAGCGCCTTACCCAACAGTGTTTTAGGGGGCGTTTGTGGTAGCGATTTATCTAACCATTGTCGTAGCTGACTGAGAATGTCCCGGCTTTTCTGTTGCCGGATCATTTTCTTTTCTTCACAGGAACAGTCTTTTATTTCCCGTTCAATACGGTAAAGCTTCTGGATATAGGCCATTCCCATATAAGCCTTTCCAGTTTTTACCCCTTTTTTCAGGCCTTTTACCGCTTCATTGAATTTTCTCCGGGCATGGGCCCAGCAGCCCTGGCTGATAATGCCTTCCTGTCGGCCTATGGCAGCATAGCCCTCATAGCCATCCGTTTGCAGATACCCCTTAAAGCCTTCCAGCAACCTGACAGGAACGGACCCACTCCGACTGGGATCATAATCAAATAGAATGACTCTGTGATCTGGAACAGGCTCTGCCACCTGTACCCACATGTACGACAGGCTCTGTGCTTTCTTCCCTGACTCCCTCAGCACCTTGACATGGGTTTCGTCACAATGGATCAGCGGAGATTCAAGTAAATGATCTCGCATCAGGTTGACCAGGGGCTGTACCAGTTCACCGCAACGCACCATCCACTGGGCTGTGGTTGCCCTGGCCACTTCAACCCCGAGCCGGTTCAGCACAAACTGTTCTTGGCGGTACAGGGGCAAGCCGTCCACATATTTTCCGGTGGCAATGTAGGCCAGCAAGCCCGGTGTAGCGATACTACCCGGTATGGGCTGGGGAGGCATGGGTGCGGTCTGGATGGAGCCTTCACAATGGCGACAGGCATACTTTGGGCGCACGTTCTGAATAACCTGAACCTTGGCGGGAATGATATCCAGTTGCTCGCTGACTTCCTCGCCGATCCTGTGCAGGTCATGGCTACCGCAACAGGAGCAGACCTTTTCCTGTTCAGGGAGGTCATGTTCCCGACGAACCCTGGGCAGTAAGAGCTTAAAGGACATCCATAAATTTGACTGATCTACCAGATAAGCTACCTTTCTTTTGTCACTAAAATTTAACCCTGTGGACAAAAGTGCTTATGACTCGCGCCCGTAACAGTCTGATTGACCCTGAAAGCACACCTTACTACCACTGTATGGCTCGGTGTGTGCGCCGTGCCTATCTTTGTGGGAAGGATCATTTTTCAGGTAAGGATTATGAGCACCGTCGGCAGTGGGTAGTGGATAGGCTGACAGAACTGGCTGCTATTTTTGCCATTGAAGTCTGTGCCTATGCCGTGATGTCTAATCATTACCATGTGGTTTTGCATATTAATGCGCAGGAAGCTAATGACTGGAACAGGGATTCCGTTCTGAAACGCTGGACTCAATTATTTGCCGGGCCTGTAATAGTCCAACGGTATCTGGGAAGAGCCAAGCTGAGTGAAGCAGAAATGCGTCGTGTTGACGAGTTTGCGGAAGAATATCGGCTTAGGCTTCAGGATATTAGCTGGTTTATGCGCTGTCTTAATGAATACCTGGCCAGAGAAGCGAATAAAGAAGATAAGTGTCGTGGGCGATTTTGGGAAGGACGATTTAAACGAGCTTAAAGGACATCCATAAATTTGACTGATCTACCAGATAAGCTACCTTTCTTTTGTCACTAAAATTTAACCCTGTGGACAAAAGTGCTTATGACTCGCGCCCGTAACAGTCTGATTGACCCTGAAAGCACACCTTACTACCACTGTATGGCTCGGTGTGTGCGCCGTGCCTATCTTTGTGGGAAGGATCATTTTTCAGGTAAGGATTATGAGCACCGTCGGCAGTGGGTAGTGGATAGGCTGACAGAACTGGCTGCTATTTTTGCCATTGAAGTCTGTGCCTATGCCGTGATGTCTAATCATTACCATGTGGTTTTGCATATTAATGCGCAGGAAGCTAATGACTGGAACAGGGATTCCGTTCTGAAACGCTGGACTCAATTATTTGCCGGGCCTGTAATAGTCCAACGGTATTTGGGAAGAGCCAAGCTGAGTAAAGCAGAAATGCGTCGTGTTGACGAGTTTGCGGAAGAATATCGGCTTAGGCTTCAGGATATTAGCTGGTTTATGCGCTGTCTTAATGAATATCTGGCCAGAGAAGCGAATAAAGAAGATAAGTGTCGTGGGCGATTTTGGGAAGGACGATTTAAAAGCCAGGCGCTACTGGATGAAGCCGCACTGTTGACCTGTATGGCCTATGTGGATTTAAACCCCGTCAGGGCAAAACTGGCGGATACACCGGAGACATCAGATTTCACCTCTGTCAAAGAGAGAATTGAGAAAGCTGCGGATAACACTACCAGCAAACAACCTGCCAGCCTGAAACCATTTCGATGTCAGGGACAAAGCCCGGAGGTAGCGTTACCATTCATTCTTCAGCATTATCTGGAACTGGTTGATTGGAGTGGCCGGGTAGTCAGGGCTGACAAACGAGGGGCTATTGCTGATGATATCCCGCCTATTCTCTCCAGGCTTGGTATTGATTCGAACGAGTGGATTAATACTATGCGATGGAATAACCGCTTTTATCAGGCGGTAGGCCGGTTACAGGCAATGAAAGCCCATGCGTTAAAAACAGGTCGGAACTGGCTGCGGGGGTTGACTGCCTGTAGCCGGTTATACATGATGCACTAATGTTAAATACCTTGTTTTTTTCGCTTTATGCAAACCTGCAAGTAATTCTCTATAAACACCACTTACTTATTTAGACCGTGATTAGGATTGGATGCATGACTTCAAACTAATCACAGCTAATTCCTACCTCTTGTTGCCATAGTTTATTTAGCCAAAGCTTCTCTAATCCTGAAAGTACAGAGTATTTATCAAAGTCTATTGGTTTTTAGTGTGAAATTTATGGGTGTCCTAATTGTTCGCTACTTGCTCCCGATCGATGGAACTGGGCTATTTTACTCCTGCAATAATAAAAAACCTTGTCAGGAGTGCTGTACTAAAAATAAGGGAAAGGCCAACGAAGCTCACTACCACCAGTTAATGGCAGCATGCATTGCTCACCCGGATCAAAAAACAGTCTTGCCATTGGCACCGGAAGCCATAGTTTGCCAGGACGGTTCGACCAAAAATGACTGTGAAAAAAATGCCATTAAACGGTTGTTTGCCACCATACGAGAGCATCACCCACGTCTAAAGTTCGTTATTCTTCTGGACAGTCTTTATGCTGACAACCCCACTGTCCAACTGATTAAGAGTTATGGCTGGCATTACATCATTGTCGCGAAAGATGGCAACCATGCCTCGCTGGTTGAAGCGATGGATGAGCTGGATAAAGAAGGAAAAGTTCACCGTGCTGAAAAAGTTAATGAAGAGACTGGAATTAAGTGGTGGTTTCGCTATGCCAATGACGTCAGGCTGAACAAGGCAAAATATGCAGAACAGGTTAATGTGCTTGATTTTGTCGAAACCGATAAAAAAGGTAAACAGCATATCTGGTGCTGGGTGACTGATATTCCGCTTAACGAAGAAACCATAGAACCCGTCATGAAAGGAGGGCGCTGCCGATGGCATATTGAGAACCAGACGTTTAACACCCTGAAAAATCAAGGCTACGATCTCGAACATAACTACGGTCACGGTGAGAAGCACTTAGCCACAAATCTGGCCTATCTGACGATGCTTGCTTTTCTCGTAGATCAAATACAGGAACTGTGCTGTCCCCAGTTTCAGGAAGCTTTAAGAACCCGCTCAAAAGGAGTCCGTATAGCATTATGGAAATGGATACAGGGCTATTTTTTGCATTGGCTGATAAAAACGTGGGAGGGGCTTTTTTACACAGTAACTCATGGTATTGAAGAGAAAAGGGTGATTCCATTCGATACATCATAACCGGCCATATCGTAGCTACGTTCAGGGGTGACATTTTTTCTTTAAAGCTCCGCTTTGTTAATTGGCGGCTCAGTTTTGATCGGCTTCATTATTTTTGCTGCCTTATTGTCAATACCAACGATCATCGACGTTCATCATGCGGGAATAGCTGCATCAGATTTCACCTCTGTCAAAGAGAGAATTGAGAAAGCTGCGGATAACACTACCAGCAAACAACCTGCCAGCCTGAAACCATTTCGATGTCAGGGACAAAGCCCGGAGGTAGCGTTACCATTCATTCTTCAGCATTATCTGGAACTGGTTGATTGGAGTGGCCGGGTAGTCAGGGCTGACAAACGAGGGGCTATTGCTGATGATATCCCGCCTATTCTCTCCAGGCTTGGTATTGATTCGAACGAGTGGATTAATACTATGCGATGGAATAACCGCTTTTATCAGGCGGTAGGCCGGTTACAGGCAATGAAAGCCCATGCGTTAAAAACAGGTCGGAACTGGCTGCGGGGGTTGACTGCCTGTAGCCGGTTATACATGATGCACTAATGTTAAATACCTTGTTTTTTTCGCTTTATGCAAACCTGCAAGTAATTCTCTATAAACACCACTTACTTATTTAGACCGTGATTAGGATTGGATGCATGACTTCAAACTAATCACAGCTAATTCCTACCTCTTGTTGCCATAGTTTATTTAGCCAAAGCTTCTCTAATCCTGAAAGTACAGAGTATTTATCAAAGTCTATTGGTTTTTAGTGTGAAATTTATGGGTGTCCTAATTGTTGACTATCCTGAAAGTACAGAGTATTTATCAAAGTCTATTGGTTTTTAGTGTGAAATTTATGGGTGTCCTAATTGTTTTGTGTTGCGTCCTAACTCCCGTGACAGCGAACTCTGTGAACGCCCGAGTTTTTCTGCAATTTTATTTTG
The DNA here is from genome assembly GCF_025643335.1 of Endozoicomonas sp. Mp262. Taxonomy (NCBI): domain Bacteria; kingdom Pseudomonadati; phylum Pseudomonadota; class Gammaproteobacteria; order Oceanospirillales; family Endozoicomonadaceae; genus Endozoicomonas; species Endozoicomonas sp. Mp262. The sequence goes on along the minus strand of NZ_CP092489.1, from coordinate 490,695 downwards.
AGAAGTCCCATTTTTCAGTTCGATTTCGATATAATGTCTCTCTTCAGAGCAGCTATTCCCGTGACATCAATTAAATCACTGCAACAGCAAGGCTTACAGTAAATTCCAAATGGAGTGATTTCGCACAAAATAACGTCTACTTTTGATAGGGATACTTTATCAATGGCTGTCTCTCATGGCTTATCCATTCCAAAAAAGTCGTAAGCATCTTTGTGCAAACAGTTTAATTACTACGATTTCTGAAAGTTATGAGCAAATTCCAGATGTCCGACCAAACAAGGATTCCAGAAAAATAACAATACATGATGCCTCCATGTCCGCTTTTGCCATGATGCATCTCAAGTACCCATCGCTCCTCTCGTTTGAGCGTGATAAAACAGAGCAAGAAGTAAGGCATAACCTTGAGCACCTGTATCAGATAAAAAAACGTGCTCCCTGTGATACCAGTATGCGGGAAATCCTGGATCCAATAGATCCCGTAGAGTTCAAAAAGCCTTTTAAGACATTGCTGTCTAACGTCCAAAGGGGCGGATTACTGAAGGCATTCGAATTTCACTGCGGGAACTTGAAAAATCACTACTTGCTCCCGATCGATGGAACTGGGCTATTTTACTCCTGCAATAATAAAAAACCTTGTCAGGAGTGCTGTACTAAAAATAAGGGAAAGGCCAACGAAGCTCACTACCACCAGTTAATGGCAGCATGCATTGCTCACCCGGATCAAAAAACAGTCTTGCCATTGGCACCGGAAGCCATAGTTTGCCAGGACGGTTCGACCAAAAATGACTGTGAAAAAAATGCCATTAAACGGTTGTTTGCCACCATACGAGAGCATCACCCACGTCTAAAGTTCGTTATTCTTCTGGACAGTCTTTATGCTGACAACCCCACTGTCCAACTGATTAAGAGTTATGGCTGGCATTACATCATTGTCGCGAAAGATGGCAACCATGCCTCGCTGGTTGAAGCGATGGATGAGCTGGATAAAGAAGGAAAAGTTCACCGTGCTGAAAAAGTTAATGAAGAGACTGGAATTAAGTGGTGGTTTCGCTATGCCAATGACGTCAGGCTGAACAAGGCAAAATATGCAGAACAGGTTAATGTGCTTGATTTTGTCGAAACCGATAAAAAAGGTAAACAGCATATCTGGTGCTGGGTGACTGATATTCCGCTTAACGAAGAAACCATAGAACCCGTCATGAAAGGAGGGCGCTGCCGATGGCATATTGAGAACCAGACGTTTAACACCCTGAAAAATCAAGGCTACGATCTCGAACATAACTACGGTCACGGTGAGAAGCACTTAGCCACAAATCTGGCCTATCTGACGATGCTTGCTTTTCTCGTAGATCAAATACAGGAACTGTGCTGTCCCCAGTTTCAGGAAGCTTTAAGAACCCGCTCAAAAGGAGTCCGTATAGCATTATGGAAATGGATACAGGGCTATTTTTTGCATTGGCTGATAAAAACGTGGGAGGGGCTTTTTTACACAGTAACTCATGGTATTGAAGAGAAAAGGGTGATTCCATTCGATACATCATAACCGGCCATATCGTAGCTACGTTCAGGGGTGACATTTTTTCTTTAAAGCTCCGCTTTGTTAATTGGCGGCTCAGTTTTGATCGGCTTCATTATTTTTGCTGCCTTATTGTCAATACCAACGATCATCGACGTTCATCATGCGGGAATAGCTGTCTTCAGAGCTAAGGTGCTTAAAGGCCATCCTTGGCGTCCTCTGTTTGGTTTGGTTGCTTAACAGAGTACCCCTGAGTTCTGATTCACTTCAAAGGCTCTGTAACAACCCTCTGGTTACAGAGGTTATGCATTTATGATACAAATTCAGGTTATTGTATTTCATGTTAATTTTATTTTATCAAAACATAAGAAAAATTAGAATAAATACAAGGGTTGCATAGACGTAACCAGTAAATGCTTTTTAATCAATATTTGGCCAGTTTAGTATATTCTTTTGCCATTTGTATGGTCATATCCAATATTGTGATTTGAATTGTTTAAATTATGTTCTTCAAAAATAGATGATCAATATATAAGGGTGTAGTTGGCTATGTCTAGTTAATTAGGTGTCTTAACGAAAAATTCCAGCATGTAAGTTAATGTAAGGGGTTGTCGGCTTTTTATTCAAAGAAAAATATTCCTTACTTACAAAATCAGAGTAGTAGTTTAAATAATGTTCAATCATAGATTCCGTCCTTCTCTTCTTGTTCTGGCCATTGTGGCAGCGCAAAATGTTTATTCTGCCGGTCACGTAGAACCATATAAACCAATTATTCCATCACTCCAGAGTGCAACGCTTTCGGAACAGGTTTCGGAACAATTTTCTGAGCGGCAAGTCTTTAAAGATGGTACGACAGTTACTGTTGATAGTAATAAGCTATCCAAGCAGCTTGAAGATGCAAACTGGCAGCATAAGACATCAAAGGTTGGAACTGGTGTTAATGAGGCGATCAGAAAATATGGTAGCGGCATTAAAGGGAATCAGGTTGTAGTTGCAGTAATTGATTCAGGGGTCGATATTAGTCATCCAGATTTAAAGGGTAAGATCTGGGTTAATAAGTATGAAATACCTGATGATGGCATTGATAATGATGGTAATGGCTATATAGATGATGTGCATGGCTGGAGCTTTCTTGGGAAGAATCAGGCCTACGCAAATGTTGAAGCAACCAGGATGTACAGAGATAAAACACTGGCCTTCAGAAATGACATGAGCAAGCTCCTTAAGTCTGATGCTTTAGTGAAGACAAGCTTTGAAGAAGGTGCCCAAACAGCAACCAGCCCTGATAAAATTAACTATCATTACAACCTTGATTTTAACCCTCTGGAAACATATGACCCTGATGACGCCTCTAAGGCGATTCGGGATTACCCATCTGTAAAACAACCCTTCTATGGCAATAATGAAGTCCAGGGGCCTGATGCATCCCATGGAACCCATGTGGCAGGTATTATTGCAGCAAGGCGTGGTAATGGGCGCAAAGATGAATCCGGTGCATTAATCGCCGATGGCATAGCACCGCAGGCCAGAATCATGTCTGTTCGTGTTGTACCGGATGGTGATGAACGTGATGAAGATATAGCCAATGCCGTTCGCTACGCAGTAGATAATGGTGCCCGAATCATTAACATGAGTTTCGGGAAAGATTTCAGCCCTGAGAAAAAGCAGGTTGCCAAGGCCTTTGACTATGCTGCCAGTAAGGGAGTATTAATGGTGCATGCGGCAGGTAACTCAAGTTACGACGTTGGTGATAATCCCAATTTCCCCACTCGCTTTAAAATGAGTGATAACGTCAAAAGACACTGGATAGAAGTAGGCTCTTCAACAAAGAGCTTTAAGCGTGACGATTATGTTTCATCATTTTCAAACTTCGGTAACCAGGAAGGGAAGGCAAAAGTAGACCTCTTTGCACCAGGATCTGCAATTGTATCAACGATTCCTGATAGCGGTGTGGCCTCATTCAATGGTACCAGTATGGCTACCCCTCATGTTGCCGGCATAGCAGCTCTGGTTCTGTCTCACGCACCAGAGATGAATGGAGCAGAAGTTAAAAAGCTATTACTTGATACTGTGCAGGATGATAGCGATAAGACAGTGCTGAGTCCTGATGGACACTACGTTGACTTTGGTTCACTGAGTATTACTGGTGGTAAGGTCAGTGCTATTAATGCCTTGGATGCTCTTTATAACTAGTTGTTGAGAAGCAAGTTCCGAAAATAAAGGCAGGGTGCGGTTTTATGGCTGTGCCCTTGCTTATTCCTCCTATTAAAGCTTAACGATTGTCATTACGGACAACTGCCCACTATTCCTTTCCGATTTATCTTGGTGAACTGGGTGTTCTTTTTATTTTCCTCCTTTGTAAAAAGTCTGGATAAAGAAATAAGAGTCTTGCTCATCTTCTGAAAATATTTATTATTAGGGAATAAATAATGAGCGTAAGTTCTCAATAACTGCTGGTTAACCCACACGAAAAGTCGCTGGATGCTTGTTCTATCAGGTCGGGCAACCAGGGAAAACTGCCACTGCCCATGATTCGATCTTTCAGATAATGCCAAAACGATAAACCGTACAACCGGCAAGTTTTTTTCAGGCTGGCAAACGTATCCCGGCACTTTCTTCCCGCTTTGCTTTTTGTGCCGCCGCTGATTTTTCGTCGTTTCACGTATTCCCGTATTTGGCTTTCGCTCAGGTTGTTATGGAGCGGAAGGCTTGGAGCATCGAGTACCTGTAGCAATTCCTTCTCTATAACGACCAGCCCTGACAGTGCGTCCTGTAAATCAGGAAAGTCTACCTGGGTATTAGTCAGGGCCTTGAAATCGCGACGTATGTTTTGAGCTTTACTTTTATCGGGGCTGGCCTTGAAGACTTTTAAATCGTTGTAGATAGCCCAGAACCATGTACGACACCAGTACTGTGCACTGGCTTGCTGCTCATTGACCGGGTGGACTTTAGCCAATCCCCGCTCCGCATGAACCCAGCATTGAGCATGGTTGAATACGTTGAACTGCTGAGCACCATCACTGAATGTGGTCAGGTGTCCCATACCATGAGCCATTAAGCTGCTGTAAATAAGCGCTTCTGCTGCTTGCTTGCGCCGGGTCTTTCCCGTTAGCCCATGGTCGTTAAGGGCTGCTTCCCAGGCTTCCCGGTTTAAAAACGTAACGCCCATGTATTGCCTGATGATGCTTAGCCACTTCTCCGGGTAATCAAATTTTTCCAGATAGTCCAAGGCGTCCTGCGTGACGGAATAAGTCTTCCAGGGGCGATGCAAGAGGCTCAGGAAGTTTTCCCTACTCTTACTGCCTGTGCTCTCAAACCAGGCAAATAGCTCATTGTTGATAATGGTACAGTAGCCATTTTGTCCTTTATGCCTAGCTCCGGTGTCATCGGTCTGGATGTAGCGGGAGCATTTGAACCCTGTTGCCAGCAAAGCGTCTTTTTCTTCATGAAAGTCAGTATGACCTTCAGTGAGTAGCCGATGAAGTTCTCCCGCGGACATTGAGATTCCTATATCCCACAACCAGTCCAACAGCTGCGGCTGAGTCACCGAGCAACCGTGATGCTGGTACAACAAATAGGACTGGAGTTGTGGTCCATAGTGATGTCCATGCAGGCTTTCGGGAGGTTTTGCTGTGATGGTTTGTCCGTCGGGCGTCTGCCATTGCTCCAAATGATACTCGACCGTGAACGCCTGAATAGTCAGCTCTTGTACAGAAAAAGAGCTAAATCCGTTTGGTGTCGAACCAGACGGGACATCAGATACTTCTACGGTGATGATTTTTTCTGTTGCTGGCTTATCAGGCTGTTGGCGATTTTTTCGTGTTCGTTCGCCAGGCTTCTCAACCTTACGTTTCCCTGAATTATCAGGCGGTTCGTTGTCATCACCGGGACCATTATCACCCTTTTTACCATCATCTTTTGGTTTTGTATTGGGTCTGATATCAGGCTTTGGCGGCAGTTTTTTAAGACGACGAATCTGCGCTTGCAGTGCCTCAACAAGCGCTTGAAGCTTCGCTATCTGCTCTTGCTGCTGAGTAATCTGCCCTTGCTGCTGAGCAACAAGATTCAGTAATCTCGCAGGTGAGTACACTTGCTCTTGATTGATTGGGGGTTGCATGAGGGAAGGATAGATGTATATCAGAATTTTGCAGCTATCCAGCAGTTATTGAGAACTTACTAATGAGCTGGTTAAATATCCAGTTACTTTCACAAAAATATTCGAATAAAACTTAAACAATGAATAAGATTAATCATACCCTTTACTCACTCCTTAGCATTATTAGCTTTTTTGTATTGAGCTCTTTTTTCCATTTTTTGTTTCCTGATATTGCAGTGAATATACTGAGCGACACTGTGAACATACAGGTGATTGGGGTTTTGCTTGCGGTGCTTGGTTTATGGGCAATAATAGGAAAACCTGAATTTGTATCATAAATGCATAACCTCTGTAACCAGAGGGTTGTTACAGAGCCTTTGAAGTGAATCAGAACTCAGGGGTACTCTGTTAAGCAACCAAACCAAACAGAGGACGCCAAGGATGGCCTTTAAGCACCTTAGCTCTGAAGAGAGACATTATATCGAAATCGAACTGAAAAATGGGACTTCTCAAAATAAAATTGCAGAAAAACTCGGGCGTTCACAGAGTTCGCTGTCACGGGAGTTAGGACGCAACACAGGGCAGCGTGGTTACAGGCACCAGCAGGCTCATCGTAAGGCTCAACAGCGTCATAAGGAAAAACCCAAGGCGGTGAAGTTGACGGAAGATATTAAGCGACGGATTGCTCAAGATATCCGGGCTGACTGGAGTCCTGAGCAAGTGGCTGGAAGGCTTGAAAAAGAAGGGATAATCAAGTTGCATCATGAGACGATTTACCAGTTCATAGAGGATGATAAGCGCACTGACGGTACCCTGTATAAACACTTGCGCCATCAGAAAAAAACGTACCGAAAGCGATATGGTTCAGCTCATAACCGAACAGGCATACCTAACCGGGTAGGTATTGAAGAGCGCCCGGAGATCGTCAACAACAGGGGGCGTGTTGGTGACTGGGAGGCGGATACCGTAATCGGCAAAAACCATAAGGGTGCCATTGCCACACTGGATGAGCGAAAGACTAAACTGCGCCTTGCTGTTCCGCTGCCAGGAAAGAAAGCAAAAGCGGTTAAACAGGCAGTGATTGATACACTCAAGCCCCTGAAAAGGTTTGTTAAAACGATCACTTACGACAACGGTAAGGAATTTGCTCAGCATGAAGCAATCAACAAAGCCTTGAGCTGCGACAGCTACTTTGCTGTGCCCTACCACTCTTGGGAGAGAGGCCAGAATGAGAATGCCAATGGGCTGCTCAGGCAGTACTTTCCCAAATCAATGGAGCTTCATAACGTCAAAGAAAGAGACGTTATCATTGCGGTAGACAAGCTGAACAGCAGGCCCAGGAAATGCCTCGGTTACAAAACACCATATGAGGCATTCAAAGAGTTAACTGGAGTGAATGCAAGAAAAGTCATGGGTTATGCATTTATGACTTGAATTCAGGAAATCCTACTGGGGGAAGTTTGTAGGTTTGCTGTTTTTGCTTTCGGGGCTGGGCAGAGTCTTCGCTCCTGAAACCATGATTGCCCTGAATGAATTGAATAATCGGTATACCCATGCCGTACTGCTTGGTATCGGAGCATTGCTGGTAGCAGTGGTTCTATTTTTTGATCAGTGGAAAAATAAAAGCAAGAACTGTTCGGCATAAATTGCTGATCTATGCTTTTCAGGACGTTAACGCACAATAGCCTGACTTTGACACAGCTATTCCCGTGACATCAATTAAATCACTGCAACAGCAAGGCTTACAGTAAATTCCAAATGGAGTGATTTCGCACAAAATAACGTCTACTTTTGATAGGGATACTTTATCAATGGCTGTCTCTCATGGCTTATCCATTCCAAAAAAGTCGTAAGCATCTTTGTGCAAACAGTTTAATTACTACGATTTCTGAAAGTTATGAGCAAATTCCAGATGTCCGACCAAACAAGGATTCCAGAAAAATAACAATACATGATGCCTCCATGTCCGCTTTTGCCATGATGCATCTCAAGTACCCATCGCTCCTCTCGTTTGAGCGTGATAAAACAGAGCAAGAAGTAAGGCATAACCTTGAGCACCTGTATCAGATAAAAAAACGTGCTCCCTGTGATACCAGTATGCGGGAAATCCTGGATCCAATAGATCCCGTAGAGTTCAAAAAGCCTTTTAAGACATTGCTGTCTAACGTCCAAAGGGGCGGATTACTGAAGGCATTCGAATTTCACTGCGGGAACTTGAAAAATCACTACTTGCTCCCGATCGATGGAACTGGGCTATTTTACTCCTGCAATAATAAAAAACCTTGTCAGGAGTGCTGTACTAAAAATAAGGGAAAGGCCAACGAAGCTCACTACCACCAGTTAATGGCAGCATGCATTGCTCACCCGGATCAAAAAACAGTCTTGCCATTGGCACCGGAAGCCATAGTTTGCCAGGACGGTTCGACCAAAAATGACTGTGAAAAAAATGCCATTAAACGGTTGTTTGCCACCATACGAGAGCATCACCCACGTCTAAAGTTCGTTATTCTTCTGGACAGTCTTTATGCTGACAACCCCACTGTCCAACTGATTAAGAGTTATGGCTGGCATTACATCATTGTCGCGAAAGATGGCAACCATGCCTCGCTGGTTGAAGCGATGGATGAGCTGGATAAAGAAGGAAAAGTTCACCGTGCTGAAAAAGTTAATGAAGAGACTGGAATTAAGTGGTGGTTTCGCTATGCCAATGACGTCAGGCTGAACAAGGCAAAATATGCAGAACAGGTTAATGTGCTTGATTTTGTCGAAACCGATAAAAAAGGTAAACAGCATATCTGGTGCTGGGTGACTGATATTCCGCTTAACGAAGAAACCATAGAACCCGTCATGAAAGGAGGGCGCTGCCGATGGCATATTGAGAACCAGACGTTTAACACCCTGAAAAATCAAGGCTACGATCTCGAACATAACTACGGTCACGGTGAGAAGCACTTAGCCACAAATCTGGCCTATCTGACGATGCTTGCTTTTCTCGTAGATCAAATACAGGAACTGTGCTGTCCCCAGTTTCAGGAAGCTTTAAGAACCCGCTCAAAAGGAGTCCGTATAGCATTATGGAAATGGATACAGGGCTATTTTTTGCATTGGCTGATAAAAACGTGGGAGGGGCTTTTTTACACAGTAACTCATGGTATTGAAGAGAAAAGGGTGATTCCATTCGATACATCATAACCGGCCATATCGTAGCTACGTTCAGGGGTGACATTTTTTCTTTAAAGCTCCGCTTTGTTAATTGGCGGCTCAGTTTTGATCGGCTTCATTATTTTTGCTGCCTTATTGTCAATACCAACGATCATCGACGTTCATCATGCGGGAATAGCTGACTTTGACATGACTGTGAGCTTCAGCCCTCAACCACATCCATGTGGCTGTACACAAGATTGAGAACAGTTTATGAAAGAGTTGGGCTAGAATTTATACCCAATCCCCAGCATATAAACCAGTGGGTCGATGGATACATTATCAGCCTCGATTTTGCTGCCATCGTTTTTGCCGGTAAAGGTGGCCTCGGTTTTAATATCGATATACCAGATGGCGGCATTCACCATGATGTTATCTGTGATTTCGTAATCGAGACCTGCCTGAGCAGCTACTCCCCATGAATTTTTAAGCTCGAGATCAAACTCTTGGCCTAGGGTGGTGGTCAAGCTGTCATCTGCCTCCTCACTAAAAAAGTTGGTGTAGTTTAGCCCTACACCCACATAAGGCTGAAATTTGGAGTCATTATCCAAGGGGAAATACTGGACAGAGAGAGTGGGGGGAAGGTGTTTTGTTGTGCCGAGCTCACTAATACCAAGAGAGTCAAGGGTTCCTCCCTTGCCCTTTATTGTATGTTTAAAAGGCGTGGCAGCCAGTAACTCTATGCCAATGTTGTCCGTTAGCATATAGGTTCCCGTGAGGCCTAACTGCGTATTACTGTTTATAGAGTCAACTTTAGCCCCCAGCGAGGAAGAATCTTTTGTGATGGTACTGCTACTGACGTTGCTTGGCGCAACATGGGCTGCGCCTGCGCGAAGAATGATATCACCGGCTTGATGGGCATGAGTCATTGAAGAAAATGCAGCAATTGTTGAAATAAATGCAGCAAGTGGGAGTTTTTTCACAGGAAGAGTCCTTATTGTTTGTTTTGGGTTAGTATGATTTTTTTAAGGTAATTTTTTATTTGCCTGTATCTAAAACCTGCTTTTTGTCGTTTTTTGGTGGTTTATAATTCTTTTGATTATTTTAATTTATGATGAATAACATAAATTTTTCCTTGATGACCTTAATCAGGATATAAATAAAATAATCATCCTCTGATTTTACTTAGCCTGTTCTGATTTGTCTAGTTATTGTCAGAAAATCATGATGCTGTTCTAATTAGTTTAATCAGCTGTCAAAATAGCCTGGAATGACTGATCAGTTTTTTCAGGGAAGGGATTAATACGCATCGGAGCGGGCTTATGGGTCGAGAAATAATCAATAATCTGATCACTTCCGGCAAGCAGGGTAAGCCCTGGTTCCATCGGTATGTGGTTTTATCCGGGCAACTGATTGCCGGGTTGTTTTTGTATAACCAAATGAAAAAAGAGGAGCTTGATTTTGATGTGCCAAAGAGTGTTGATGAAATAAACGCTTTCTTTCAAGGCATCTCCGCCCATTGTGGCCAGTCATATGCTCCTGCCTTTGCTTTGGACGCAGCGGAACTTAAGGTCATTCCTGAAGATGAGCTGGCTAGACTGGTTACCACATTGGTCACAGCCCATCAGCAGCAACTATTAAACTATCAGGATCTGCCCCAGGTCTTTATGGATCTTCTGGTTGGGACTAAATATCACCCGGTCAGTGTTCCTGATGACCTGATTGAATTAATGATTGGGTTGGCTGGCTCTAAGAGGGAGGATAGTGTTTATTGTCCTTTTAATAGTTCATTTTCCCTGGCGCTGGCTGCCGCCGAAAAAAGCCCCAGCATTTATATTGAGTTGGAATTGGTCTCAATTTTACCCATTATCTGTAATATTCTGAGAAGTGGTGCTTTAAAAACCGTGCAGGGAAATCCCATAACAAATCCTTCATGGACGGAACCCGGACATTTGAAGTCTTTTAATGTGGGTCTGGCTTTCCCGCCACTGGATGCCCGTTATCAAAAAGACGAGTTGAATGATCTGTACGGCCGCTTTTCAGTAGCCAGCCATTATGGTGATTTACTGCACATCAATCACATCATTGCCCAGTGTCAAAAAGCGGTTATTGCTATACCGCAGTCATTTTTGCAACGAACAACAGGGAATGAACGGTTAGGTAAAAAAAGTCTGTTGGAAAAAAAATGTATTAAGGCGGTTATTGCGTTGCCAGCGTTGTTTAGCCAGTCTTCTATTCCACCAATGGCTTTGCTGGTTATTGATAAAAGCAGAGAATACGGCAGTATTAACTTTATTGATGGCACCAATGAGTATTTTATTAAACGCCAGCTGGGAAGAAACTCACAGAGGGGTAAGGCCTTTCAGCTAAGAAATATTGAGACACTCATTGAACAGGCCGGTGAGGCACAAAGCATTAAATTTGCCCGTCAGATACCCTGTTCGGATATAGAGGCGAATCAATATAATTTGCAGGTATCCCGTTATGTCCTGTCCAATCAACAGGTGAAATTACAGCGAGTTATTGATGATACGCCTTCAATGCCATTGTCTGATATTGCCCATTTAACCCGGGCCCAGGCTCTCAAGTCAATTACGCCAGAAGGCCAGCAAGGTGTGTTGTTGCTGGAAGCGATGCCTGTGGATTTCAATGAAGCGGGGGAGGTGGAAAGTCCGGGAAAAATGATAACGGTGAACAGAGGGTGTGAAAGAGCGAGACAACAACGTTTAAAGCCAGGAGATATTCTTCTGGTAGTGAAGGGACAGGTGGGAAAAGTCGGGCTGGTCTCGTCAATCTGTGGCAGTAACTGGGTTGCCAGTCAGGCTTTTATTATTATTCGCCTGAAAGACGGAGGGCCGGTGAAGGACCCTGTTGTCCTGTTTCGTTATTTATGCTCGCCGGTAGGCCAGGCGTTGCTTGATCGAATAGAGTGCACGGGAAAGGTACCCTTGTTACAAACCACGGATATTCAGCGTTTACCGGTTCCGGTGATGACGGAAGAGCAGCAACGGCAGGTTCAAAGAACCCATCAGGATATTAAAAAAGCTTACGCAGAGATTCGTTTTTTGAGGGATAAGGCCAAGGGGATTAACTCGGAAGTCTGGTCTCTTTAGTTATTTCTATTATTGTTAGTCAGAATGCTGCTGAGATATTGGCCTGCTGAGTTGTATTGTCCCACCAGTGTTTCCATGGCGAGGAATTGTTGTTCCCAGTAATAACGCTGGTTTGCAATCCTGATATCCAGATCCGCCTTATCGTCTTCCAGGTCGCGGATTCTGGTTTCAAGGGAGGACATTCGGGTTTTGATGACGCCTGTGGAGGAATCATAAGTATCAAGGATACCGGCCATTGTTCCGGCCATGGCGTTACTGCCGGTAAAAAATGTCGATAGATTGTCGTAATTATCGGTAATGGTGGTGTTCAGGGTGGCTGAGTCAATGGACAAGGTTCCGTCGGTTTCACTGGTAGTGATGCCGAAGTCAGATAGTATGCTGATATTTCCCGCTGAATAGGTACTGCCTATGGCATTTCGGAGCTGGCTTTGTATGGATCGAACCGTGGCATCACCGATCAGGGCTCCCGGGTCTACCCCTTCCTGATAAAGAGTGAGGGCATTGATATCGCTGATCAGTGAATTATAGGCAGAGACAAAGCTTTCGATTTTGGTTTTGGTGGCATTGATATCTTCTGCGATGGTAATGGTCTGGAAGTTGGCATTCACCGATTGCAGATTGATTGTCACCCCTTCTATCAGGTCTTCAATACTGTTATCTGAATGAGTGATGGTTAGCTGGCCAGCCCCTTCACCCACCACCACTGTGGCATCCTGTGCAGCGTTCAGCTCAACGGTGCCAGTCCCGATATCACTGTCTCCGCCTCCCAGGGTAAGTCCAGCGGTATCCAGGGTAATGGTATTGGCTAAACCGGTTTTTTCACTGGTTAATAGCAGGCGGGTATTGCCGCCGTCGTTTAAGAGGGTTGCATTGATGCCGGGATTATCGGAAGCGGCATTAATGGCATCCCGAATGCCGGAAAGCGTATTATTATTGCTGTCCAGGGCAAGGGTCATGCTATCGCTGCCAAGGTCGAGTACCAGATTTCCTGTACCGAATGTGTCGGTATCAGAAAAAGCGGCCGTAGCAATGGAATGGTTACTGGCCAGCTGATCCACCCGTATTCTATAGCTGCCAAAAGCGGCGCTGCTGGTGGCGGTAGCCGTAAAAACACTGCTATCGGTAACACTGGTCTTTCGAGTGTCAAAGGTGTCGCTTTGGTTGAGGTTATCCACAGCCGTGGAAAACCCATTGATGGCGCCCTGAAGCTGTCCCAATGCTGAAAGTTCGACGGTATAGTCCTGTTCCGCACGCTGGAGCCTGTTTTCTACCGGTGCCCGTTCTGCTGCAACAATGGCATCCACCAAGGCATTGACATCAAGACCGCTATTGACACCACTTATTGAAAACATAATCCTCTCCAGAAAATAAATGCTTTATAGAATTCATTTATCGGCTGGTAAAGGAAAAAAGGAGGAGCAGAGCTCCACCTTTTTTCCTTTAAATGGCTTCTGCCATTATGACAGCAGGGACAGTGCGATCTGAGGGCTAGTGTTAGCCTGACTCAGGATAGCAACACCGGATTGCTGCAGGATCTGGAACTTGGTGAGGCTGGCTGTTTCTGCTGCGAAGTCGGCATCAATGATACGGCTTCGGGAAGCAGATACACTCTCACGTACGTTCGAGAGGTTATTGATGGTTGAGGTCAGACGGTTCTGGATCGCACCGAGGGTGGAACGCTGGGAGTCAATGGATGCTATGGCCTGGTCAATGATGGCTATGGAGTCCTGTGCACCAGACTGGGTGCTGACGGTAATGGTACTGAGCGCACCACCAATGTTGTCAGAGTCGGCAGCTCCCAGGGTAATAGTGGTGGCGGCTGAGTTAAAAATACCGGCGTCACCAGCAATACTACTGTTGGCATCCACCTGAGTCACTTCGTTTTCAGCCACCATTTTAATATCACCACCGCTGATCTCTGCATAAACGCCGTACTGGTTCAGGGCTGCGTTTACGTTATCGGTAACGGTATCGAAGCCATCACCCAGGGCTACAGCCACGTCAACTGTGTGTGTGCCTGTATCGTTGGTTATCGCAAAGGTCAGTGTTTCCGCGGCAGCGCCGACGACCGTGTTGTTATATCCGGCAGCACTCAAGTCCATGGACTTACCTGTGGTGGTGCCCAGAGAAGTGGCTCGCAGGTCAGACAGGTTCATGCTTACTGTCTGGTTGGCATAGGCACCTACCTGGAATGACAGACTGGTGTTAGAGCCATCCAGCAGGTTCTTGGTACCGTAGGTTGTGGTGTTGGCGATACGAGTGACTTCATCCCGCATCTCTGTGACTTCTGCCTGTAGTGCGGTACGGTCCGCAGCGTCGTTAGAACCGTTAGCAGACTGTAGTGCCAGCTCACGAATACGCTGCAGAATATTGGTGACTTCCTGCATCGCACCTTCTGCTGTTTGGGCCAGAGACACACCGTCGTTAGCATTTCGGATCGCAACCCCAAGCCCTTTAATCTGGGAGTTCAGACGGTTGGATATCTGTAAACCAGCGGCATCATCCTTGGCGCTGTTGATACGCAAGCCTGAAGACAAACGGGTCATGGCCGTTTGCAGGCCTGACTGGGTTGTCATCATATTCCTCTGGGCATTAATAGAGGCAACGTTAGTATTTACTGTGAGTGCCATTTCCTTATTCTCCGATTAATCGTTTTATTGGCCCTTTACTTCGGCTTCAGGGCTCTACGCCGCTTCACGGCCATAGATTCCGTAACCAATTACTCGGAAAAACGGTGCCTTCCCTTAAATCCCTTAAAGATCAATTTGAGATAAGTAAAATATTTCTTTATTCGAACTATCTGTTATAGTGCCAATATTCAATCAGTAATAATAACTATTAATCGCGGGGGCAGGTTAAATCAGCAAGAGTTCATGGATGGGCTGGGCTGTTTTGACATCTTTCTCCCGCATTTATCTTCAGTATCAATAGGGCAAAGGATCGCCCATGGCACCTGAAATCGTTGTGGATCTGCTTCGACAGGCGCTGCTGGTTATCATCCAGCTGGTGTCCGTCATTATTTTGCCGGGAATGCTGGTGGGCTTGGTGGTGAGTGTTTTCCAGGCAGCCACACAAATTAATGAACAGACCCTGAGTTTTCTCCCTCGTTTGTTGGTGACTCTTCTGGTTATCGGCCTTAATGGTCATTGGTTTATCCGGGAGCTGATGGAACTGTTCACCCGTCTTTATGGAGCCATCCCGGAGCTGATCTATTAATGATCACGGTGACAACCGCAGAAATCACGGCCTGGATCGGGCAATTTCTGTGGCCTTTTTTCCGTATCAGCTCCCTGTTCATGTTTATGCCTCTAATTGGCGCAGCGGCCGTCTCGCCAAGGGTTCGTTTAGTTCTGGCACTGGCTATCGCTTTTCTTATGGCTCCCCTGGTGCCGGATGTGCCTGCGGTGGAGCCCTTTTCCGCCCAGGCATTGATGATTACCCTTCATGAGCTGGCTGTAGGCTTTAGTGGTGCCCTTTTACTCCATATATTTATGGCTATTTTCACCAGCGCTGGCCAGGTGGTTTCAACCCAGATGGGCTTGGCCATGGCAGAAATGGTGGACCCTGTGAATGGCATCAGTATTCCTATCATTGGTCAGTTTTATCAGCTGGCCTCCTTTCTCCTGTTCCTTGCTATTAACGGTCATTTGGTGGTTATTGATCTCCTGCTGGCAAGCTTTGATTTTATGCCGGTGGGCGGGGTAACAAAGCTGGATGATATGCTGGTGGAGCTGGGCAAGCTGGGCAGTTGGGTTTTTTCCGGGGCGCTACTGGTTTCTTTACCGGCAGTAACAGCGATGCTGGTGGTTAACCTGACCTTTGGTGTGATGAATCGTGCAGCACCCCAGCTGAATCTGTTTTCACTGGGTTTTCCCATGGCCATGCTTTGTGGCTTGTTAGGACTGATGCTGAGTTTTATAGGGGCCTCAAGTTTGTTTATTGAACTGACCGATGAAGTCTTGCAGCTACTAAACATGTTCTGGAGGCGCTGATGGCAGAAAATAATCAGCAAGGTCAGGAAAAAACAGAAGAACCCACAGAGAAGCGCCTGCGAGATGCCCGTCGTAAGGGCCAGTTGCCAAGATCGAGGGAGCTGGTCACGGTGGTTATGTTGCTGGGTGGCGGGTTGGCACTGATCCTGACAGGTTCTTATATGGCCAACAGGTTCAGCCAGGTTGCCCGTGCAGCTTTTTCTGCGCCAAGGGAGATGCTGCTGGATGAATCCATAATGGCGGGCTATCTCGCCAATAGCGTATCTGAAGGGTTCCTGGCACTGATCCCTTTTTTCAGTTTTATCCTGCTGGCTATTATTCTTTCCTCACTGGCCCTGGGGGGGTGGGTTATTACGGGGGAACCGTTACTTCCCAAAGCGGAAAGGGTCAGCTTGATTAAAGGGCTGAAACGGATGTTTTCAGCCAAAACCCTGATTGAATTGCTGAAATCCGTTCTCAAGGTTGTTCTGATAGCAGGCATCATGATTCTGGCCATTAGTTACTTCTATAAGGAGGTGTTATCCCTTAGTCGCCTGCCTTTGAAGTCAGCGGTTTCAGACAGCCTGACCATACTGAGTATTGCCGTACTTAGCCTGGGCGGTGCCTTGGTTGTGGTGAGCTTAATCGATGTGCCTTTCCAGAGCTGGGACCATCGGCAAAAACTTAAGATGACTCGCCAGGAAGTTAAGGATGAGATGAAAGAGACCGAGGGGAACCCGGAGGTTAAATCACGGTTGCGGGAGCTTCAGAAAGAACTGGCCAATCAGCGGATGATGGATGGTGTCCCGGATTCAGATGTTATTATCACTAACCCCACTCATTTTGCTGTGGCCCTTAAATATGACCTTGATCGGGCCAAGGCACCCTTTGTGGTGGCCAAGGGGACAGAACAGACCGCGCTGAAGATTTGTGAAATAGCCCGGGCTCATAACCTGCCCATTCTTCAATCACCGGCCCTGACCCGGGCAGTGTATTATTCCACCAAAATTAATCAGGAGGTGGCTACCGAACTTTATGTGGCCGTAGCCCAGGTGCTGGCTTATGTGCATCAACTTAATGAATTCAAGGCAGGTAGAAGTCATTATCCTGAAAAGCCTGCCACGCCTGAAATTCCTGAAAAATTCCAGCGGTAATTTTCTAGCTGGTATATCTGTAAAATATTAAACTTTTGTCGTTTTTTTTGGTGATTGATCTTTTTGAAAAAAAATAGTACGACATTTGTATTTGAAATAAGTCACCTTCTATACCATCCTTTCTTGATTGACTTTGTAGTTATATGAGATAAAAATGGTTTCTTTTCAAAAGCGTAAAGTTGGCTTATTTCCCTCATTTGTTATTTTATGTGTCTTTAGCTTAAAGTCATATGCAGAGTTAAAGATCAAAGATGTTTGTGATGAACTAAAAGCATTAGAAGGATATAGGGCATGGCAAAGGCTAGATGAGAATAAGGATTATTTTAAGCTGCTATGGTCAGAAGTAATAAGCAAAGCTAAAGGTATGGGTTCTAAAGTAGAAGGTATTGATCGTGATATAATGTGTCACTTGGTTAGAGATTTAATAAATCATGCCAGACATCAAGCCTGGATTGATAGTGAATTTAAAGCAAAGGATATAAAAGTTAAAGGCCTACCAGATGATATAGAGCAAGAAAGAGAAAAGGAAAAGCTTATTAGAGAATATGATGAATTTCCTAAATATTTAGAACAAAAACCTCAAAGTAAGGCAGTCAGGTTTATGTTAAGAAGCTTTCACGCTAATGAAGAAAATCCTCATAATTCAAAAATACCAAGAGATGTTTTAAATTTTATATGTGATATTGCAACCTCTGAAGTTGTAGATGGCACACTAATGTCACTATCTTTATCTCATCATTTTGAGCAAGTTTTGAAAAGTACTGTTATTCCGGATTTTGATGATATTGCAGACCTGAAATCAATGTGGGGTTTTAATAAGATTCATATTAACCCTTTAATGGTGTTACTAAACCATGTCCTTTCCGGTCAGCTACCATTTACAGTCAGTGAAGGATATTCTCAAAATTTGTGGTTATTATATCAAGAGCTGAAAGACTACCACTTCCCATATTTAACTATTGAATCTTAAATTAAATCCTCAGGGGTACTTTCAATGTATCCGGCAATAGAAAGGGACTCAATTTTTATGGCTAACAGGCTCCTGGTCTGTGGATAAAAATTGGCACAATAGCGGGAAGGCTGATACCTTGTAGTCATCTGGGCTGAAATTTCTGACCTTGCGCTTCTATGGAAAAGGAACCTCCTGAAACGCTGAATCTGGGCAATTTGTTTAAAGCCGGGAGCGGCTACATTGGCATACCGCTGATTGTATTGGTCATTATGGGAATGGTAACCCTGCCAGTCCCACCTTTACTGCTGGATATGCTATTTACCTTTAATATTGCCCTGTCCCTGCTGGTGTTACTGGTGGGGGTCTATACCCTTCGCCCTCTCGATTTTGCCGTGTTTCCTACCATCCTTCTGGTTACTACATTGATGCGCCTGGCATTGAACGTGGCGTCTACCCGGGTGGTTCTCCTGAAGGGGCATGAAGGCAGTGATGCTGCCGGTAAAGTGATCCAGGCCTTTGGCGAGGTGGTGATTGGCGGTAATTATGTAGTTGGCCTGGTGGTTTTTTCCATTTTGGTGATTATTAATTTTATTGTTGTCACCAAAGGTGCCGGTCGTATTTCCGAAGTATCTGCCCGTTTTACCCTGGATGCCTTGCCCGGAAAACAGATGGCTATTGATGCCGATTTGAATGCCGGAATGATCGACCAGAATGAAGCCCATGAACGCCGGGAGATTGTTCGGCGGGAGGCGGACTTTTATGGTTCCATGGATGGTGCCGGTAAGTTTGTGCGGGGCGATGCCATTGCCGGTTTGTTGATTCTGGCTATTAATATTATTGGTGGTCTCTGTATTGGCATTATCATCCATGACCTGGATTTTTCTTCTGCCTTTTCAATCTATGCCTTGCTCACCATCGGGGATGGCCTGGTGGCCCAGATTCCTTCATTACTGATTTCCACCGCCGCTGCCATGATGGTAACCCGGGTTTCCGAGTCCGCTGATGTGGGCAACCAGATTGCAGACCAGATGTTTTCTTCTCCGAAAGCGTTGGGTGTGACAGCTGTCACCATCATTATTATGGGCATTGTTCCGGGTATGCCCCACCTGGCGTTTCTGACTCTTGGTGGTTGCGTAGGAATGCTGGCCTGGTGGTCCTATCAGCGTCGGCAGCAGGCTGTTGTTGAGGGAGGGGAAGAGGCTCCGGAGGAGCAGGAAAAGGATAATAAGAAAGCTGATCCCCTCACCTGGGATGATGTACCCGGGGTGGATTCCCTGGGACTGGAATTAGGCTACCGCCTGATTCCACTGGTGAACGAAAAGCAGAATGGCAAGCTCCTGTCCCAGATTAAGGGTATTCGCAAAAGTATGTCCACCAAGCTGGGGTTCTTGATTCCCAGTGTCCATATAAGGGATAACCTGGGGTTAAAGCCCAGTGGCTACAAAATATACCTGATGGGGGTTGAAGCCGCAGAAGGGGAGCTGGAGCCGGATCATATGCTGGCCATTAACCCCGGTGAAGTCTTTGGTGAGCTTGAAGGGTTGCCCACCACAGATCCTGCCTATGGGTTAGATGCCATCTGGATTAAAGAAGACCTGGAGGATAATGCCATTTCTCTGGGGTATACCGTGGTTGACCCCGCCACTGTGGTGGCGACCCATCTTGGTAAGGTGATTTCGGAAAGTGCCCATGAGCTTTTGGGTCATGATGAGGTCCAGCAACTGATCGACAAGCTGGCCCAGCAGTCATCAAGGCTGGCGGAAGAGCTGGTGCCCAAGAAACTGTCGATCAGTCAGGTGATGCGGGTTCTCAGGGAACTTCTGCTTGAAAATATATCCATTAAGGATTTTAAAACCATTGCCAGTACCCTGCTTGAGGCCACTGAACGGCACAGCCATCCCCAGTTGCTGGCAGGGGAGGTGCGGGTGGCGTTAAAACGGGCGATTGTTGGCGATCTTATTGGCAATGAGCAGGAAATGTCGGTAGTCACCCTGGATGAAAAACTGGAACAGCTGATGATGCAGGCCTGGCAGCAGGCCCAGCAAGGCGGCCAGTTTTCACCGGATAGCTTGCCTTTGGAACCCGGGGTGGCAGAACAGTTACAGCGGCACTTGCCCGAGGTTAATCAACAGTTACAGGCTGAGGGAAAGGCAGCCATTATGCTGGTGGCCCAGCAGTTGAGGCCCATGTTATCCCGATACGCCCGGCTATGTACCCAGGGGCTTCATGTACTGTCGTTTAATGAGGTGCCTGAAAATAAAGATGTCACTATTGTTGGGAAGGTAGGCTAGCAGCCTGTCGGACTTAGCCGATCGTGGACTCGTTCCCAGGCTCCTGCCTGGGAATGCATACCTCCCCAGGCCGTGAGTCTGGGACTAGTTTGAGGTGCTCGTATGCATTCCCGGCGGGGGACGCCGGGAACGAGAGAGGCTGGCTAAATGGAAATAAGGCGGTGAAACTATTGAAAATAGGTGGCAGCAAGCCGTATAGTCAAAAATCAGCCCTTATTTTGTTCGCTCCACACAAGCAGGAGGCTGTGTGAAAGAATCAGTGATGGACGACGCCATCAGCCTGATGGAGGCGGCAAGGAAGAACACTCAAAAAGCAGTGAGTGAGGCCGCTGATGCCAAGGTAAAAACACTGGATATCACCAATCCCGGTGAAAAAATCCATGACCTGGTGCCTATCCTGGAGCTGATTTTTCACCGGTTCAGCAGTGGCTTTCAGGCCAGTATCTACAACTTCTTACACCATGATGTCGAAATTCATTTTGATAAGGTCAGCTCCCTTAAATACGGTGATTATGAGGCTGAACCCAGAGAGAATAAGCTTCTGGAACACCTTTTTAATGAAAGCACCCTGAATTTTTCCGGCTTCTTTGCCATGGATATTCCACTGATTGTATCCATGGTGGATCTTTTTTTTGGCGGCAGTGGCCAGGTTGATATAGAAGAGGGTCGTGATATGACCCCGGCAGAAATGAGAATGGTTCGCCGCTGCCTGAAAATGGCCCTGGAGCATATGTGCTCCACCTGGGAAATGATTATACCTTTTGAAGGTAGCCTGCCGGATTATCACTCGAACCCTGTATCCAGGGTTTTTATATCCAGCTCGGAGTTAATTCTGGTGGCGCGTATGCGCATCAAAATGCTGGATCGGGAAGGGGAGTTTCATATTGTACTGCCCTATAAGGCGCTGGTGCCGGTGAGAGAGCAACTCCATGCCTTTCAGTCCAGTAACCAGGATTCCGCCTGGCGAAATACACTTTGGGGTAATGTAAAGGGCGCAAAGGTGGAGCTTAATGCCAGGCTTTGCCATTTACAAATGTCCCTTGAGCAGGTGCTGAAGCTGGAAACCGGAGATATTATTCTGGCGGATATGCCTGAATCCATCGATGTCAGTGTGGGAGGCATTCCATGCCTTCAAGTAAGTGTCTGTGAAAAAGGAGGGGTATTGGCGCTGAAGGTTTATTGCAATATGAATCAGAATAATATGGCTAGGGATGGTGAGGGTTCAGAATGAGCGAAGAAGAACAAAATACCAATAACGAAGATGTAGCTACAGAAGCTGCGGATAGTAATGAAACTCCGGCAACAGGAGAAGGTGCTGGAGGTGATGACCAGAGTCCTGACCTGGGGTTGATCCTGGACATTCCGGTGACTTTATCTCTGGAGCTTGGCAGTACAAAAATCAGTATTGGGGAGCTATTGAGGCTGAATAAAGGCTCCATTGTTGAACTGGAAAAAGACGCGTCTGACCCATTGGATGTCAAAGTTAATGGCACCCTGATTGCCTATGCCGAGGTGGTTGTGGTTGATGATCGCTACGGTATCCGGTTGCTGGATGTTGTCCACAAATCCGAGTGGATTAAAAATGTGTCCTGATAGTCCGGTAAAGATTGTGGTCTGTAAAGGAGGAACAGAGTGCGCTGGTTAATCGTGCTGATTCTGGGAGTCATTCCTTCGCTGGCATTGGCAGCACCTGACAGCATTCCCCTTTTTACCGTCAAAGACTCTGGAGATGGACAGCAGTATAGCGCCAGCCTGCAGATAATGCTGCTGATGACGGCCATGAGCTTTATCCCGGCAGCGTTACTGATGTTGACCAGTTTTACCCGGATAATCATTGTTCTGGCCATTTTAAGACAAGCCATGGGGCTTCAGCAGACACCGCCGAACCAGGTCTTGATTGGTATTACCCTGGCGGTCACCCTGATGATCATGTCACCATTATTTGGTCAGATATACCAGCAGGCAGTGACGCCCTATCTGAATGAGCAGTTGCCTTTAATGGATGCCTTGAAAGTGGGTTCCGAACCCATTAAAAACTTTATGCTCAACCAGACAAGGGAAACGGATCTGGCCATGTTTATGCGAATTGCTGAGCAGGAGAGTGTTCCTGTGGAACAAGTGCCTTTTTCGGTTTTAATTCCTGCTTTTATTACCAGTGAATTAAAGACGGCCTTTCAAATCGGTTTTATTATTTATATCCCGTTTCTGGTTATAGACCTGGTTATTGCCAGTGTTCTGATGGCAATGGGTATGATTATGCTCTCCCCCCAAATGATCTCGCTTCCCTTCAAGCTGATGCTATTTGTTCTGGTTGATGGCTGGGCCCTGACCATGAGTACCCTTGCCTCAAGCTTTGGTTGATTGTTCCCGAAAGAGTTTATACTGCTTCCATCAATCAACTTCCGTATATATGATGAGGATAGGGGAATTTATTGTGCTGTTATGCTTTCAACGTTGGGTATTGAGGAAGAATATAATAAAGAGAGTAGCGCTCTACAAGCCTTCGGTTTGTCTGTAAACCAGCATGCTAATACTTCTTTAAAATTGAGATTTAGATAGCTGTCTTCCTTTATACCTTCGAAACCAAGTAAATTTAAGGATTTTTCTACTTCGTCTTGATCCTTAGCTGATAATAAACCTCTAACTACTCCCAAGTTGTCGTTTAAAATAGCATTAGTAAAAGCTATTTGAAGTGCCTCGCCAAACAACCTAATTGTTTCTTCGCGAGAGGGCAAAAATGTGTAAGATGTCATTTCTTTATGAAATGAATGGAGTAGTTTTAATCGTGGCTTAATTTCCTTTTCAAAACGGTCTGCCATCCTATCCTTATGAATAATATCATCTTCATCCCATTCACAATCTGGAACCTCTGAATCGTCTACGAGAACCTCGTTATCAAGCTCCATTAGCATATACCAAGGCCCCATATGTCCTATAGCCGTTAGGTATTCTGGACAGATTAACTTTAGCCTGAATCCGTGAGTTCACTGTAGCCCAACTCCTCTGGATCAACCACAAAACGTAAGTTCCAAGTTAAAATGCACCCACTCTAATTTTCACCACCTGGGTGCATTTTTGTGAAACTGAAAATTGAACAATCACAGACGGAATTTTATACACCGGTCGCAGGGCTTTATTTCGTTGGTCATGCACTCAACAAAAAGACAGCGTTAAGCAAATCCCTGCGCAAAATAAAAAAAAGGCACCGTATCACTCATATCGACCTGATCAGAGCTTACTGCGGCCAACTGGCTCAGGGTAAAAGTGATTTTGATAATGTTGATAATAACCGGGATAACGACTGGTTCCGGTTGGCAATGGGCATTAAACAAATGCCTTCAGCCAGCCGCTTAAGACAGCGTTTCAATGAAGATGCCGCCCAACTGATTCCTTTCATCGAGGACAGCCTTACCGATGTCCTGGTTAATCTTCAGGTGCCCGTCACACCCCTTCCGAAAAAACTCGATAAGAAGCAGCACATACCACTGGATATCGACGTATTCCCTATGGATAACAGCAATACCAAAAAGGAGGGGGTCGAGTACACGTATAAAAAATTCTTTGGTTATGCCCCTATTGCCGCTTACTTTGGCTGCGAAGGCTGGTGCCTGGGATGTGAATTACGCCCAGGCTCTCAGCACTCCCAGAATGATTTTATTGGCTTTTTACAAGCAGTGCTGCACCGCAGCCGACGTTTGACCCGAGCGCCTATTCTGGTTCGCCTTGATAGTGGCCACGATGCTGAGGAATCGCGCCGGGAAATCGCCGGGTTCAAAGGTGTGAATCACATTATCAAGCTCAACCCAAGAAAGTATCACACCAAGGAACACTGGCTCCCCATTTTTGAAGAAAAGCAAGTCAAATGGGAGGAGTCGCGTCCAGGAAAGAGTTATGCGACACTCTCAACCGTCTATGAAACCAACTATGGTAACCAGCGTCTGATTATTCGCATTATCAAGCGTACCACTGATACTGTAGGGCAGAGATTTCTGACACCCGATTATGAGCTGGAAGGATGGTGGACAACACTCAGCGAAGCTGACTACAGCGATGATCAGATCATTAATCTTTATGAGGATCATGCGACCAGCGAGCAGTTTCACAGTGAGTTGAAGACTGATATGGATTTAG
Source organism: Endozoicomonas sp. Mp262 (assembly GCF_025643335.1). Lineage (NCBI taxonomy): Bacteria > Pseudomonadati > Pseudomonadota > Gammaproteobacteria > Oceanospirillales > Endozoicomonadaceae > Endozoicomonas > Endozoicomonas sp. Mp262. The sequence goes on along the minus strand of NZ_CP092489.1, from coordinate 466,330 downwards.
AGCGCCTGCCTTCAGGCAAGTTTGACACCAACGACCTGGTGATGTGTTTGGGTGCACTGGTCTATAACATTCTGCGCTACATGGGGCAGAGTTGCTTGCTCGGGCCAGATGCGCCGGTACGTCATAAAGCCAAACGACGCCGGTTAAAAACCGTGATACAGGAACTCATCTACCTGGCTGCCCGTCTTCTGAAAAAAGGACATCAATACCGGCTACGCTTTGGTCGTTACTGTCCTGGTTTCAGGTCTTTCCATCAATTAATAAGCCAGCATGCCAGCAATTCCCGCAGACTTGATTAAAGCCCTTAATAACAAGGGCTGTAGCTTGGTAGCCTCTTGCTAAAATCGCAGACTATCCGGTAGAATTTCACCACAATAATAATAACGATGCTCATGTTGTGCCGCTAACGAAACCAAGAACCATTGCTGAAAAACTGCTCAAAATAGTCTCTGATGAAGCGGGTCAAATTCCAGACTTTCGCAAGAAAAGCCAACATGACAAAATTGTCCTTCATGATGCGGTCATGAGTGGCCTGGCAGTCATGCACCTGAAATACCCTTCATTACTGGCTTTTGATCAGGATTGTGTCAATAACCCAGATAGGCTCAAGAACTTAAAGTCGATGTACAATGTCAGCTGTGTCCCCAGTGATACCTATCTGAGGGATCTGATTGACCCTATCGAAACACGCTATTTAAGGAAGTTCTTTACCCGCCTGTTTGCCTTTGTGCAACGATCTGGGCGGCTTAAGCAGTTCACTTATTTTGAGGAAGGGTATCTTGCGCCTATCGATGGTACGGGGCACTTTTGCTCAGGGAAGATTAGTTGTCCTGAGTGTTGTGTAAAAAAGCCAGGCAGCAAAAATCCGCAATACTACCATCAGTTACTGGCCTGCTGTCTGGTAAAGCCGGGCAAGAAAGAAGTATTACCTTTAATGCCTGAACCCATCATCAAACAAGTTGATGCGTCAAAGAATGATTGTGAGAAGGTAGCGCTCAAGCGGCTATTGGCGAATTTATCCAGAGAGCATCCGCACCTGCCACTGGTTCTGACTTTTGATGACCTGTACTCAGATGGACCGACCATCAAGTTGGTAAAGTCCTTTGGCTATAGCTTCATTATGGTGGCAAAGGATTCAACCCATGAGTCGTTATACCAGGCCGTCGATGAGCTGGATTGTGCAGACAAAGTGGTGCGCTATGAATATACCGATGATAAAGGGTTTACGCACTGGTTCCGGTTTGTGAATGGTGCCCCCATTAACAAGTCACACCCGGATGTGCTGGTTAACTTTCTCGAATATATAGAAATTGATCCAGAGGGCAACAAGAAGTACGTCAACACCTGGGTCACGGACATTGAGCTTTCAGCCGAGAACGTGAATAAATTCATGCGAGGAGCACGCGCTAAATGGAAAATTGAAAACGAAACGTTCAATACACTGAAAACACAGGGCTACCATCTCGAACACAATTACGGGCACGGAAAGCAGCATCTGGCCAGCAATCTGGCATGCCTGACTTTTACGGCCTTCCTCATCAACCAGATAGAACAACTGTCTTGCAAGCTCTTCCAGGAAGCGCTCAAGATAAAAAAGTCTAAAAAGGCATTCTGGCATGCCATACGAGGGCTGTTTGACTGGTTCTGCATTGATAACTGGACAGACGTATTTACAGCTATCATTGAAGGGCGAAGTGTGAGCTTGAAGTTGCTGACTGTCGATACGACATAGAGCGTTGATGTTAGCCCTGTGACCTGTGTTACCTGTCATTAAAACCGACTGCCGATATAGCAGCAGTCTGGCTCTGTTCATCCGCGATAAAATCATTTTTAATTAACTGAAAATGTGCCAGCCGGAATCTGGTTTGCGGGAATTGCTGCCAGCATGCACTTTGTTGATTGAATAGCGAGATAGAAAAAAATGCCATAAATGAGAAAGTACTGTATTGATAACGGTAGGGCTTCTTTCAACCTGTCTTCAAGTTTGATGATATTTTGATCAGCATTTATGCTTAAAAACGACATAAAAACACTTCAATCAATAACCCGAGTTATTTTCAAAGGAAAAAATTAATCAGCACATTTTCAAAACTGCCGGGCAAATCAAGAAATCACGGATTCAGGTTTAGTTTAATACCAGGCAAATCTTTAACTGCTTGATTAATTTCATCAGTGGAGTCTGGCGTCCCGCCTGATCCGCCGCAGGTTGAGATATAACCAAGTGGTGTATGAACTGTGCTGACCAGAGTGCCGTAGTAGCCTTCAATAATGATATATCCTGGCCTGGTTCGGTTACTCCAAGGATTAACCCCACCTGCAAAATGGTCATGATAGTTAGAGTAACCCTCAACTTTAGCGTCATAAACTTTATGTACCATCCGTATAAATTTAAGAGCTTTCACAGTTGTTTCTACGTCTGGATTTGATGCAAGCGATACCGATACTTTCCACCCAAGAATCATGAATACAAGGAATGTAACTATATTCTTCATGGATTTTTCCTCCAATAGAGATTCATCCACCTCTGATACTATAGTTTAATCAGCTCTTTTTGCTTATTCAGGTGGTGTTTTAATAGCTAACAGGTAGTCAATGCTTTGGCCTTTCTCAAGCCGGACTTGGTATCGCTCTTTTGGCGGTTTGTCTTTGATCCGTCTCTCTATTCAATTACCGCTCTCCAGTATTGTTAATTTCCTAAATAATACTCATCCATGAGCGATATAGAACCTAAGAGTCTTCCTGTCCGGAAGGGGACTGTTCTTGCAATGGCTGTTAGTGAAAAAGTATTTCCACGCTTATACAGGGTTATTTAGTGATGAGTAATCAAGCCGGGCTCTCCGCTTATCAGCAGGTTCAAAGCAGGGTAACCGCAGAAATTGCATCTCCGGAGCAGCTGGTCAAGCTGTTGTTTGATGCATTAATGAAGAATCTTTATCAGGCCCGGGGATTTATTGAGCGGAAGCAGCCGGAAGATAAGGCCAGGGTTTTGGGAAAGGCGCTGGATATTATAGTGGTTCTGGATGGTTCCATCGATATGGAAGCGGGTGGTGAAATGGCTAAAAACTTAAGTGGCCTTTATCACTATTCCATGCAGGTTCTGATTCAGGCTAACTCGGATAATAGTGTGGAAAAGCTTAATGAAGTGGTGGCCCTGATGTCAGAAATAAAAAGTGCATGGGATACCATTACATCGAATAACAATCATTCTGATAAGGCCCTTGTGGAAGTGATAGGTCCTGAACAGGCCAGTGATAGCGATGAAGAATGACAGCCCGGAAGAAAAATCATTAAGCGATCGGCTGGAGTCTTTACTGGAGGCCATTGATCGGGCCAGTTATCATTCTGACTGGAAAACCCTGTCACGGATTGAACCCGGGTTAATAAATACGCTTAAAGAAACCGAAGGGGTATCGCCAGAGCTGGATGGTAAATTAATGGGAATCCTGAAGGACCTTCAGGCGGCTATTAACAGAGTCACCGAGTCGTGTAACCAGGAAAAAAAGCAGGCGTTGGATCAACTGGTTGTGCTGAGAAAGCGGCAGCATGCCATTAACAGTTATGAGAGTAACCGATAATGGAAGTTTCACAGGCACTGGATTTATCGTCGTTACTGACAGGTACTTTGCCATCCTCCGGGCTTCCGGCAGCGGATGCAGCTGACAGCACCCGGCAACCCCCTTCCCAATTTCCGGTTATGCTTGCCTCTCGGTCTGACGCTGGCAGCCAGCCTGGAGCTTACGATCCATTATATTTTCCGGATATTTTCCAGCAGCTGGTGTCAGCGCCTGAAGACGTTCTCAAGCCAGGGTTATCCTATGAAATTCCCCGGAATTTATCGCCAGATATTTTGGAGGATCATTCTTTACAGCCTGTAGAAGTGGCCTTGCCAGAAGTGAAAAGCAACACTGTTGATCCATTACTCCCGGATATTGTTGATGTTCACCCTACAAGCACAGTGGTCACTGACAGAATAAAGAAACAATGGCTTGCTCCGGTTATGACAACATCTGCCGATTCAGCGGTGAATATGGGCATGGGCGAGGTGAATACAGTCTTGCCTGATGAACAGGTCATACCTGTTGAGCTTCGAACCTTATCGGCAAGGCTGGTAGCATCGCCGGTAACCACAGAATCTCAGCCATCAGCGGAATCCTCAAAGGCGACTAACCAGGTCAGTGTGGAGTTTGCGCTTAACCCGAAGGTAGATGAAGCCAAAAACACAGATCATGACCTTAAGCTGCCTGGCCTGGCTGTCAGGGAAAAGCCCACCGGTCACTATGAAACCCTGCTGACTGAATCGTTGTCGAAGCGACAGTTTTCAGTGATTGAGCAACATCCTAACTTAAACCAGGTAAAGGAGCTGGCAGGGGATAAGCCGGTTTCTTATTCGGCCCAGATTGACACCGGAATCCTGGAAGAAAGCAGACCTTTAAACCCCATAACAGAGCGACAGCCAGAGAAATTTTCCATGCCATCAACCATGGATATGAAGCTAAAGGATTTTCAGTCCTTTCCGTCGTCTATGGGAGAGCGGCTGGCATGGTTGGTGAATAAAGAGCAACGACTGGCACAAATCAGGCTTGATCCACCAGAGCTGGGACGATTACAGATAGCCTTGAGTGTTGACGGTGACCAGGTGAGTGTGCAATTTCATGCCTCAGGCACTGCGGTAAAGGATCTGATTCTCCAACAGGTAGATCGATTGCGTACAGCCATGGCAGGCCATGAGTTAAACCTCGTCAATGTCAATGTTTCCACCGGTGGTGACTCGCAAAGTGGTGCTAAATATCAGCTGGCATCCACGCCATCTTCAGTTTCCTCTGGCCAAGTCGATGATAACCCCAGTGATGCCGAGACTCTTGCTGAAACCCAGGGCGGCTCCAGTGGTTATGGGCTTCTTGATACGTTTGCATAAAACGGGGTTATACCAATGAGAAGGAATCGGGTAGTGGATTAAAGCTATCCTGTATTAATTATGATTTCTGACCCGAAGGATCTTAAGGTCAAAATCGTCAAAAAGGGACTCACTGATGGCTAATGACAAAAAGGAAGAAAAAGAATCCTCAGGCTCCTCAAACAAGTTATTGATCATTATTCTGATTGTGGTGCTACTTGTGGCAATTGGCGTTGGCGTATTTGCTGTCTTAATGTTGGGCAAAAAGTCAGAAGCACCTGGCGATCCCGCGGCGGCACCTGTAGCGGCGGCAGCTCCGGCAGCTACACCACTGGCACCGCTGGCAGCAAAACCCAATTTCTACAAACTTGATCCCTTTGTGCTGAGTCTGCAAGGGGCAAAAAGATCCCGCTTTCTTCAAATAAAAATGACCATTATGAGCCGGCGGGAAGGGGCTGAGGATGTTTTGAATGCCTACCAACCCTGGATCCGAAATACTGTTGTCAAATACCTGAGTGGTTTTTCTGTAGACGAAGCACTTAAACCGGATGCCATCGATGTATTTCGAAAAGAGCTACTGGAAAGAATCAATGCCCTTCTTGATGAAGAGCGAACTGGCGCAGAAATGGACGATATTTTGATCACTGATATGGTGATTCAATAAAGGGCTAGTGAGGAAAATGCTTTCGGCCTATGGGTAAAAGTAAGGAAGATCTTCAGGGTAGTGTGGCTGGATCGGGGGTTGTGGTCTACGAGCAGGCCCAAAACCTTAAGCCGGAAGAGCTTATTGATACCTTCTTGCCCATCGTTAAAAGGGTCGCGCTGCATTTGATGGGTGTGATTGGTTCGAGAGTACCTTTGGACGATCTTTTTCAGGCAGGGCTTTTAGGACTACTGGAAGCTGCCCAGCGCTATGATGGCAAGGGAATGGCAGGATTCAGACAGTTTGCCATGCTGCGTGTCCGGGGAGCCATGATTGATGAGCTAAGGCAGTCTGATGGGCGTCCGCGGGCATTTCGGGAAGATATACAGAGGATAAACCAGGCTCGAAGGCAGCTGGAGTCTTCTTTGGGCCGGGCGCCAACAGACCGGGAAATTGCAGACAGCATGGGAATCAGTGTTGCGGAGTACGGTGAAATACACGCCCATAGCCATAGTTCCCACCTGGTTAGCCTTGATGATGTGATGACAGGACGAGAGGCGTTCTTAAGTCGTAATGGTGACCTGGAAAGGGGAGCCATTAAAAGAGAAGGCGCCAGGGCGCTTGCTTCAGCCATTACTGAACTTTCTGCCCGTGAACAGCTATTGCTGAGTCTTTATTACAACCATGAGTTGAATATGAAAGAAGTGGCATTGGTGCTGGATATCTCTGAAGCAAGGGTTTGCCAGTTACACAGACAGGCGTTGTCTCAGCTGAAAGAGATTTTGGCTGAGGATAAGCAAGACAAGGGAGGTGAATCGATATGCTCGGCGTCATCGGATTCATTGTATTACTAGGCAGTATATTCGGGGGTTATGTTGCCTCCAATGGCCAGATGCTTCATCTTTGGCACCCTTTTGAAATTTTGATTATTTTTGGCGGGGCCACCGGGGCCGTGATTATTGCCAATCCGGGGTCAGTCCTTAAGAACATTCTCCGTCATCTAAAATATGTTTTTGCCGGTAATGGTTTTAACCGGGCTTATTTTGAGGAATTAATGCATCTTCTTTGTGCCCTGTTCAATATGGCTCGCAAGCAGGGCGGTAAAAAAGCCCTTGAAGAACATATTGAAAAACCGGAGCACAGCAGTTTGTTTACCAAATACCCTAAGGTGCTTGCTACCCAGTCAGTGACTGAATTCCTGACGGGAAATCTTCGTCTGATGCTTGAGGACTCCATTCATACCCATGAGCTGGAAGCCTTGATTGAAGAGGAAATGCATAACTACGAGAAAGAAATTAGCCGCTCTGCTGAGGCATTGACGAGTATGGGCGATGCCCTGCCAGGTTTCGGAATCATGGCGGCGGTATTGGGTATCGTAATTACCATGGGTTCCCTGGGGGGACCAGCTCAAGAGCTGGGTATGAAAATCGGGGCAGCTCTGGTGGGAACCTTTATGGGGGTATTTCTGGGATATGGTGTGGTTGGCCCTATGGCTGGAGCCATAGGGCATTCAATTCACGCGGAGATCAAGGCGCTGGAGTTAATTAAAAATGCGCTGTCCAGTCATCATGGTGGTACACCCCCGGAAGTTTCTGTGGAAACCGGTCGAAAAATTCTGTTCAGTGAAGATCGGCCTACCTTTGAAGAGATGGAACAAATGCTGAGTGAGTCTCGCGAATGAGTGGTGACGGCGCACAGCCAATTATTATAAAAAAGGTGACCCATGCTCATGCGGGACACCATGGTGGATCATGGAAGGTGGCTGTTGCCGACTTCGCACTGGCCATGATGGCCTTGTTCTTGTTGTTGTGGTTGTTGAATGTCACGGATGACGAGCAGAAAAAAGAAATTTCCCAGTATTTTGCCGCCAAGGGAGCCTTCCGCCACACGGGCAGTCAATACCCCATCGATTTGGGCGGCACTGGCAGTATATTGAGCATGGCTGAATCCACGGTATCCATGGATGGTGCTGATATCGTCAGTAATAAAGATGCGGGCAGTGAGGGTCTGAATGAGGATGAGGGTATTGTTGAAGTCAAGGCCCTGGCAAAAGAGCTGGAAGCTAAAATGGATCTTGAGGGTAAGGGGCGTTATGGCGAGATGTTAAGAGGGGGATTGGCCCAAAAGGCCATTCAACTGGACTTATTACCTGAGGGACTCAGAATAGTATTGAGGGACAGTAATAACTCTGAAATGTTTGCCAGTGGCAGCGGTCAGTTGACCCCTCTGTATGAGGATCTGCTGCTGGAAATAGCGCCATTTATTGGTAATACCCGACGCTCCCTTATGATTAGCGGTCATACCGACTCAACGCCTTTTGGCAATAGTGATTATTCTAATTGGGAGCTATCCTCTGACCGGGCACAGGTTGCCAGGAAAACACTGGTTTACGGGGGGGTAGACAATGCGCAAATTTTATTTGTGGTGGGTATGGCCGATCGCATTCCGGCGGATGATGATCCTGATAGTAACGCTAATCGAAGGGTTGAATTACTGGTTCTTACCGATGAGCAGGAAGAAAAAATAGCCAATATGCTGGGAACGACTATTGCGGATAAGGGCAAAAGGAAGTCCGTTGATAAGCAGACGGTGGATCAGGCACTCAATAAAGCCAGGAGAAATCAGCTGCCTGAAGCCAATTTTCCCGAATAACTGATTAGGCTAAAGCGGACTGACCTTTCCGGCCTCCATAATCAAACCGTCAATAATTTTGCCAGACTCTGCATTTCTTACCTTGATTTGTTCATTCAGTTCCCCATCCTCAAGGGCGATCCCTGACATTTTGACGTGGAGTCCGGTGGAATGAAACTCAATGACCACCTTGTCGCCTTTGTTCACCAGTAGCTCTCTTTCTAAAAGGTCAGAGGTAATAACTTTACCTGCACTGACCCGGTAACGGAGTTTTTTCCCTATCACCTCTTTGACACTGGTCAGGTAGTTATCAGGAAGGTCGGCCAGATCCATTTCCACCAGACCCACATCCTTGCCATTGACTGTATGACTGCTGCTGATTGTTTTTCGACTCACCAGAACCGGGGAGTAGATTGCCACCCTTGTTTGAATAATAACGCTCCAGGGAGCGGGTTCCCTGCATATCACTTTTTGCCGGGTAACACCGAGCAGGGGTTTGCCATAGGCCATGGATACCACTTCGGGCTTTTTAGCGCAGGGTTTAAGGCGATTCAGCCCCGTAGAGAGCCGACTGTGCAGCTCATAACGTGTGGCGCCCAGCTGGTCAGCATAGTCACTGACTTTCTGCTCAAGGGCCATGTTGACAGCCTGGCGGATTTGTTCAGTGGTATCGATAGGATTATTGGCAGAGACTTTCGCCAAAGTCATCCATAGTAGGGCAGTAATAATAACCAGATGCCGGATCATCAGGGAAAAACCTTTCCTTTTTATTAAATTAAGGGGAATTTATTTTCCGATTCGCGTTTTAATTTCATTCCATGATCTTGGGTTTATTCACTAAATCTATTTTTTTATCTTATTAAATCATCCATTTATTAATTTATTTTTATTTCTGGCATGGTTCTGGCTTAAGTAAATGTGATCAGACAACCAGGCTAAAAAGAGCCAGCTGAATTAAGCCATTGACCTCATTGTATGACGTAAAGAAAAAAAACGCAGCTTTTTCAGGTGTAGGGCGCTAGACAGATCAGGGATAGAACATGATTAGTTTTGAAAAGGCCTTGGGAATTCATCCAGCAGCACTTCGGTTTAGAATAGACCGGGCAGAAGTACTGGCTGCAAACCTTGCTAACGTGGATACGCCAAACTTTCTGGCACGAGACATTTCATTTGAGCAGGTGCTCAATGATCAAATGAAGGGAGATGGCACAACCTCCGCCGGACACATATCCATCGGAGCGGCAGGGGGGATGTCAAATCCGTTATACAGGATACCCAGCCAGCCCAGTAGTGACGGCAACACGGTGGAACTCCACCTTGAGCAGGCAGAATTTACCCGTAACTCGTTGCAGTTTCAGAGCAGTTTTACCTTTCTTAATTCCAAACTGAAATCTTTGGAACTGGCTATCAATGGGAGGGTCTAGGCATGTCTCTGGTCAATCTTTATGAAATAGCGGGTTCTGCGCTGACAGCCCAAAGCGTACGACTCAATGCTGTGGCCAGTAACCTGGCCAATGCAGGCAGTGCAGGAACAACAGCGGAAGCAGCCTATAAACCGATCCAGCCTATTTTTGAGGCCGTGTATGACCAGACCCTCGATTTTGGCTCGGAAACAGATTTGGCTGCACGGGTGAAGGTTAAAGACTTACATCGGGAAGAGACCGGTGACGAACAAATGCGTTATCAGCCTACACACCCCATGTCGAACGAAGAGGGGTATGTTTTTTATCCCAATATCAATGTGGTTGAGCAGATGGCAGATATGTTGTCTGCTTCCAGAAGTTATCAGACCAATCTGGAAGTCATGGTGACTGCCAGGAAACTGCAGCAGCGGTTGTTGGCATTGGGACAGTGATAGCAATCAAAAACAGGGTATAGCGTGAACCAGGGAGAAAGGTTATGGCTATTCAGGGAATAAGTACACAGCAGGCTAATCAGCTTTCGGGGCAGACAAGCGGTGCATCTGTCACGGAAGACGCCCTTGATAAAAGCCAGTTTCTTAAGCTTTTATTGGCCCAGATAAAAAATCAGGACCCCCTGAACCCCCAGGATAATAGCGAATTCACCAGTCAGCTGGCTCAGATTACCAGTGTTGAAAACCTGGAGTCGCTTAATTCCCAGATTTCTGGCCTCACCAGCTCCTTACAGTTGACTCAGTCACTAAGTGCCCAGGCGCTGATCGGCAAAATGGTATTGGCTCCGGCCAATGTCATTCAACTGGATGACGGTGGCGGGTTAACAGGGGAGGTCCATATTCCTGAGGATACTGACCTGTTAACCCTCTATGTGCTGGATGAGCAAGGCAATGAGGTGGATAAAATCAGTATGGGCGATGTTGATCCGGGTGCTATGACATTTTCCAGTGTTGAGCTGCCTGCGGGTGTTTACTCCATTACTGCCGTAGCAAATGTTGATGGGGAAAATGTTAATGCACCGGTTAACCTGGCAGCAAAGGTTGAAAGTGTCACCATTCCGGGTAATGGACAGGACACATTATTGAGCCTGAAGGGAATAGGAAAGATTTCGCTGTCGTCAATTCAGACAATAAGTCAGTAAATAAAAAAACAGAGGGAACTGTTATGTCTTTTGGAATAGGGTTTAGTGGCCTGAATGCGGCCAAGGATGATCTGGATGTTATCAGTAACAACATCGCTAACTCCAACACTGTGGGTTATAAAAGCTCAAGGAGTGAATTTGCCGATTTGTTTGCCTATTCATTGGGCAATGACAGTGTAGGAACCGGTGTAAAGGTCTCAAGTGTCAGTCAGGATTTCACCCAGGGGAGTATTGATTCCACCGGGCGGGAGCTGGATATGGCCATTATCGGTAGCGGTTTTTTTGTGGTGAGCGATGATGATGGCGAGCAGTTTTTCACCCGGGCGGGCTATTTTGACCTTGATGCGGATAACAAAATTGTCAATAACGAAGGTTATCGCTTACAAGGTTACGCCGCTGATGCCAACGGTAATATCCTGGGCGGTAATCTTACCGACCTTGGCATCAACTTCAGTGAGATTACCGGTAAGGCGACAACTTATGTGGAAGGTGCCGCAAACCTGGATGCACGGAACCCGGTGATTGCTTCGGGGACTGCCTTTGACCCTCTGAATCAGAATAGTTACAACTCCTCCATGGCCTTTAATGTCTATGACAGTCAGGGTAATGCCCATTCTTTGAGCATGTACTTGGCAAAGGGGGGAGGGAATGCGTGGACGGGGTATTTTCAGATAGATGGAAATACCATTATGGACGGCGCTTCCCCTGCCGAGCTGACATTTAATTTCTCCCATGGTGGAGAATTAACCAGCATTACCGGCTCAACGCTGCCGGGTGCCACCATTGCTGCTGATAATGTCACCATTAATGGTTTTACCATTGAGAGTGATGATTATCTGGGAGGGGATGGAAGCGCAGGCAGTGGCCCTGTGGATGACCTGTCGCTTACCGTGGATTTCACTTCCTTTACCCAAATGGGAACCGATTTTTATGTCACCCGTTCAGCTCAGGATGGCTTTCCTCCCGGTAAGCTAACCAATATCCAGATCAGTGATGATGGCTTCCTGAGAACGCTTTATTCCAATGGTCGCAGCTTTGTCCAGGGCCAGGTGGTGCTGGCAGCCTTCGCCAATGAAAATGGCCTGGCTTCGGGCGGTGACAGTTTATGGCTTAACACTCAGCAATCAGGAGCCGCCCTGTTTGGTGTCCCTGGTAGCGGCACCATGGGAGAAATGAAAACAGCCTCTCTGGAAGCCTCCAATGTTGACCTATCCCAGGAATTGGTCAAGTTGATCGAGGCCCAGCGAAATTATCAGGCCAATGCCAAAAGTATTGAAACGGCCAGCAGTCTTTCCCAAACCCTGATGAACATTATCTGATTATGGATAAGGTTATTTATACCGGTATGAGTGGTGCCCAGCATGCACTCAATGCCCAGAAAATACATGCCAACAACCTGGCCAATATTAAAACCGAAGGGTTCAGAAAGGATTACTCCCATGCTGTAGCCAATGTCTTACCCGGAGCGGGGCATCCCAGCCGGATTATGGTGGAGACTCAGGGAGGCGGCAGTAGCCTGGCGGTTGGAACACTCTCAAGGACGGGGCGTGACCTTGATCTGGCCTTACCGGGACCCGGCTGGTTTGTATTGATGGATGAAGAAGGCAATGAGGCTTATACCCGGGCGGGGCATTTTGTCACAGACCTTGATGGTCGATTGGTCTCTGAAAACGGCATGGCTGTTTCTGCGGTGGGTGGCGGTGAAATTATATTGCCACCCTATCGGGATGTAGAGATCGGTGCAGAAGGGGGTATTTCGATTATTCCTGTTGAGGGAGGAGAGCCTGTAGAAGTTGGGACTCTGAAATTGGTTAATCCAACACCCATGGGTATCTATAAGCATGAAGACGGGATGTTCCGTAGTTTGAATGGCTTACCCGCGGCCCATGAAGACCGTATTCGGTTGAAGTCCGGTTATCTGGAAGACAGTAACGTCAGTGCTGTTGAAGAAATGATCAAGATTATGGATTTAAGCCGACAGTTTGAATTTCAGTTGAAAATCATGAAAACCGCCAGTGAGCTGGCAGCCGCCGGAGACAAGCTGATACGGGAGTCATGATTTAGCGGTTTTAGCATTATTGCACTGAGTGGCAGGAATAAGTTAATTGCAGGGAGGCAATGACAAATGAATCCAGCATTATGGATCAGTAAAACCGGGTTAAGTGCCCAGGACCGGCAAATGGCGGTTATTTCCAATAACCTGGCCAATGTTAACACCGTCGGGTTTAAGAGAGACCGGGTCAGTTTTGAAGACCTTTTCTACCATGTTGAGCGGATGCCCGGTGCCTTATCGGATCAGCAAAATGTCTTGCCTTCCGGTCTTCAGTTGGGAACAGGGGTTCGTATCACCGGTACCCAGAAAATTTTCTCCGCAGGTAACTACCAGACCACCAACCAGCCTTTGGATCTGGCGGTTATTGGCAATGGCTTCTTTCAGGTATTGCAGGCCGACGGAACCACTGCTTTTACCCGAAACGGCCAGTTTCACCTAAATACTGAAGGTACTTTTGTTTCTGCTTCCGGTCTTCCCCTGGAACCTGCCATTACCATTCCTGAAGGGGCTGCTAACCTGACCATCAGTGATGACGGCATTGTGATGGTGACCCTGCCAGGCAGCGCTGAGCCTGTAGAGGTAGGACAAGTCAACCTGGCTACATTTATTAATCCGGCCGGTTTGGCCAGCCAGGGCGGCAATGTCTATATCCAGACGGCTGCCAGTGGTGCCCCTGTGGTGGGGGTTCCGGGAGGTGACGGTCTCGGAAATGTCAAACAATATACCCTTGAGTCTTCCAATGTGAGTGTTGTTGAAGAGCTGGTGAATATGATCTCGGTGCAGCGAGCCTATGAAATGAATTCCAAGGCCATTGCTGCTGCAGATGAAATGATGAAGTACGCAAATCAGGTACTTTAATGATGGGCTTATCACCCCTTAAACAATGGGTTTTATATTCTCTCCTGTGGGGGCTGACGGGCTGTACAGCCCATCAGCAAATGGAGGCTGTAAAACCTGAAATGATTCCCTCGGCAGTAAAGATAGATCCTTCGAAGTTGCCTCAGATGATTCAGGAACGTTCTGTTGAAGAAGTGACTATGACTGAATCGGGCAGCTTGTTTCGCCACAATTATTCGGTGCAGCTGTTTTCGGACCGGCGGGCTTATCGGGTTGGGGATATTCTTACAGTGAATCTGGAGGGCGGTACCAAGATCACTAAAAATGCCAATTCAGCCATCAATAAAAATGGTGAAATCAGGATCAGCGACCCAACACTGTTTGGTCGTACCGGTGCCTCCATTCTGGGCAGTGGCTACTCCCTTGCTTCCACTATACCGGCCCCGGTTCGGAAGTTCAGTGGGGATACCAATTTATCCAGAGAGTCGAAAGTGACTGAGGGTTCTGTGGCCGTACAGGTAACCGGTGTCATGCCTAATGGCACATTGATGGTGCAGGGCGAAAGCTGGCTGATGCTGAATGATGAGGCAGAACTTGTTCGTATCAGTGGCATTCTCAGGCCTGAGGATATTACCACTGATAATGAGGTGTCATCAAAGAAGCTGGCTCAAGCCAGGGTTACTTACTCGGGGGTTGGCCCTCAGGGCGATGCCCTTAAACCTGGCTGGCTGACCCGAATTGTAAACAGTCCATGGTTCCCGTTCTGAGGCCTTTATGAATACACACTTTGCCAGGATAGAAACAGCGATAAGAACAGGCTCTGGTGGCTTACTGCTGGCAATGGTGCTATTTGTACAAGCGTTTTTATGTCAGCTAGCCAAGGCAGACAGGCTGCTGGATCTGGTGGATATTCAAGGCATTCGAACCAACCAGCTGATTGGTTATGGGTTGGTGGTGGGTCTTGAGGGAACCGGTGATAAAAGTATTGATTTTACCAACCAGTCCCTGAAAAACATGCTTCGGGAGTTTGGTATTTCTCTTACCAAGGACGTCAAGGCTAAAAATGTGGCTGCAGTTTCAGTTCATGCTGATTTACCCGCCTTTGCTCGTCCGGGACAGAAGCTAACTATAACAGTGTCTTCTATCGGTGATGCTAAAAGTATCAGGGGGGGGACTTTGTTGATGACGGCTTTGAAGGGGGTGGATCGGGAAATTTATGCGGTTGCCCAGGGAAATGTACTGGTGGGTGGTGTGTCTGCTGAAGGGAATAATGGCTCAAGCGTTACCATTAACCATACCCGGGTTGGCGTGATTCCTAATGGAGCCACTGTAGAGCGGCGGGTTGAAACAGGGTTTGCAAAAGGCCCTGTGAGTATGACCCTGAAAAGTCCAAGTTTCTCCACCGCCAGGATTATAGCCAGGTCTATTAACAGTACTTTAGGTCCCGGTGTGGCATCGGCTGTTGATGCCGCCAATGTTCAGGTGAAGGCTCCGGAAGACCCCAACCAGCGAGTGACATTTATGGCCTTGCTGGAAAATATGGAAATGGAGCCATCCCTGCCTCCTGCCCGGGTTATTTTCAATTCCAGAACGGGAACCGTGGTGATGGGGCAGAATGTGCGGGTACTGCCTGCGGTGGTGAGTCATGGCAACCTGGAAATTACCGTAAGGGAAACTCTGGATACCACCACAGGCACAACCTTTTGGCAAGGTGCGGCTGATAAAGAAAAGCTGTTGAAAGATGAAAACAAGACCGATACCTATACCAGTGACGTACGTATTGATGAAAAGGCATCAAGGGCATTTATTATCCCTTCCAGTGTTTCGCTCCAGGAGATTGTTACAGCAATCAATAAAGTGGGGGCAACGCCTATGGATCTGATGTCTATTCTGCAGGCACTTGAGTCTGCCGGGGCCTTGCGGGCTGAACTTATCGTTATGTGAGGATAACACCATGGATATTACAGGGATGTCTCCGGATGCACTGATGCAGCAGGCGGAGCTAAGCAAAATAAGACAGAATCCCAATAATCCCGAGTCATTAAAAGAAGCAGCCAAGGCTTTTGAGTCCCTGTTTGTCAATATGTTGATCAAGAGTATGCGGGAAGCCAATGATGTTCTGGCGGGGGAAAGCCTGATGGGTGGCAGGGAGGAAAAATTCTATCGTTCCATGTTGGATCAACAGCTGGCTTCAACCCTTACCATGGATGGTGGGGCGGGGCTGGCTGAAGCGGTGATGCGTCAACTGGGGGGATCCCCTGAAGCAGTACTGGAATCCGCCGATAAATAATCTTTTGAAGCGCTAAATAGCGAACAGGAGTTCACTATGAGCCTGTTGGAAATTGCCAAGTCTGGTTTGCTGGCCTCTCAAACAGCCCTTGGGATTACCAGTCATAATGTTGCCAATGCCAATACAGCGGGCTATAGCCGTCAGCGGGTTCGCCCGGAAGCTTTTTCCGGGTATGGTGATGGTCAGGGCTGGGGTGTTCTGGTTCAGGATATTTCCAGGGTAACTGATTACTACCTCACCGCCCAGGTATGGGATTCAACCAGCTATAGCAGTAGCAAAAAGGTAACGTATCAGTATCTGGATGGCCTTGATCGCGTACTTGGCAGTGAAAGTTCATCTATTTCTCAGGGTATTAATGCTTTTTTTGGCGAGATCAGTGCGGCCTCAGCGGATCCGGCTTCAATAGCTTATCGACAGGAAACATTAAGCTCAGCAGATTTGCTGGCACAACGCTTTAATGCCTTGAATGAATATATTGAGAGCCAAAGTCGATTGGCAGGTTTGCAGGCTGAGCAGAGTATTAGTGAAGCGAATACCCTGATTGAAAGAATTGCGTCGTACAATAAAAATATTATTGCCGGAGGTCAGATAACAGCCGGTGAGCTTCTGGATCAGCGAGATCAGGCTATTACCCAGCTGGCAGAATATATTGGCATCACCGTTCTGGAGCAGGGGGATGGAGGTTATAATGTTTACTTGCAAAGTGGTCAGCCGCTGGTAATGGGGGATGGTCAATACAATACCCTGGGTGTTAGGCAATCTCTTCAGGACCCTGCACATTTGGATTTTCTGCTGGATAATGGCACGGCCCAAACCGTATTTAAATCGGATCCTGGTGGTAGCATTGGTGCCTTACTGGGTTATCAAACTGAGGTGCTCAGTCGAGCCAGTAATGAACTCGGTCGTGTCAGTCTGATATTGGCCGACCAGGTTAACCAGACTTTATCCGGTGGCGCTGATATGGCGGGGTTTTCCGGGGCGCCGGATAATCATTTGTTTGCGGATATTAATTGGCTGGAGGATGCCAGCCGGATAGAGCCGGTGACCGGTAATGCCATACTGGGGGTGGATGTTACTGATATGACAGCCCTCCAGGATGTTGCCCACTATGAACTGCGGATTGTCAGTGCAACGAATTATGAAATTCATGCCATAGACAACGCAGGTTCTTCTTCCCTGGTAACCAGTGGCACCAATTTAGCTGACCTGCAAACCGGAGTGAGTTTTAATGGGTTGAACTTGAAACATCATACTGAGAGTGCCTTGGGGGGAACTTTACAGAATGGTGATGTTTACAGGATTAATTTTCCTATTGCCGGTAGCCCTGCTGCATCCAGGGTTGTTGAGGAGGTTAACTCCGGTAATAGTCAGGTTATGGTCGTTATAAACGACAGTAAGCAGTTGACAATCAGTGATTATAATCTGCATGTCAGCGGCGGTCTTTATACCATTACCCGTCAGACTGATGGTACTTCCTGGAGCGGTGCCGTGGCTGATCTGGATTCCGGTGTTTCAATTGACGGATTCACTGTTGCTGTCAGGGGATCAACCCTGGCAAATGGTGATCAGTTTGTGTTGCAGCCAACACGACAGGGTGCCGGACTCATTCGTATGACCATGAAGGATCCAAGGAGTCTGGCTTTTGCAGCAGTGGATCCGGCAGGAGCTCCACCTCCGGGAGATAACACCAATCTTGAGAAACTGCTGGCGCTGCAAAGTGAACAGCTGATTCAGGGAAATAGCACGTTGATGGAAGGTTTTATTCAAACCGTCGGCTATGTTGGTGTATTGACAGCACAGGCCAAGGTGGAATCAGAAACCAGTATATCTTTGCTAGAGAAGGCAACCTTGGCAAAAGATTCCGTTAGTGCGGTCAATCTGGATGAGGAGGCGGTGAACCTGATCAGGTTCCAGCAATCCTATGATGCCAATGCCAGGGTAATCACCGTTTCACAAAATCTTTTTGATACATTGCTGGCAATGTTCTGAACAGGGAGGTTACATGAGAATCAGCACCACCCAGCTGAATAATATCCTGTTTCAAAGTATGCAGCGCAATTCCTCAGCGCTCAATGAAACCTATAATCAGGTGAGTACTGGCAAACGGATTCTACAGCCAGCGGATGATCCCATCGATACTGTCAGGCTGTTGCAGTTGGGTGATGAAAAGGCGGCTCTTGAACAGTATCAAGGTAACATTGAAACCCTGGAGCGTGATCTGGCCAGGGAAGAAAGTGTTTTGGGGAGTATGAATAATGTGCTCCAGCGTATGCGGGAAATATCTTTGCAAGCCGGTAATGGCAGTTATGGGCAAGGCGAACTGAATGCGTTGGCAGTTGAACTGGATGAGCTGGTGGAACAGTTGCAAGGCTACGGTAATTACCAGCTGGCCGATGGGCAGTATCTTTTTTCCGGAACCCGGACAAACACAAAGCCCGTCCAGCAAGCCAGCGGAAGCTTCTCATACGCTGGCAATAATCAGCAAAGGAATGTAAGTATCAGCTCCTTTTCCAAGGTTCCAGCCAATGACACCGCAAGATCCCTATTATTTAATGTGAGCCTGACAGCCAGCTATTCTTCGGGAGCACCGCAGTTGAATAGCTATGATATCAATAACCTGGAAGTCTTTGGTCAATATACTGAAATCCGGATTACCCATAATGGTTCAGACTTCACCGTAGAATATGACCTGCTTGATGGTTCCACCGATGTGGAGAATATAGCGGCAGGTACCAGTCTTGCACTTAAGGGGGTTGCAGTGGAACTGACGGCAGCCCCGGTATCAGGAGATGTCATTACCATTAAACCTAATGATATTTTGAGTGGTATTAAACAGTTTTCAGATAACCTCAAGTCTGGAGGTGCTTTTGATGGGGATGAAGCATTGATAATGGTGGACAATACCCTGGCGCGGGTTGGGGAAACCCAGACTTCGGTGGGTAAGAGACTTAATATTTTGAGTTCAGTGAAAGCCAGCCATGAGGATATTAAATTACTGGGTGAAGAATTGCGTACCGCTCTTGAAGATGTTGACCTGGCAGAAGCCATTAGCAGAATGAAACTCCAGGAAGCGATTCTTCAGGCAAGCCAGCAAGCATATGCTTCCATCGATCAATTAGGATTGTTCAATTATATTCGTTGAACCATTGTTTTAATGATGGAATGGTTCAAGATGGCCAATTTTTAGTCGATAATTTAAGTCAAGTAGAAAGTTCAGGCTAAAACAATGTCGAACATCGACAGGGTTGGTGGCAGTGGCCGAATGGGGCGTACTGCCAGATCCGGAAAAGCAGCGGCCGTCAAAAATAAAGCAGACACTACTGCGGATGCGGGTGTCGATCAGCTACATCTAAGTAGTGATGCAGTTTTATTGAGTGAGCTTCAGTCATCCCTTGAGTCTGTTTCGGAAATTGATGAGGCTAGAGTTGAAGCGATTCGTAAGGCTATTAAAGATGACCGGTTGCCCATTGATTATGACCTGTTAGCAAAAAAAATGCTGGAAATGCAGGATGAGCTAAAAGACCTATGAGCACAGAATTGGTTATGAATACGGTCCTTGAGGCACGAGAGTTATTTTTAGCTTTGCAGGCGATACAAAACCGGATACATCAGCAATTGTTATCCCGTGATATTTCAGCCCTTCAGCAAACCCTTAAAGAGCAATCAGGTTTTGTGAGCAAGGTCCGGCAAAATGCCACCTTGAGAAGCCGTTTGTTAAAAGGTATGGGGTATGAAGTCAGTGGAGTCGGAATTAAAAAAATGATAGCGACAATGCCGGTTTCGCAGAGAGAAACAGCACTGTCAGAATGGATAAAACTTGAGCAAAGCATTGTCTACTGCCAGGAGCTTAACAAGCTAAACGGTAAAGTTCAGGCCCGCCTGAGTTCTGTTACCCGTCGACTGTTAAATATGATGAATGACCATTTTTACCGGGTTGGTACCTACTCCTCCAATGGTGTGGCCATACCAATGGATGGCCATCATGAAATTGGAAATGCATAATAAAAGGAATTAAAAATAACTCTTTTCCCACAAGTATCCTCTTGTTTTGAATCCATTCAGGCCGATATAAACAACAATCCTCCGGCTGATTGTCAAGGCCATTAAATTGAGACAATTATTATTAGCCATCATTATCTTATGTATGACCAGCCCGGTTATTATTAGCCGTGGGGTTGGCACCGAGCTGTTCAGTGCCAATATGGATGGTAGTCAGTGGTATTTTAGCGGGTCACGGTTTCAGTGTGAGCTGGAACATAAAGTACCCCGATTTGGTGCTATTCAATTTGTGGCAGAAGCTGGCTTACCTTTAAGAATCGAAATTCACTCTGGCTGGATGAGAAACTTTAATGGCATGCTGAAGCTAAGAAGCGTTGTTGCTCCATGGGAATCGAAAGATTTTGGCAGGAATATTAGTCAAAAGACTATAAAAGCTCCAGATAATGTTATGGAAGACGGTGTACTTGAAATGGCTGAAGAGCTTCGAAAGGGGCGATGGATTGAACTGGATCTCCAACGCCAAGGACACCCATCATGGTTGGTAAGGGTAATGAATGTGGGCTTTACAGAAGTCTATGGCGATTTTAACCAATGCCGGGCCAACCTGTTAACGATGAATTTTGAACAGGCTCGTTTGACCCGGTTGCTTTATGGCCAGGGGAAAACGCACCTTACCACCAGTCAGCGGAAAATGTTGAAATTACTTGTGGATTATATTCTTGAAGATGCTCAGGTCACTGGTATCGAAATTGATGGTCATACCGATACATCGGGCCAGTCCCTTAGAAACAGGGATATTTCAATTGCCAGGGCAAACAGGGTCAGGGACTTTTTACGGGAGCAAGGGGTTTCCAAAACAATGGTAGTACGGGGACATGGTTCGCGTTATCCATTGAAAGGACAAAGCGCCCATAAAAACAGGCGGGTGGAAATACGACTGATTAAGAATGGAAGTAAAAGGTAGTAAATTGAGCCCAATAAAACTGTCAATTTATTGAATAGAACCTGAAAAGGATGAAAGGTTTCTCGAAGTAACCTGAAGCAGGGAGTATCAGGGATGATGAAGCGTTCAGCCGCCTGGGTCAAAAGCTCAGCACAAATCATAAATGTTTTTTTTCTGGCCAGTATTCTTTTTGCTATACCGACCTTTAATTATGCTACCGATATACAAAATCTCTATCCATTTTCGATTATCAGCAAAGATGGATCTCACAGTGAACAGTCACTGGATGTCTTGAAATACAACTGACCTGGGTGTATTTCTGTGTAAACCCATTGGTTGTCCGCTGTTAGCGCTTCAGACTACCGGTGACGGTGTAAGTCTTGATCAGCCGGGATACCTGGATTCTGGAGTAGCCTGTCACAATCCGTAGGTAGCGTCTGATGACGCCTTTGTCGGTACGGTTCAGAGAAGGGTATCTGAAGTGCCTGAGGATAGTCTCAACCCATTGATAGCATTCATCTTTTAATTACCGTCTAGGTTCAATCTTAGGGGCTTGTTGAAGCAGTTCCTCTACTTGCTGGAGGGTTTTTATCAGCCGTGTGTTCATGATTATTTTCATCCAGTAATCATGAACGATCGACCCGATTTTGCAGGCTCATTCCATATTGGAAACGGCTCTCTCCTTCAGGCTCATTTCATATTGGAAGAGACTTTGGCTCAAACTGTTTGCAAAAGTCATCTACTTTGCAAAATACCTTTGTCAGCACAGCACTACCCCATCCCTAATCAGCTTGGCAGCTATGCTATATAAAATCAGTTGCTTATGTCGAACTCAGGTTACTTGGGATTTCATAGAAAGCTTCCCTAATGGGAAAGAATGGCTAAGACCATTTTTTGTCAGAGCTGTCAATGCGTAAGTTCTAATTAATCAAAAATAAAGATCTAGATATCCGGAGAATTGATTGTAATGAATACAAATAAATCATGCTTGCAAGTCAATCCAGCCGATCTATGTTTATTAGTATCGCTCTAGTAAATTGAGCCCAATAAAACTGTCAATTTATTGAATAGAACCTGAAAAGGATGAAAGGTTCCTCGAAGTAACCTGAAGCAGGGAGTATCAGGGATGATGAAGCGTTCAGCCGCCTGGGCCAAAAGCTCAGCACAAATCATAAATGTTTTTTTTCTGGCCAGTATTCTTTTTGCTATACCGACCTTTAATTATGCTACCGATATACAAAATCTCTATCCATTTTCGATTATCAGCAAAGATGGATCTCACAGTGAACAGTCACTGGATGTCCTGAAATACAAAGATCAGAAGGGTTACGATAACCACTGGCCATCCTATATAGAATTTACCAGTAGTAATAAGCGCTACAGAGGCTACATCCACTTTAGAGTACCCGCTAATATATCATTGGAATCAATGACCCTGGAAGTAAACTACCTCGGCCCTGAAACGGCATATCAACGTTGGAGATGGGCTGTCTTAAACTACCAGGAACAAAAGTGGCAGCTTCTGGGAACAAACGAAGGGGCATTACCCTGGTTCTGGCAGAACCTGAAATTTGAACTACCCGGAGACCCTAAGCAATACATTAGTAAAAAACAAACCATTCAATTACGTTATTGGAGCAATAATGGTTCTGATAATAGTGATATTGACTATTTATCTCTGTCTTATGTCCAAAAGACAGTCCCAGCAGAAGCAGAGGATGAGACAGGCCAGGACGTCCCCCCAGATTCTAATAGTAGTTGGTGGATTCCCAAACCTGGAACTAGCTGGCAATGGCAGCTAAGTGGCGAAATCGACACGACTATTTCCGCTGATATTTACAATATTGACCTGTTTGATGCACCTGTCGAAACCATTGCCACGCTAAAGCAACGAGGAACTAAGATTATTTGCTATTTCAGTGCCGGAAGCTATGAGAACTGGCGGATAGACGCCAATAATTTTCCAGCTAGCATTCTTGGCAAATCTAACGGCTGGCCCGGGGAACAATGGCTGGATATCCGCCGTACTGACCTGATCATGCCTATTATGAGAAAAAGGCTGGATCTTGCGGTTGAAAAAGGCTGCGATGCTGTTGAACCCGATAATATTGATGGCTATTCCAACAATACAGGGTTCAGCCTTAATGCCGAAGACCAGTTAAACTATAATCGATTGCTCGCCACTGAAGCCCATGCACGCAATCTTTCCATTGGGTTGAAGAATGACCTTGAGCAGGTTAACGAACTCCTTCCATGGTTTGACTGGGCATTAAATGAGTCCTGCCTGAAATACAACGAGTGTGAACTCCTGCTGCCTTTTATCCAGCAGGGAAAAGCTGTTTTTCATACAGAGTACTATGGATCGAAAGAAACAATCTGTCCTGCAGTCAAGCAACTTGGCTTTTCAACACTCATTAAAAACAGAAACCTTGATCCATGGAGAATAGACTGCCTTGATTAGGGCGTGTCATGTGATCAGCCAGTCATGATAAGCACCAGGCAACCGGACTTGAACTGCGCGGCATGGCAATTATCATGACTGGCCATTCGGTTTTTTTACACACGCATTCATTCTGCGTTGTACGACTTAAACAGAGTACCACTCTGCCCTTCGTCGCACACCCGGTGCACTCCTGAGTATTGTCTGAATTCGTGTGTGAAGAACTGGTCTCATGACTAATTAATAACACCCTCTAGAATCCATAATTATCCTACCCAATATTATAGACAATTGACGTATTATTTTGTATAACCCTCATCTACGAAAATAAAAGTTGTTTGGGTACTTTAAAAAACAAGATTCGGGCTTAGGGGGATCATATGATTCGGGGGTGCCTGTTACGTATTCTGGTATCCATATTGCTGATATGTACAGCCAATCTGCACGCCAGAAATAACTTACCCAGCGTTGCCTTCTATTATGGGCACTCTATTCCAGCAGAAGAGCTATCTTTAAATGACCAGGTGGTTGTTGAGCCTGCTCATCTATTACCGGAACAACTGAAAATACTAAAAAAAAACAATACTACAGTATTCGCCTACCTGAGTTTAGGAGAAGTCAGTGCAGATAAGTGGAAAGGCTATAATCTACCCGACAATTTGGTTCTCGGTAAAAACAAGGGCTGGAACAGCCAAATTATCGACCTAACCAATCAGGACTGGCACAACTTTGTACTCAACAGACTGATTCCGCCTTTAAAAAGCGCAGGTTACGATGGCCTGTTTCTGGACACCCTGGATAGCTATCAAATTCAGCCCAAAGATCATGCTCAGCAGCGTAAAGGCCTGGTTAAGTTAATCAAGTCAATAAAAAAACAATACCCTGGCATGAAGCTGTTTATGAACAGGGGCTTTGAATTGTTTCCCGATATTGCCGATGTTACCGATGCCCTGGCAGCAGAATCCCTTCTTCGCAGCTTTGATCCAGTAAAGGGTACATTTCGCAAAAGTACCCAGGACGAACAGAACTGGTTACTAGGTAAACTAAACCCTATCAAAGCTCAAGGGATTCCGATCACCATTATTGACTACCTGCCAGGCTATCAACCTGAAAAAGCCCAGCAACTAGTCAAGCAGATAACCCAGCTGGGCTTTTCTCCGTGGATCAGCACCCCAGCCCTGGACAGTCTGGGTACAGGGCTGATAACTCCGAAACCCCGTAAAGTTTTAATGCTTTATAACGGTGAAGGACTAATCAATAGCCAACCTATTCATACAGCAATTGCCGTCATTGCCGAGTATCTTGGCCTTAGCCCCGTTTATATTAATATTGATAAAGGGTTGCCGAACTACCCTCTGGCCGGACGCTTTGCCGGGGTTATTAATTGGATTAACCAAGAACCGGCTAACCCTGCTGAATATCAACGCTGGCTGGGCAAACAGCTAGAGCAGAAAGTTCCAATACTGTTTATGGGCATTATGCCCATCACTGACACACAACTATTAAAGCAGCTTGGCTTAAAAAGACTGGATTCAGAACTGAACAAGCCGGTAAAAATAACTCAGAAAAGCCCGTTTGCCGGAGAATTTGAAGCACCTATTGTCAGAGCTATGATCCGAGGGCTGCCATTACTCTCAAATAAAAGCAAAACCAGTCAGCCCTGGATCACTCTAAAAGGCAGTAAAGGACAGAAACTCAACCCCGTTTTAATAGCGGAATGGGGTGGTATGGCGCTAACACCCTATGTGCTGACTGAAAATGGACTGGGTCAGCAACAATGGTTGCTCGACCCTTTTACCCTGGTTAGCCAGGCGTTGAAAATAAAGCCCCAACCCATACCAGATTCCACAACAGAAAATGGTCGTCGTATTTTAACCTCCCATGTAGATGGTGATGGTTTTGCCAGTAAAGCAGAGCTTCCGGGTACGCCCTACAGTGGCACTGTTATAAAAAAAGAAGTATTTGAACGCTATCCTATTCCACACACGGTATCGATTGTTGAAGGTGAAACGGGTAAAGAGGGTCTTTATCCCTGGCTTAGCCCAACTTTAGAATCAATCGCTCGTGACATTTTTAAGCTGCCCAATGTCGAACTGGCAACTCACTCTTACAGTCACCCGTTCTATTGGCAGCCTGAAAAAACCAAACTGACTGAAGAGGAAACCCTGTACGGATTTCATCTACCAATTAAAGGTTATAAATTTGATCTGAAACGGGAAATTTTAGGCAGCATTGATTACATCAATAACCAACTTGCTCCATCGGACAAAAAAGTTAAGGTTTTTTTATGGACAGGTGATGCACTACCTAGTGCTGATTCAATTGCTCTTACGAAAAAAGCAGGTGTCGTTAACCTTAATGGGGGTAACAGTAAAATCACCAATGCCTTCCCATCAATAACGGGATTAGACCCACAGGGGCGACCTACTTCTGCCGGATGGCAAATTTACGCCCCCATTATGAATGAAAATGTCTATACCAATAACTGGACTGGCCCTTTCTACGGTTTTCGCAAAGCCATTGAAACCTTTGAGCTAACAGATTACCCAAGACGTATAAAGCCAATAACCATTTACTGGCATTTTTATTCTGGCACCAAAGCATCCGCTCTGTATGCCCTGCAAGACCTATACGACTGGTCCACAGCTCGACCCACCATGCCACTCTATATCAGTGAATACTCACCCAGAGTAGAGGGTTTCTATACCAATGTGATGGGCAAGAATAGGGCAGGGCAATGGGAAATCAACGAACTGGGAGACTTAAGAACACTGAGGGTAGACAAATCCCTGGGCTGGCCTGCACCCGCTTGTTCGACCAATCTCGCAGGTTTCAGAGACCTGCCCCAGGGGCGTTATCTGCACCTGTCTGGTAGCAACGCCACACTCTGTTTTACCAAACAGCCACCCAAAGAGCTCTACCTGGAAGAAGCCAATGCTCCCTTAAAGTACTGGCATTACCTGGGAAAACAACAAACCTCATTGCGCTTAAAAGGTCACATGCCCATTGAGTTCACCGTTGTCAGTAGCAAAAAATGCTTTCTGGAAACACAGGATGGCACAGTGGCACCTGAACGCCAGGAAAACCGACAGTCGTTTTCTATAAGCCAAAAGGATACCGGCGATGCAATTCTGGTCTGCCGATAAAAAAAAAGGGCAGCTGTTCTCCCTGGCACTGATTCTATCCCTGCCCCTGTGGGTGGGGACAGCACTGTTTATGTTTTTTCCCAATGACCAGCACTTTGAGGAAATTTTTAACGATGCCCAGGCTGACGGGGTTTCTATTGCCTATCTACAGCAACTGTTAAGAAGCAGCCCTGCTGACTTTCGCCTGCGCCACAAACTGGCAGCCCAATTCAAGGCGACAGGGCAGTTCAATGATGCCTGGGATACACTGCAACCTTTTTCTGAAATTAAATTAAGTGAACAGCAAAACCGGAAGGTTAAGTTGCTAAAAGCGGAAGTCAGCGCCCAGCTAGGGTTCTCGGCAGCGACTCCCGCAGAAAAAGAACAATGGCATAATATTGCCATCACGTTGTTAACGGAAACTAACTGGAAGAACGCCAGTCTTGCTGAGCTTGAACGGTTAACAGCTTTGGCTCCATCTATCGGCTTGCAAAGCCTGACCGCTGATTTATATCTTCTGCAGGCTGAAGCAGATAGCAACCATCGCGCTCGCTGGCTGAATAAGGCTGCTTTATGGAAACTCGCTGCTGGCCAAGGAGAGCAGGCGGGAGAAATCTATAGCCAGATGGCATCACAAATTAAAGCCTGTGATAACTGCCACGATATCAACGAGCAAACACTGGGTAGCCAATTTTTGTCTTCCCGAGAACTTCGTAAACAAGCCTGGAACAACGCCGCAGATGCTTTTCTGGGGCAGGAGCGCTATCAGGATGTTTACAGTGTTATGCTGGAAGCCATAGCCACCATGGGTAATGACCCGGAAACGTTGGTTAGAGGTATCAATATTGCTATTGCACTTGAATCTTATGGTAAAGCTTACCAGTGGCTAGAACAGCTGTTATCACTTGAATTAAACCTGGAACAATTAAAACAGGCTCAAACACTTTCCATGAATGCAGGCGCTATGGACCTTGCTCTGGAAATAGTCCAACGGCGCCTGCCACTAGAACCGGATAACCCTGAATTACATCGATCACTCGCCCAGTTTTATCAATGGAACCAGAAACCTCAGCAAGCAATGGATCATTGGTTATGGTTATACCAGCGTAACCCTGATGATCAAGAAGCCTTTAGTAAGGCTTGGCAACTAGCAAAAGACCTCTTCCATTACAGAATGGCAATTAAGTTGCTGGAAGGTGAAAGCAAAAAGCGAACACTTGAAAAGTATGAGTTTGATTCCCTGCTATCTATCTGGGTAGAAATCGGTTGGCCTGAGAAAGCTGAACAAGCTCTGAAAGACTACCTGAAAGACTCCCCTGACCACCTTGACTACTGGCTTCAATTAACCAAGTTTCTGGAAGACCAGCAAAAACTGGATGAACTGGCTGATACCTGGCAACAACTACACCAGCACTTTAAGCTTAGCCAGGCACAATTTCTTAAGTATATGCAGGTGCTGCAAATCACAGGGCGTTTAGAGCAGGCGGTTGCTTTGCTAAACCAACAGTCTCATATAAACCATAAGGAAATGAGCCACCACGAAGAGCATAAACATGATCATGAGGCATTCTGGAAACTACTGGCAGACCTGGCCTGGCGTACGGAAAGTGATGACATTGCAGCTAAAGCCATCGCGGCGACATTGAAAGAAGACCCTTATGATGAAGTAAATATTGATCGTTACTTAGGGCTAGCTTCCTACTTCTCTCCCGAACAGCGACTCAGGGTTGCCCGCCAGGGGTTAAAGGCCCATAAGAAACCGGTTTACGCCAATGCAGCCATGGAGTTGGCTATTTTGCTGAAAAAATGGGATCAACTGGAAGCCATTCTCAAAGAAGTGGAACCTTACGAAAAACTCACCAACCACTATGTTTACTGGCTATCCAAGGCACATTTCAGTGTTTACAAAGGCGATGTTTCTGAAGCTGTTTATGCCTATGACCAAACCCTGAAGCGGACGGGTCCGAACCGGGATATTATTGCCAGTTACCTATGGTTTCTGCTTAGTGAACGGCAGCTGGCGCTAATCGAGCAGAAAATCACCCAGTGGGACAAAATTGCCAGAAAAGAACCCAAACTCTGGTCTGTGGTTGCGGCCTCCTGGAGTGCTCTGGGTGAACACCGACAAGCCATTGCCTGGTATAGAAAAGCATTAAAAGAACAACCCGATGACCCATTGCTAAACCTGGCTCTTGCCGACACCTTGATTATCTCTGGCTGGACTCCCCAAGCCTGGCAGATCAGGAAAAAAACCTTAAAACAACTTCACAAAACCAAAGACTGGCTGGCTGACCCACAATGGCGGCCTTATCATATTCAGTCAAGAGTCTGGTTGGCTGGGCTGGCCAACAGCATTCAATGGATTCAGGGCTCAAATACCGCCAAACCAGAGCTCTGGCTTACTGACCTGAGTGCACTGCTTATTCAGGCGGGTAATCTACCGGCAGCAACCGAGTGGCTATCTCAACATCAGCAACAACAGAAAACTGTTCCACTCTATCAGCTTTTAGCTATAGCCCTGCAGGGTGATAAAGATGCCCTTGAGCCCCTTCTGGCAAAACTGGATGATGGCCCGGAGCGTATTGAAGCATTAAAAATGCTGGGTTATAACGGCGAGGCGCTTACCCTGGCATTGGGTGAGATACGCAGCAACCGGTCAGAAGACAGTCTTCACCAGTTAACCGAACAAGCCGTTGCCTTAACCACTGAATATCCCAGTGGCTGGCGAATCAGGGGACTGAATAATAGCGATGGCTCCCTGCGTACCTATGGACAAGAACTCACCCTTGCCCACCGTTTTAACCGTTGGCACCTTCAGCTTGACCTGGAGTCTTTAAGTTTTAAGCACAAAAATAATAGAACAGATGCACAGTTAGATGACCAACTAGGCAGTTACTTCCAGGCCACCCGCTTGACTAAAGATGGTCACTGGCGAGGTTATACGGATGTGGCACTGCGTTCAGGAGCTAACCGCTATGGTCTGGGGCTGGAGCAACTGAAACGATGGAATAATTACACATCAACCCGTCTGTTTGCGGACTATCAGGGTAAATCTTCTGTTACTTCATTGATGGAAACCTTCGGCCAGCAAAACCGAATTGGGGCAGATCTAAATTATATAGTGAGCGGTAGTGATCGTCTGTTTCTATCCAGCAGCTATAGCCAATACAGTGGCCGTAGTCAGGGAATACCACTGGGTTCTGGTTATCATCTTCAGGCCGCATGGCAACATCAACTTTTTTATCGAGACCCGGAATGGCTTCTGAAAGCTGGGATTGACTGGCAGGATTACAACTTAAGTAAAGAATTGCAGTTGCTAAAAGAAAAGTTAAAAAATGATCCAAACAGTGACCCCGAAGGGGTAGACAGCATTATCGCATCACTGCTACCTGAACAATACCACTATTTCTATATCAGTAGTCTTTGGCAGCATGGCAGCCCAGGAGCTCTAAATGCACGGGTACCATCACCGCGCTGGCTTTTTGGTGTCACCCTGGGTTATTTAAAACCACAAAACACTTTCAGCTACAGCATAGAGACAGGACTTGGCTGGCGACTCTTTGGCAACGATGAACTTAGTCTCACTGCTGCCTATAACAGCTCACCCCCAGGTTCTTCAGGCAGTGCGGGCTACAAATTAAGTCTGAGTTACCAACACCGACTTGGACAGTAGGAAATCACAATAACAGAGGAGAAGTTCCAATGGACCGCGTTTTCCAACGGATTCCATACATTTTATTTCTGACCATTATCATCTCGCTTTCCGGCTGTATGACCCATCAGCACCGGGAAAACGAAACCGCGGTTAGCGCCAAATCAACATGGCTAATGCTGCCACTGATTAATTACTCCCAAACCCCAATGGCAGGAGAGCGGGGAGAAGCCATCCTGGAAACTCGATTGCATGCTAATGGGGTAAATAAACTAACCATCTATCCTACTGAAATACCTGACGATGGTCTCCCCCTGCTTAATGAACGACTCCGCTATGAAAATGCACTGACCTGGGCCAGGCAGCAGCAGGCTGAATATGCCATTACCGGTACCATCGAAGAATGGCGCTATAAAAGTGGCCTGGATGGGGAACCAGCCGTTGGCCTCTCCCTAAAAATTCTCAAATTGCCCGAAGAACAAGTGATCTGGAGCGGCAGTGCAGCCCGGGCGGGTTGGTCACGGGAAAGCCTGGCCGCAACAGCACAAGTGGTGATCAACGAGTTAATCAGTGAAATCAGGTTTAACTAATGGGCACAATTACTCTAAAAAATAGCCATAAACGTGCTTCATGGATAGCAAGAACCCTAAAAAACTTCAGGGAAGGCATTGCCTGGCTGGAAACTCCTGCCATCACACTGGTAGCATTTGCCATTGCCTGGCTAGTTAATTCACAAGATCCACTCACGCTGACCAGTAGCTTCCCCTGGATAATTCTTGCCCCATTGCTGGTCGGGCTTCGTTACGGCTTTGCCTGGGCGGCAGTCTCCACAATCCTGCTAGTGGTATCTGGCTGGCTAAATGCCCAATGGCTGGAAATACAGTGGAGAACTCCTGTTGCCTGGTTTCTTGGAACACTGGCTGTCAGCACTATTGCGGGTGAGTTCAGGGATCAATGGCAACAGAAACTAATTCGATTCCAGCAGGTCAGCCGCTATAGAAAAGCCAGAATGAACGAATTCACCCGCTCATACCAACTACTTAAACGCTCCCATGCTTTACTGGAACAGGAAGTAGCCTTAAGTGGTTACAGTTTATATGGTGCCGTGGCTGATATCAGCAACCAGTTAATCAGCCACTCCAGTGAACAACCCGCACTTAATTCCTGTGCCACCGACCTAATGCGCTTGCTCGGTCACTACGGCGAGATACAGGCTGGTGCTCTGCTCCATGTGCAAAATGGCAAGGTGAATACCAAACAACCACTGGCTTCTATTGGTGAGATGCCAGAAGTTAAAGCCAAAGACTTATTAATAAAAAGGACTCTGTTAAAACAGGAGGCATCATGCATAAAACCAGAGCCATTCGACCAAAACAAGGCACTCAACAAAACCCAGCTGCTTGCTTGTGTACCTTTGATAGACAGTCATGATAACTACCATGCCTTGCTTGCTATAAGGCTTATGCCCTTTACCTGCCTGAATGAAAACCATATTAGCCAGCTTGCTGTTCTGTGTGGGCATATAGCGGATTTACTCTATATGACCAAGCTAACTCATGAAATTCCCCATCACGAGCCCAAAATCCGGGCATTCCATACTCATCTAGAGCGCTGTTGGAAAGATGCTATTGAATACAATATCCAGGCTGGGCTGATAGCAATCAAAATTGGTAATTTTGGCGTAGCTCCGGCATTGATTGACTCTATCACTATTCATAAACGGGCTCTGGATCAAGTGCTGACCTTAAGAGCCAGAGACAGTGAACACTGGATAGCACTCATCCTGATGCCTCTTTCTGAGCAGGATGATACCCATACTTATCTTGAGAAATTTCCCGCTTTCCTAAAGAAGCACCACAAGGTTGATATGACGAAAGCAGAGGTTAACTTAAGCCACTTTATAGTAAACAGCGATAGCCAAAATTCGCTTGAAATGGCTCGTTTCTTAAATAACAATGGATATCCTCTTTCAGCAACCTTTACTGAACAAATAGAGTCATCAAACCCTCTGCAAGAAAAAGGAATAGATAGTGTTAGCCTGGTTGATGGCAATATTCGCACTGGTACCTGAAACAGCCAGCTTGCTATTTCTTGGCATGGAGAACACAACTGCCGCCTTGCTGTACTGGTTAGGTTTTCATGCCCTGGCCTGTATTTGGCTGCTGGCTGTATCAATAAAACTGGTGCCCACAAAATTTAACCATAATAAATTAAAGGAACGGCTATTTTTTGTGCTGATACCATTGCTGATTCCAGTGGTGGGTATGATCGGTGCATTGCTGGCGGTCATTCCTGCTCTGCACTACCCCAGAAAAAAACAGAAACAACACTTTATTGATGCCCGTAAACCATTGCTTCCCTATAAATCAGCAGACCTGGAGGGAAGGGAGCGCCTGCGCCCTGGAGCTCTTAGCAATTTACTGCGTTCGTCTGGCTCTATGGAAGAGCGGGTTAAAGCGGTTCTGGCTACCCGCTATTTCCATGATCCCAAAGCCATTCAGATACTAAGAGAAGCATTAAAAGACACAGCTGATGATGTCAGGCTCCTGGCGTACTCGATTCTTGACCAGAAAGAGACCGAATTAAGGGAGGCCATTCAAAAAGTACTCCAGCAAACCGAAGCGATGCCTGAAAAAAAAATACCACCTCTTATTCTTAAAGAGTTGGCATGGCTCCACTGGGAACTGGTTCGAATGGATCTGGTTCAGGGAGGCATGGTAGCAGAACTTGAAAAACAGGCAGTAAACTACGCAGAGCGCGTGTTAGAGTCAAAGCCTGATACTGATATGTTACTGCTCAAAGGCAATATCTTAATGAAACAACATCAGCTTGAGGAGGCCAAAGCCTGTTTCCTTGAGGCTGTTGATTCCGGTCTGTCACAATCATCAGTTGACATTCAGTTATTGGAAATTGCCTACCTGTCCCGGGATTTCAATGAAGTCACGGCAATAGCCAGTGAATTAAAACGACAGAAATGCCACGCAACCAGACAGGCCAGAGCCATCAAGCACTGGAGCCAAACAGAAAAAACTGAGCTTCCAGAACTATCACCGAATGCTCTCTAAAATTTTTTTCACCACAGAGGACACGGAGATTTGTTGTTTGAGAGTTATAAAAACTCTGTGCCTCCGTGGTGAAAAAAATACATCTGTGATCAAAAAAGTAACAAGCCCGCTTTTATGTAATGAAAGGGGGTTTGCGACAGGATCTCCAGGAGCCTGTTGATAGAAGCAAGAAATTAAAGAAATTTATGGACAAACAGGCCCAAATCACACTTTTACTGGAAGGCACTTACCCGTATGTACGGGGCGGTGTCTCAAGCTGGGTACATCAGATTATCCAAGGCATGCCAGAATTCAGTTTCGCCGTTATTTTTATCGGGAGCTGCCCTGAAGACTATGGCAAGATGCTCTACGAATTCCCAGACAATGTCGTTCACTTTGAATGCCACTATCTTCAGGCATCCTGGCAAATGAAGCCGCCAGCCAGAGTTGCAGAAAACAAAGAAGCTTACGCGAAATCCCGCAAGCTTCATGACCTGTTTCAGGTTCCCAAAGCCAAGCTGCCAAACAAGCTGGTAGCCGATGTGCTGAGTAGTTTGGGAGAAAAAAAGGGGATAACCCATGAGAACTTTCTTTATAGCCGCTGCTCATGGGACAATATTTCACGGGCATATGAACGCTACAGTCAGGACCCTTCTTTTCTGAATTACTTTTGGACTGTCAGATCAATGCATGCACCGCTGTTTATGCTGACCGAGGTAGCCCGTACGGTACCCCTGACACCGGTTATTCACAGCATCTCAACGGGCTATGCGGGGCTGTTAGGTGCCATGATCAAAAACCGCAGCCCAAACAGTTACTACCTGTTGAGTGAGCATGGCATTTATTCCAAAGAGCGCAAAATCGACCTGGCTCAGGCCAGTTGGATCAGTGATGGCGAACTGGCCCATGCCGAAGGCGTGATTATGGAGAACGGTTTTTTGCGGGATATGTGGATTCGCTTTTTTGAAGTACTGAGCCAGCTAACCTACCAAGCCACTGATAAAATCTTTTCTCTTTACGAAGGCAATCAGTTACGCCAGATAAACGACGGTGCTGACTTCAGTAAAACCGCTGTAATTGCCAACGGTATCAGTCTCGAACGTTACAAGGATGCCCTGTCCAAGCGACCACCCGGTATTCCTATGGTCATTGGCTTGATTGGCCGGGTTGTGCCTATTAAGGATATAAAAACCTTTATTCGAACCATTCACCGGGTCAGGGATGATATTCCAGAAATTGAGGGCTGGATTATTGGACCAGAAGAGGAAGATCCGGAATATGCCAGCGAATGCCACCAGTTAACCGAAACCCTTGGCCTGAAAGATACCGTAAAATTTCTGGGATTTCAGAATGTGCCTGAAATTCTTCCAAAGCTGGGCCTTATGGCACTGACCTCCATCAGTGAGGCTCAGCCACTTGTTATCCTGGAAGCCTATGCTGCCGGGGTGCCTTGTGTCTGTACCGATGTGGGGAGTTGTCGCGAAATGGTCGAAGGTGGCCAGGAACCAGGAGACCGTGAACTCGGCCCATCCGGTGCCATTGTCAATATGGCAGACCCGGAGTCAGCCGCCCGGGAGTGTGTTCGCCTGCTGGGCAATAGTGAACTCTGGCACCAACAACAGCAGGCAGCGATTCAGCGGGTAAAGCAGTTTTATACCGAAGAGAAAATGTTCCAACGTTACCGGGATCTCTATCGAGACTCCCTGGCTATAGCAGAGGAGGCACAGGAATGGCCGGCATAGGCTTTGAGCTTCGCAAAATTCTGGAACGAAACAACTACACGTCAACCCTGCAAGCCTATTTTTATGCAGGCATTATCAGTTCCGGCCCCTGGGTACTTTCCATTGTCAGCATGTTGCTGGTTGGCATTATCAGTATCAAGCGTTTCAGTGATACCCAGGAACTCAGTTATTTCCTGGTAACAGTCACTTATTTGATGGCAGGTTCGCTGGTAATGACAGGCGGGACACAACTATTGCTAACACGCTTTATTGCTGATCGGATGTACGAAAAACGGAATGATCTGATCCTTCCTAATACCATGGGAGCACTGGCACTGACAGCCGTTATCGCCGCTTTGGCAGCAGGGCCAGCCGTCTGCCTGCTATTTCCTGATAAAAACCTGTACTTCAGACTGCTAACCTTTACCGCCTTTGTCATACTCAACTGTCTCTGGCTTGCCGTTATCTTTTTATCCGGCCTAAAAGCCTATAACCGCATCTTGCTGACTATGGCGATTGGATACACAACAGTTGTTATACTTTCTGCCCTTTTAAGTAATTATCAAGCCGAAGGGTTAATGCTGGCATTTGTTGTTGGCCATGCACTTATCCTTTTTGCCTTTATGAATGAAATATTCAGGGCTTTTCCCGGAGATAAGTTACTGAGTTTTGACTTTCTTAAACGCTGCAATATTCATCCGTCACTATTTTTTATTGGCCTGGCTTTTTATCTGGGTATCTGGTCCGACAAGTTTATATTCTGGTTCAATCCCATTACTTCAGAAGCCACAGCAGGTTATCTGCGTTCTTCAGTCATTTATGATATTCCGATCTTTCTGGCTTATCTGACCATTATTCCGGGAATGGCCGTTTTCCTGGTACGCTTTGAAACGGACTTTGCCGAAAACTACAGCCGTTTTTATGATGCTATTAGAGAGCATCAGCCACTGAAAACCATCCAGTATAACAAGCAATTGATGGTTGACTCTGTCCGCCAGGGCATTCTTGAAATCCTAAAAATCCAGTCACTCACTGTAATCCTGCTATTTGTCTGGACCAGGGAGTTACTGAGCTGGCTAGGTATTTCCTATTACTACGAGACACTTTTGCAGGTTGATATGGTGGGCGTCGGCATCCAGGTCATTATGTTGGCGGTAATGAATGTACTGTTTTATCTGGACAGGCGTAAGGAAGCCTTGCAATTAAGTCTTGTGTTTTTAGGTTCCAATACCCTATTCACCCTGGCTTCTCAAAAGACAAATCCGGCGTTTTTTGGTTATGGATTTGTAATTGCAGTGACCCTGACAACCATTATTGGCCTATTAATGATTAGCCGTATTCTGCGAGATCTGGAATATGAAACATTTATGCTGAGAAACTAAGAGGGTAGCGATTATGTTGTATCAGATAGTCTTCTCCTGAAACCTGAGTTCGACGTAACAACTATCAAGCCACTTCATACCTTTGTCAGTACAGCACTACCCCACCCCTAATCAGCTTGGCAGCTATGCTATATAAAATCAGTTGCTTATGTCGAACTCAGGTCAAGCGGAAATTCCTTTCCGGAAGCTCTACCCCTCAAGGCGGAAGCGATTTTCATTTTTCCATAAAGAATTGATTTTGAGTGCCGATTTATCTTTCCAGTTTGGTGGCGAAAGATGGCAGAGGCATTCATCCAATGAAGAAAGGCAAGATTCTGGTTGTGGGGGATGAGCCTGAGCAAAATCAGCGTTTAAGTGAGCAGCTGCGTGCAACCCATCACCATGTGGAACAAATGGCATCGGCTGAAAGGGCATTAAGAGTCCTTCGGCAGGGCATGGTTGACCTGATTATTGCTGACTTTAGCCACTCACCGGATGCCAACCTTGGTTTTCTCGAAAAACTTCGCCTGTTAAAAACCCCGCCTCCCGTTATTATTGCCTCCGAGCAGCCGGATGTGGAAGAAGCGGTTGCCGCTATAAAAGCCGGTGCTTCCGATTATCTATCCCACTCTACCGGTGCCGAAAAAATTCAGGAGATTGTGGCCACAACGCTGCAACCTGATCACCACACCCCCGTTTCCCCCGTTGTGGCTTCAAAAGCCAGCCTGAAAACACTGGAAGTGGCTCGTCAGGTAGCCGCCTCCGATGCTTCAGTGTTGATAACAGGTGAGTCCGGAACAGGCAAGGAAGTGCTGGCCCGTTATATTCACGATCAGTCGCCCAGGTCTTCGGGGCCTTTTATTGCCATAAACTGTGCCGCTATCCCCGAAAACCTCATTGAGGCGGAGCTGTTTGGCCATGTTAAAGGTGCCTTTACCGGTGCTACGGTGAGCCAGGCCGGGCGATTTGAACAAGCGGATGGTGGCAGCCTGCTGCTGGATGAAATTGCAGAAATTCCTATTGGCCTGCAAGCCAAGCTTCTAAGGGTGTTGCAGGAAAAGGTGGTGGAACGACTGGGCAGCCGAACCATTATCAGGCTGGACGTCAGGGTGATTGCCGCCACCAACCGTGACTTAAAAGCCCAGGTGCAGCAGGGGCTGTTTCGGGAAGACCTTTATTATCGCCTGAATGTTTTTCCCTTGGCCTGGCCACCCTTGCGAGAACGAAAAGAAGACTTGCTTCCCCTGGCTGGGCACTTTCTGACTATTTATGGACAATCCCGGCCAGGTATCACCCTGACCCCCGAAGCACAGGTTCGGTTGCTTGAGCACCAATGGCCGGGAAATGTTCGGGAACTGGAGAATGTTATTCAGCGGGCTCTGGTCTTATGCCAGGGAGAGGCTATCAGTCCTGGTGACTTGATGCTGGAGTCTGTCAGTGATTTAGAAACCTCCAGTGAGCCTGAGGTGACTCATATAGATGAAGGCATCAGTCTTGATGCCCGGCGGAAGCGTGATGAATTCAAGCATATTATCAATACCCTTCGCGAGTTTGGTGGGCACCGGGGAAAAACGGCAGATTCCCTGGGAGTCACTACCCGTACCCTCAGGAATAAACTGGCAGAAATGAGAAACCATGGAATTGATGTTAACGCCGTGTTGTCTGGCTCAAAGGAATTACCCCATAAAATTCCGGCTACTGAAGGAGACTAAATATGGATGCAGGCAATCTGAATCGAACATCACTGGATACCCAGCCGTTTATTAACCTTGGCAAGGCAACCAAACTAACCCCGGTGGAAGTGGCTGAAGGGGCATCTTCCGGTTTTGGTGATTTATTAAAAAGTGCCCTGAATGCCGTCAATCAAAAACAGCAGGATGCTAATACCTTGCGTACCCAGGTTGAAACGGGAGAAAGCAATGACCTGATGGGAGCAATGCTGGCAGGCCAGAAGGCGGGGCTTGCCTTTCAGGCATTGGTACAGGTGAGAAATAAGGCAGTTGCTGCCTATGAAGAAATTATGAGAATGCAGGTTTAATCCAGTATAGGGTTTCAATGAGTTTGACGTGCAGACTCGTTCCCAGCGAGAAGAGGGTTTGGCGATAACCTCAGAACGCCGGGAACGGGAGGAACCACTGAACACATCAAATGCATTGAGATGATGTACTAGCCAATCGGAGCTCTTATGGCCGAGAAGAAAAAGGCATCGGGTAAAAAAGCACTAACAGCCATACGTAAGGCCGTGGGACAGATTCGTGACTACATCACGGAAAAGCCCGCTCGCCAGGGTATGCTGCTGGTGATGCTTGCCGGTGTGCTGGCAGCAACTATTGTTGCCATTATCTGGAGCCATAATGTCAGCTATCAGCCTCTCTACGGAAACCAGGAAATGTATGACACCTCCAGTATTGTTGAAATACTGGAGAGCAAAGGATTTGCCTATCAGATAAATCCGGAAAGTGGTCAGGTGATGGTGGATGCGGCGAAGCTTCGGGAAGCCCGGATGGAACTCTCGGCGTCGGGCATCAAGGCTAACCTGCCGGACGGGCTTGAGCTTTTGGATAAGGAACAGGGGCTTGGTACCAGCCAGTTTATAGAGGGTGCTCGCTACCGCCGGGGGTTAGAGGGTGAATTGGTCAGAACCATTATCAGCCTTAATGCAGTGAGGAATGCCCGGGTTCATCTGGCCATACCGAAACGATCAGCCTTTGTGAGAAAACAAACCAAACCCTCGGCTTCTGTTTTTATTGATCTCTTTCCAGGCAGTCAGCTGGAGTCAAGGCAGGTGGATGCCATTGTCAACCTGGTGGCCAGCAGTGTGGAGGGTATGGAGAAAAGCGGTGTCTCGGTTATTGACCAAAATGGCAACCTGCTTTCCAGAAACATTAATGTGGGTGATGGCGATATTGCCATGGCCAACAATCAAATCCAGATTATCAAAACCATTGAACAGCAATATATTAACAGGGTCGGGCATTTGCTTGATCCCATTGTTGGCTCCAGTAACTATAGGGTACAGGTTTCGGCGGATGTCAGCTTTGACCGGATAGAGCAAACCGCTGAGCAGTTTGATCCCAGAAATAGAAGTGTAAGAAGTGAAAGGGGGCGTGAGAGAACCGGTATTACCGATATTGCCCAGGGTGTGCCGGGCTCCACCAGTAATCAGCCTCCTGAAACCATCAATCAGAATGCCGGTGAAGATGCAGCCATTAACCCTCTGACCCAGAATGAATACACCCGGAACTATGAGTTAAACAGGACGGTTCGGCACACCTCCTATCAACAGGGACAGTTACAGCGGTTAAGCATTGCTGTTGTTCTGAATAATAGCCCTGACGTGGCAGAAATTACCGGTGAACTCACTCAGGAACGGCTGGATAGCATGACCCGTTTGATTCAGGATGCTGTGGGCTTTTCCACGGTGCGGAATGATCAGGTGAGTATTCATACGGCGCCGTTTATCAGTTTACCTGAACAAACCTTCGATCCGATTCCCTGGTGGCAAGACCCCAATATGCTGTATTACGTGCGCTATGGGGTCGGAGCCATACTGGGGCTGGCCGTTATCATCTTCCTGTTGCGCCCAATCACCACCCAAATGCTGGTGGCTCCGGAATTACCTGCTCCTGTTGAGGAAGAGGAAGAAGAGGATGATGGTAAGCCCAAGAAAGCCGTTCTGGAGCATCCGGAATTGCTGGATGAGTATATGACGCTGAATCCACCGGAATTAAGTGTATTTGAAACGCAGCTTAACCATATCAAGAAGCTGGCAGAGCAGGAGCCTAAGAAAGTTGCTCATGTCTTGAAACAATGGATCTATCAGGAAGAGAACTAAACCATGGCAAAAAAACCTGACCGCTACCGCAATGTTGCAACGCTGTTATTAAGTCTGGGAGAGGAAGCAACAGCGGCTGTTTTTAAACAGTTATCCAGAAGTGAAGTTCATGAGATTAGTCAGTCAATGTCGGCCATGCCAGCCATGAAAAGGCTGGATGTTCAGAATGTTATTAATAATTTTTTCTATGAGTACCGCTATGAAAGTGGTGTAGCCGGTGGAACCCGGAAATATCTGGAGAATGCACTGAAAATAGCACTGGGAGAGAATGATGCCCGGGGCATGCTGGACTCCATCTTTGATGATGAAAATAGCCGTTGCCTGGAGGTGATGAAATGGATGGACCCGAATTCCATTGCCGGCCTGATTATTAATGAACATCCACAGCTACAGGCTGTAGTGCTTTCATACCTGGAGTCGGAACAGGCGGCAGAAGTCTTAAGTCGTCTACCGGAAAAAAATCATAAATCACTGTTGAAGCGAATTGCAGCCCTGGAAGAGTTAAGCCCGGAAATTATCAAGGAACTGAACCTGATTTTTGATGATCCCGGTGGTGAGTTAACAGCCCGGCACAGTACCCAGATTAGTGGCATGAAACAGGTGGCCGGTATTATGAATAGCATGGGTGAACAGAGTGCCAATGATTTGCTGGAGCACTTCAAGGAGCACAATTCCACCATGGCCGTTGAGCTGGAGCAGGAGATGTTTATCTTTGAGCATATTGCCATGCTTGATGAGGAGGCGGTACAGCGACTTCTGCAGGAAGTTCCACAAGAGCTGCTGGCCATGGCCATGAAGGGGGCTCCGGAAAATGTCTTTAACAAGGTGGTTGGAACCATGACCAAGCGGACGGCTAATTACCTGAAGAATAATATGGAAGCCATTGGTGTGGTTCGGGCCAGCCAGGTTAAGGATGCTCGAAAGGAGGTGATGGAAATTGCCCGCAAACTGGCGAAGGATGGGGAGATTACTCGCAGTCTTACAGCTGAGGAAATGGTGGAATAATGAGAAAAGTCACCATTTTCAAGTCAGGTGTTGCTTTTAAGCGTCACCGTTTTCCCAATTACGGTGAGCTGGCAGGTAATCTGTCACCCATTACCAAACTGGACTCCGGGTCTGGAGATAGCCCTAAAGCAATAGAGTTAGGGACTGGGCAGGAAGGGGTTCAAAACAGAACCCATATGGTTAGCCAGGAAATCCTGGAGGCAGCCAGACAGGAAGCCTATGATTCCGGTTATCGCCAGGGGATTGAGGTGGGTACGATGGATGGGATGTCCCAGGGACGTGAACAGGGACAGCGTGATGCTTTGCAGCACGCCTGTTCCGAGGGACATGAAAAGGGATATCGGGAAGGGTTAAGCCAGGGGCAGGAAGAAATCCAGAAAGTGCTGAACAGTTTGAGCCAGAATTTACAGGGCTTTGAACATTTATTTTCCGGACGAAAGCAGGAGCTTTATCACTGGTTGGCAGAAATGGTCAAAGAGGTTTGTCGAAGCGTTATTCGTACCGAACTCAAGCTCCAGCCCGAGGCGATTACAGCCATTGTCCATGAAGCCCTGCAACATCTGCCAGAGAATGCTGAAAAACTGGCAATACATGTCAATCCCAGCGACCTTCTTCATATCAAGCAGTTTCAATCAGGGAGTGGTGAGGGGTGGTCCCTGATAGAGGATATTACTATTGAGCCTGGCGACTGTCGTATAGTCACAGATCAGGTGGAGGCCTCTGCATCTGTTGAAGACCGTCTCTCTGCCTGTATGGATGTGGTTCGGGAGGTATTACCGGAAGAACTGGAAAGGAGTGGTGCGTGACTGACGGAAGCTTGTCCCGATTTAATAGCGTAAAAGAGAGGCTTGGACAGGTTCCTGTTGCAAAGGTCTATGGACGCCTGACCCGGATGAAAGGACTGGTGCTTGAGGCAACCGGCTGCCAACTGTCCACAGGGCAGCGTTGCAGTATTCTTACGGCACGGGGCAGGCAGTTTGAAGCTGAAGTGGTTGGCTTCAATGATGACCGGCACTATCTAATGCCATTGGCCATGCCTGAAGGTGTTGGACCCGGCGACCGGGTTATGCCCCTGGCAGAAGACAGTAGTATACCGGTAGGGGATGAATTGCTGGGCAGAGTCCTGAATGGTTTGGGAGAACCCTTGGATGAGGCCGGTAAAATCAACTGTACGGAAATGATTTCCCTGAACCCGGAACCCATTAATCCACTATCGAGGCAGCCTGTAAAACAAATACTGGATGTGGGGGTCAGGGCCATCAATGGCATGTTGGCTGTGGGTCAGGGGCAGCGCATGGGGCTATTTGCTGGCAGTGGTGTGGGAAAAAGCGTGTTGTTGGGAATGATGACCCGGAATACGGGGGCTGATGTGGTCATTGTGGGGATGATTGGTGAACGGGGACGGGAGGTTCGGGAGTTTATCGAACATACCCTGGGACCTGAGGGATTGAAAAAAGCGATTGTGGTTGCAGCTCCGGCGGATGAATCACCGGTTATGAGACTCAGGGCTGCGCTGGTGTGTCATCGCCTGGCTGAGTACTACCGTGATAGGGGAAAGTCTGTTTTATTGCTGATGGATTCTCTGACCCGTTATGCCCAGGCACAGCGGGAAATTGCCTTATCTGTGGGGGAAGCTCCGGCAACCCGTGGTTATGCGCCTTCTGTCTTTAGTCATATCGCCCGGTTACTGGAACGGGCTGGCAATGGAGCTGCAAACCAGGGGGCTATCACCGCTTTTTATACTGTGCTGGTGGAGGGGGATGATATGCTTGATCCCATTGCAGACTCAGCAAGGTCGGTACTGGATGGACATATTGTATTGACCCGGGAGCTGGCGGATAGTGGCCATTACCCAGCGATTGATATTGAGAAGTCCATCAGTCGGGTGATGCCATTGGTGGTTTCGGAAGAGCATATGAATTGCGTCCATAAACTGAAGGCACTTCACTCCCAATATAATGAAGCCAAAGAGCTAATGGCCATTGGTGCTTATCAGAGAGGGAGTGACCCGGAACTGGATCTGGCTATTGAAGTGTATCCTGCCATTAAAGGCTATCTCCAGCAGGGAGTGTATGAACAAATTGGGCTGGAAGCCTGCCTCAATCAGTTAATGTCAATTTGGGGGCATCTGAAAAAGGCGGCAGTTTCTCCCGATAGGACGGTCACTGCATGAATAC
The DNA here is from genome assembly GCF_025643335.1 of Endozoicomonas sp. Mp262. Lineage (NCBI taxonomy): Bacteria > Pseudomonadati > Pseudomonadota > Gammaproteobacteria > Oceanospirillales > Endozoicomonadaceae > Endozoicomonas > Endozoicomonas sp. Mp262. The sequence continues at coordinate 423,124 of NZ_CP092489.1, read as the reverse complement.
TTTAAGGCTGCTGGAAAAGAAGCTTAAGGTTCAACAGCAAATTTACAATAAAGCGTTGAAAGCGGCAGTTAAAGCGTCTGCCCAATTAAAAAGCCATCGGCAGCAACTGGATTACCTGCAACAGATACAAAGTGAGTATAGCCCGGCGGAAGGTCTGACGTTTAACCGCCTGGCTTTGTTAAATCGTCGACACTTTGTTGACTACCTCCAGCAAATGGCCCTGCATCAGCTTCAGCAGGTAGAACAGGATAAGCAGCAATCTGAATTATGTAATCAAAAGGTGTTTGAAGAAAAACAAAAGCTGGATGCATTGGAAAAGAAGGTTTCCCAACAGCAAACGCTCCGGAAAATAGAGGCTGAACGCAAAGAACAGGCTCTGGTTGATGATTTGGTTAATAGTAGGTTTCAGCCAGCTTCAGACTAAATCAGAGCTAAGTCCGACAGGCTGCTAGCTAGAAAACCAGATTTTGATACCCTGCTCAGTCAGCGAAGCTGCTTATAAAATGTGCCTTGCCCAAATTTGCAGCCACCAGAAACTTTTTATAATTTGTTTTTTAATTTAGGACGATAATTTAATAAACCTGTTTTTTTAAATATATAGCATTGTTTTAATTGGCATGCCTCTGGTGTTGTAGTATTCCTTCAATGGTTAAGATGGATCTTGCAAGACAATGGTTAAAATTGTTCAATCTTGTACTTAAATGCAGTATATAAAACTTTTAATGATATTAAAGGTGTCTTCTTTTATTGTTTTTTATTTGATATAGAAGCTCAATGGATTTTATTTAATAAAATATCTTGGGCTATAATCATAAGCCTTGTGAGATGATCTTTTTGTTAGATTTTGTTTGGAAGATAATTATGGCTAAGATAAGTGATTTCTCTGATTGGTTTTGATCGTTTTTTTATTAGGAGAATACTATGAAAGATAATGCTAAACTGATTTTTGTCTATAGTATAAGATTAATACTTTTAGTTTCTTTACAACCTGAAATAAGCTGGGCTGGAGGAGTTAACTCAAAAAAAAGTAGCAGTTCAGTTGTTCCATTCAGACAATCTGCTAGTCACGGACAGACCTTATCTTATGCGGCGCTTGTACACTTACTTGAAAGGGGATGTTGTGTACCCAAAGGAATATATATAGTACTGGATGGTAATAAATTATATCATGAACTTAAATTTAAACCAGAAGAAAGGGAAAGGCTCTCTCAACTAGTAACTCAATCAAAGATGGCGCAAATCTCATTAAATTCACCAAATGAAGGTGATATGACTCCAAAAGGTAGATGCCAGGCTTCTGGAAATTCCTCATTGGCGAAAACAAAAACAGCTATGCAAACTTGCTCTAATCGTAAAGGTAGTGAACAATTAGAACAATGGCTGGAATTTTCTTTTGATAGCGAAAAGTTAGCAAAGCATATTCATAGAGTTTGTAAGAATACAGAACTGCTAAATAGAATAAATACATTTTCACTTAATAGCATAAAAGATGGGGAGGTTGGAGAGGTACTAGAATCTTGTGCGCAGCGAGTCGAACTCTCAAAAGCTATAGCCAATCTTTTTGGCCTTCTACTTTATATAAACGAGAGTAAATTATCCCAGTCACAGAAGGGAGAAGCGGTAAAAGAATTTGCTGGGCGCGTCATGATATTTGGTTATTCAAATATGGATGCACTTAAAGCATTAGAGGCAATGGCAGACCAAAATCTTTTACGCGATGCTAATATTGTCTCGACTGAATACAGGGATAAAATCTTTGCAGTAGTTGTGAATCTACTTGATAAAATTAATGAGCTTTTTAAAACTGAATTAGAGGCGGGTAGTTTTCATGGAGGTGTAGCACAATCCACCTCTCTGCCCGTAACCCCATATACTTCATTCTATTTTCCTGCCCCTAACCCTATTGTTACCCTTGAAGTATGTAAAGACTTTCTCATTCATTACACAAAAATGAATCTATCACTAGGGTTTGCTGGGTTGCGTACGTTTGGTAAGGTCATTGGAGTTGACACTGTATATGATTTTGGCCTTTCAGAGTCCTGCAACTTATACAGTACACTAGCATGTGTTTATATGACTGATTTTATTTATGCTCATTTATATGGCGCTCAGGAAGATAACCCTTACTATGGTTGTATCTTAGAGAGTGAGACAAAGAGTAACCTTAAAGAGAGTTTAACATTTGGAGTGGGAGAAAATGTCGTAAGTTTTACGGTACCTGCTGCCATAGGTGCTCTCGACCTCTTTTTTGATATCGTGGGAAGAGAACAAATAAAACAGATTACACAAGAAGATCCAGCAAAATTTGCTGAACTGATGATTATGCACTTCTCGAAATTTCAAACACTTGTTCATTTTCTACCCGATGCTAAAGACAAATCACCAGAATATGTCAGTAAGATTTCTTCTTGTTATAATTTTCTACAACAACCGCTGATGCAAGCCCTTTATGCTGTATTCTCTATTCAAAGTTCAGAAGAAGAGGGTTCGCATTTACAAAAAACGCCTGAGGATGAACGTCTTTTATATGCGAAAGCAACAATGACGTTCAATAAGCCTAACACTATGCTTTTTTCTGACATAACCCTCCCTACAGAAATGGAGCAAAAAGAGTCAAAGACTTTTCAATACCTTGAGCGGCTATGGGGTAAAGATCATGCGGTCGACCAAGTAAAAAGATTTAATACACTCAGAGGAAAAAATGCAACCTGTAATATTGTTTCTCTTATCCGGTGTTGTTTAGATTTAACGAAATCAGATGACCTTTCTCAATTTCACAGGCTTTGCGCTATCATTATTGGTGACACAATGTAAAGTAACCTCCTCTCTTCTATAAAACAGCCTGAGCAGTACTGGATTCAAGCCTTGATCCAAAGTGAGCGAGGCTCCAAACTGTCAGCTTAAAGTATATCTGATCTGTTATACTGCTACTCCTTATGATAAAACTGCTTGTGTTAAAAGCCGAATAAAACTATTGAGTCTTGTAATTACCAAAGGAACCGATATTGAATTGGAAGTAGTTGGATCTGATGTCATACAGGTGCTTGATGAATTTATTGTAGGGAGCCTTGTAAAATGATCGTTACGGTTACCCTGAACCCTGCTGTTGATCAAACGGTACAACTGGATCGTCTGCAGCTGGGAGCGGTTAATAAAGTTCGTGATGTCACAGAAACAGCGGGCGGTAAAGGTATTAATGTTGCCCGGGTCCTGGCAGATCTTGGTGAGGAAGTGGTTGCCACAGGGTTAATGGGGCAAAGGAATCAACAATTTTTTAGCCACTACCTGACTGAGCATCAGATTACAGATAAATTTATCTCGGTGGAAGGCAGTGTTCGTTCGAATATTAAACTGGTCAATGGCCCCGATGCAGAAGTAACTGATATTAACTTTCCTGGATTCCAGGCGACAGAAAATGATCTTTCGCTCGTTCTTGAGGTTATAAAAAATGCCCCTGCTGAGACTTTTGTTGCAGTGTGTGGAAGTCTGCCTCCGGGTATAAACGCTTTGGCTTATGGGCAATTCTTGAGAGCAATTAAATCACTGGGCTATAGGCTTGCAGTAGATACCAGTGGGGAGGCGTTGAAAAGGGCAGTGGCTGTAAAACCTGATTTGATTAAACCCAATATCCATGAGTTATCAGAGTTGGCTGATCAAGAGCTTTCTATTGAGAGTGGGGTTACCTTTGCCAATCAGTTAATTGAGCAAGGCATTAATCAGGTGGTTTTGTCCTGTGGCGAAGAGGGAGCCTGGTTTATCAACAAATATCATCGGTGTTATGCCCGCCCAGACAAGGTGAAAGTTGTCAGTACAGTTGGTGCCGGGGACTCAATGATGGCGGGTTATCTTTTTGGCCTGAGCAAGAACTATGCTCTGGAACAAACAGCTGGGCTAGCCACTGCCTGTGGAATGAAAGCTGTCACTCAAGCGGGAGTGGGAGGCTTTACACTGGAGGATTTGAAGGACTTTATATCAGGTGGGATAATACCATGAAGATGGTTATCCCCAGCATTACAGTAACCAGCGGTTTCTTTAAAAGGAGACTTGTGGCAATAGTGACCACCCCTGCGATCAGATAAGGATTATTGATTTGCAGGTCAAGCTGTTCATTTCGGATAAAAACAATAGGAACCCACAGGGCTGTGAGAACAGCGGGTGCTGTATATTTAAGCAGGGATTGTAATTTCGGACCCACTGAAAATTTAAAACGGGGTGAAAAAAGGGCGTAGCGGTTACTGAAGGTGATCAGTGCCATTAATCCAAGTAACAGCCAGATCATCTTAGTTTGCTCCGAAGCTGATCCAGGCTGTAGGCGCATAGCATCCCTCCGAGACCTGCCAGTAAAATGCCATTAGTCAGGCCACACAGTTCTGAAATGATGATAATAAGCCCACTCACCAGGACTGCTACCAGAGAGGGAAGGTTTTTAATTGATGGAATGACGATGGCAATGAATACTGCCGCTACGGCAAATTCAAAGCCAAGACTGGCCATATCGTCCAGTGCGGTGCCGAGCAGAATCCCGGTAAGGGTTGAAAGATTCCAGACAATATAAAAGCCGAGACCTGCACTCATTGCGTATCGAAAATGGAAACAGCCGTGCTTTTGGCGGTATGCTTCAGCAATAGCGAACATCTCATCACTTAACAAAAATGCAAGCAGATAACGCTTATGCCTTGGCAGTTGCCGGGCAAAATCCCGAAATACCGCTGAATAAAGAATATGCCTGGAACTGACTACAAAGGTGGTACCGAGTATTGATAATAACGGGCTGGCCAGTTGCAGCATATTCAGGCCTGCTATTTGTGCAGCCCCGGCAAAAACCAGCAGTGACATACACATTGCCTGAAACGGGGACAGTCCTGTTTCAATGGCAAGGGAGCCGGTTAAAATACCCCAGGGAATACATGCCAGGGATAATGGCATGATATCCATAGCGGCCTGAAGCCAGATAGGGTTTTTCTTGTTTTCAGGCAGCATGGCTTTATGGGGTCTCCAAGGGGATAAACGCTCAGTTTAGTTGATAAATGCCTATAAAGTAGCACTTGCTGAGCAACAACTGTAAAGGTGATTTTGAGTTGTCAGATAACTAAAAATGGATGTGTGGCAGTTTCATATCATATCTTCCAGAAGAGTGTACACTTCGCCTGTTAACGGTACTGTTTTATGCGTTGTTTGATTCAGTATACAAAAGGTCACTGTGGCATCTACAATTTGGTTTTTTGTTTTGCTCAAAAAAATTTTCTGGCCCAAAACAGCACTTTTTGAGCCTATACGAATCAGTTGGGATTGAATATCCAGTACTTCATTGATCAGAGCTGGGCGAAGAAAATTGATATTAATATTGGCCAGAACAAATGCCAGGTTCTTTTTGCGGATGAATGAGATCAAGGGGATGTCTTCAAACATTTGCCAGCGAGCTTCCTCAAGAAATTCGAGAAAGCGGGCATTATTGACATGCTGATAAACATCCAGGTGAAAGCCTCGCACCGTCATTTGTGTGGTATGCATAATGGCAACCTGTTTATTTTTATTAATTTTAGTGTTGTCAATAGAACTTAACCGAGAGTACTGAAACTCCATCTTCTTGGCAATGTCATCTTCTTTTGATCAGCCTTTCTGATGCTGATTACTGTTTTAACATGGGGTATGTATAAAAAATAAGGTGGGTCATATTAAATAAAAAATGAGTGATAATGGATACCCAAAGCCTGCCGGTTATTAGAAATACAGCACCATAGCCGATACCGGCTAAGGCGGCCAGCACTGCATATATCCAGCCACCCTGATAATGAGCCAGTCCAAATAAGCAACTTGTCAGTAACCACCCGGGAGCAACGCCCAGTAACCTGGATAGCTGTTGTTGCAGGTAACCTCGGAAAAAAGCCTCTTCAGCAACACAGGTGATTAACAGATTATTGAAGGCAAATAGCCACCACCAGTCAGGTATTTTAAAATCAGGTCTTACTAAGCCAATGACACAGGCTAACACCTGAATCATTATGAATCCCATAAATGTCACAAGCCATGCCTGCCAGTGCCACTCCTTAATGGTTTTTCTGTTACCTAAAATGGATGGCCATGCCAGGAAGAGAACGCATATGGTCAGGGATTTATCCACATTAAAATAAAGTGTAAACGGGATGGCATCTTGATTTGCATAGACTTTATCCAGTAACAAAACATTGTTGAAGCCTGGAAGCAGGTGGCTGAAGGTTAATAAAACCCAAAAAATGAGCAAGCTGTGTAGAATGACCTGGATTGATTTATTAAATAGCGATGGAAGTGTACTTTCCTCTTTTCTCTTGCCACTGTAGTTTGGGTTGTGGGCTATCAAGGCGGCCAGCCCAAATCCTATGGCAACCATCACCAGGCCCGGTAATGTAATCTGGTGAAAGATAAAGCCAATTGCCAGGGCAATGAGTACTAAAACTATCCACGCCCTCCCTGAAAACCAGAGCGAGATAATGGCCAGAGCCATGGGTATTGCTATCAGGTAGTCTGAAAAAGGCATAAGGCCAATTTACACTTATTAAAACAATATAAACAAAATAAACTAGCAGCTCTTTGGGAAAGTAAGAAATAAAAATTTGATAGATTTCAGTGTTTCTTGAGTTTGAAGGGGTATTCTCACCCGGAAATCAAAAAGGGCTGATGAAAGAGATATAGCTGGCCTGATTCTCCGAGGCACCTTGAAAACAGGCTCTGCTGATTATTAAAATTGTGAATAAAAAAACAGTCGGCAGATTGTTAATTTCTTTAATTTTCCACTGTATCTGTGGATAACTCTTTGGACAAGCGTGGGGTATATCACAATCACACTGGAAAATGAGCCTTAAAATAGTTCTGTATATTTTTCATACAAAAATAAATAACTTATTGATATTAAAGGAATGCTCTACCATTAACCCATTTAAAAAGCGATCCATTAAGGGAGGGTTTCACTAAAAAGGTACTTATTCAATAAAGGGATCCCTATCCATAATATTTAAACTATTTATCCCCAATCCTCGAAGACTTACTTTATTTGATAAATATCAGTTAGTTTTACACTGATGGTCTATTCTCTGTTTCTTGTTGTAAAGTATGGCGAATAATAAATGCATAATACTGGGTTGATCATTACTGGCTTTGCCTGCTCTGTTTTACTATTGGTTATTCTTACTGTTCGTTGGCGTTGTCCGGCATTTTTTGCGCTGTTAATGGCCAGTTATTTAGCAGGTTTTATCTTTGGGATGGAACCAGCGGCTATTCTGGAAAGAATAACCGAAGGCTTTGGTTCAACACTGGGTGATATTGGGCTAACCATCGTTTTGGGAGCCCTGCTTGGAGTTGTTCTTGAAGGATGTGGAGCCACGGCAGCCATTGCCAAGGGAATGACCAGGGCTTTAGGCGGTCGTTTTCCCGGTTTGGCACTGGCGATCACCGGTTATATTGTTTCTATTCCAATTTATTGTGATTCCGGTTTTATTATTCTTAACTCCATACGTCAGTATCTTGCCCAAAAGCACCATATTTCACCGGTATTTTTAAGTACGGTATTAGGCTGCTCCCTTTATGCCACTCATACCTTGGTTCCACCCACTCCGGGGCCGTTAGCGGCTATGTCTAACCTTCGGTTGAGTGACCAGATTCCTATTGTTATTAGTATGGGATTACTGTTTTCTCTGCTGGCTGTGAATGCTGCTTTTGCCTGGGCTTTGTTGCTCAAATCTTTAACAACAAAAAATCCCTTGGTGCCACAAGATTGTGTGCTGCCCGATGAAGAACCATCACCTCCATTCCTATTAGCTATCCTGCCCATTATTGTGCCTATTTTTCTAATTACGATTGGGGGGCTATCAGGTGCAAAGGCCGGTAGCTTTGGTTATTGGCTTAGCTTTTTAGGGCATCCCGTCAATGCACTGCTAACCGGGCTACTCTGCTGTTGGCCGCTACTTGCTGTTAGTGGCGCTAAGCTGGATTTTTCCAGGGGACTGGAGACGGGAGGTAAAATTGTTCTTGTGGTGGGATGTGGGGGGGCATTTGGCTACATACTTCGGGGCAGTGGTATCAGTGAAATGCTGGTGGGAGTTCCGGGTTTAAGCCAGTGGGGGTTAGTACTGCCCTTTGCTACGGCTGCTATTATCAAAACCGCGGAAGGGTCAGCTACAGTGGCATTAATTACCGCTTCAGCCATGATTGAACCTTTGCTCCCTGCCCTGGGACTGGATAGTACGTCCGGCCGACTGTTAGCTTTATTTTCCTGTGGTGGTGGTGCGATGACTGTCGCCCATGTCAATGACAGCCTGTTTTGGGTGATTGCCGAATTTACAGGTATGGATACTGCCACAGCCCTTAAATCATTAACGGTGGCAACCTTTTTTCAGGGCATGGCGGTGCTGGTTGGTGTTGAAATAATGGCGCTGGTTATGCTGTAAGAGTGGGTTCAAACATCAATCCGCTCACCAGTATAACTGTCCACTTTAAACAGGGTTGTAGATAACATTGACGGGTATCATCGTATGTTTTTCAGGAAGTATTCTTTTATTTTTTTCGCTATCTTTAGTATTAAAGTCTTTGGCATGATGGCAGAAGAGTGTTCTATAGTTGAGCCTGAGGAATTATTGGATGCAATGGGGGGAGAATTAGAATCCATTGAAATCCTGGGGGAGGTTGATAGCAAAGTATATAATATGACAATTATAATTCCTGAAAGTTCTAACCATGAAAGTATGGAAAATTTCAGGGATGAGGTGGGAGAACATTTACTGGATGCCGGGTACCAAAAAGCAAATGATTTACACTGTGTATTTAATATCGGCCCCAGGGCAAAAACATGATCAGAATTTGAACAGAAAATTGATTTCAAAAGCTGTAGAATCCCATGCTTTTTCTGTTGCCTGATGTCTGCCAAAGCCCTTTTTTCCAAGTTTACATCGCTTACCGACAAACGAGACCCGAAGAAGTCAACACATATTCTTGCAGAGGTTATGTTCATCTCAGTTTGTGCCATTCTCTGTGGTGCAGATGATTGGAATGGCATTCGCTTGTTTGCTGAGCACAAGGAAGGCTGGCTCCGTAAGCACTTAACCTTGCCTGGCGGTATTCCAGTAGCGGTTACATTCAATCGTATTTTCGCCACTCTTGACCCGGAAGAGTTTCGCAAAATCTTCATCCAGTGGATTAGGGATGTTCTTTCCGGACTGGAGCTCTCTGATAGCAAGATAGTTGCTCTTGATGGCAAGACTGTTAAAGGTTCGGCCTGGAATAAAGGCAAAGATGCAATACACATGCTTAACGCTTGGTGCACAGAGGCTGGACTGTCGCTGGGTCAGTATAAAGTTGATGAAAAATCCAACGAAATTACGGCCATTCCTGAGCTGCTCAAGCTGCTTGAACTCAGTGGCAGCCTTGTCACTATCGATGCAATGGGCTGCCAGAAAAAAATTGCTACTGCAATCCTGAAAAAAGAGGCAGACTACTTGCTGGCGGTGAAAGGCAACCAGAGAAAACTCTATGGAGAAGTGACTCGACTCTTCGATCAATACTGGCAAGATAATCTGGAAGATGCTCCTGACCATTACTTTGCGGAACAGGAAGGTAAAGAGCATGGTCGTATGGAGCACCGCCGGTGCTGGGTTATCAATGATGTTACTGAGGACTCCAATGCTGCCTCATGGAAAGCCAAAACCATAGCCGCAATCCAGTTAGACAGTAGCAAAAAGGGTAAAGGGAAAACACTCATCCGTTACTTTATATGCAGCCGCCAGTTATCAGCTGCCGAGGTACTTCAAGCTACCAGGAAGCATTGGCTAATAGAAAACCAATTACACTGGGTGCTTGATGTGGCGTTTGATGAAGACCGCTGTAGGGCAAGAGAAGGGTTCGCAGCAGAAAATCTAGCTGTTGCCCGGCAGGTGACACTCAATCTTCTTAAGTTGGACACTACGGTGAAAGCCGGTATCAAGAATAAGCGCAAAACCTGTGGCTGGAATGAAGACTACATGATGCAAGTGCTCAAATTGGTTGATTTGTGATCATGTTTTTGCCCTGATATCGGCCCCAGTAGTGTTGCTTCTGCAGATGCAGTAATACCCTATGAAGATTTGATACCTAATGCAGATGATAATCCGTTACAGTTTGTCCAAAACCTTGATCATACCTATGTCCTAACCGTTATTGTTACATGTGAAAGTAAATACTCTATTTTTTATTCAATTGAAATAGGAAGGGCAGGTAATGGGTTATTCAACTACTCCCTATATTTTGCTCATGGGTCACAAGATCAATCCATTGGCAGGCAAGGTGTAAAATTTAAAGGTGATCCTGATACCCTTATCAGCGTCTTACATTATTTACTGAGTGTCCAGATGGCTTCAAGTATTGAAATAATTCCATTTAAGTGGATGGAAGAATAGATATGAGAATGGTGCCTGACTACCTAAACGAATAACGGTGTAAGCGACAAAAGCCTATTGCATTACAGGCAATGGGCTTTTGTTACCTGCATCGCCTTATTTAAGCCAGGGTTTTGCTTTTCAGGGTCTCCAGCACATCCGCTTCAATTTTTTGAATCAAAAAGCCCGCGCCAGCACTTAACATGATAAAGCCGATAATGGGCTTTAATGTACCTGTCATGATTTGGGTTGCAGATTTTCGAAGCGCCAGAAGGCCAGCCATGGAGAATAAGCCAACAATGATTGCAGGCTGGCTGATAATGTCCTTTAAAAAATAAAGGGCTGATGAAAAAGTGTTCACCAAAATATCTCCAATACTAATCTTCTAGGGCCGAAAGGAACTGATGAATTTCATCAAAAGCGGGCTGTGGATTATTTCCAGACACGGTTAATGTAATTTCTGAGCCTTTGGTCACGCCTAATTTGAGTAGCTGGATTATGCTTCTGGCACTGGCTTTTTGATCAGAGTGGCTGAGTTCAATAGTAGCGTCAAAGCCTTTTGCCAGTTTTACCAGCCGGGATGCCGGGCGGGTATGAAGACCAGCCTTACCCCTGATGATCAGAGTACTGCTTAACATGGTTAACGGCCTCTATAGAAAATCAACGAAACACAGTTTTCAAGATGCTTTCTACTTCATCCAGGGCTGTTGCCTGTTTTAATTGCTCCATTGCTTCGTCGTTTTCAACCAGCTCGGCTATTTGAAGAAGAGCCTGCTGGTTATGGGCCTGGGCATCAACCGCTGAGAATGAGATCAGCACAGAGACCGGTTCTTCATCATCACCAAAGGGTACAGGTTCAGATAATGTAATAAGGCTAAAGGCTGTTTTTAATGCGCCTTTTTCAGGTCTTGCATGGGGCATGGCAACCCCCTCATCCAGAATGTAATAAGGACCCAGCTGTTCAGTATTCTCAATAATGGCTTCAATATAGTTATCGGTTATGGCTCCTTTTGCCAATAGCAGCCCGGCACCACATTCGATGGCTTCTTTCCAGTCAGCTACTTTAACCTGAAGATGAACTAGCCGTCTTCAAGCAGATTTTCCGCCAGGTTCATAATGACACATATCCGAATGAATGATTGAGGGGGCGCGCTTTCACACGTAAGACCTTAAGACTAATCGAAATCAGATATGAAATAGTTGCCAGGAATCAATGGTTGTTGTTTTTTGTGTTAAGTCCTTACACTCTAAATAATAACCAGCTTAATACCGGATTTTTATATCCTGGTTAGCCAGGGAAGCTGCTCCTGCTGCTATACTTCAGCGAAGATAATGTATCTATCAAATACGTGCTTTTTCACTATGAAAATTTGTAGAGTTAATTCAGGTATAAAACATAAAAAATCAAAAAATGTAATTCATATCCTCTTACTGTTTTTTTTAATTTCCAATAGCATTGGATATGCCAGCCTTACCTTCGAGGTACATAAATCAATAACTGAGGTAGATTGCCCTATCTATTTTGGGAAAAAGTACTGTCCTGTTTGTTGTGATGATGGTCTTCATGAAATAAGATATATGTCAGGTTCATGTTCAATTAATTTAACGGATGTTGGAAATAAATTTCTAAAACCGTCAGGGCACGTAAAGTTTTATTGCAGGCAATTTACTGTCCAATGGAATGATAGGGAAATATTACATCCAGTGACTCTGTCAAGGTTGGCACTCTCAGGCCCCCTTTCTACACCTGAACAACAAGAAATGGCTGCAATCTCGAAATACTGTGAAAGGGAGGTGGCGGAATTAAAATATAATGGTGGTAAGATAAATACAGGTGCAACAGTTATTTTAACAAAAGCACTCAATATTAATAACGATATCAAATCAGGAAAGGCTAAAATCCATACACCACTTTTAGGTAATCCTTTTGGTACAGGCGATTTTATTATAATGATGGGATTCTTGCAGGAAGTTCACCAATTAACTCAAAGGGCGGATGCTTTCTGTCCCTATAGTGCAGAAAATACCAAGCATGTCTACACGTTTGAAAAATGCGAGAATGATCATAAAAAACTGGACTGGATGTCAATCTTTTCTGATAAAAGTGCAGCCCATATGGAAAAATGGCAATTATCAGTGAAGCCCGTTACCACATGGTTAGGTCAACTGGGTTCAGAGGTAAGGCAAAACCTATCTGATTTTTTTTCAGGACTCTGTTGTGAAAGGACAGCAGCCGTAAGGGTTTATCAACAAGTATGCATACCTTCAAATATGCCTTTTAGCGAAATGGCTTCCATTGTTTCTCAAATACCCGATGGCTGCCTGATGATGATAACTCTCTTTTCAAGGCAGGAGGGTAACACTATTCGATACCCATCTATAACAGCACATAAACTACTGGGAGACCTTTGTCTCGTTCCCCTGGTTGAGATACATAAATTATCATTATCAAAAACCATTCAACCCAACTTTTATCTCCGACTGATTGAGGCTGACCAGCTTTTCCAACTATATCAAGGAGTATCCCGCCTGATTCCGTCTGAAAACCGGGAAAAGATTCGACAGCAAATGAAGCAAGCTATGGTAACTGAAGTGGTAAAGGAACTGGAAATGTTGGACTATCAGGAAACAGAAGAAAAACTCATTTCGCTAAAACCCTTTACCCAAAGTGAAGAGGGTGAGCAAAAACATGATTATTTTTTCATTCAGTGGATTGATCCACTTTTTTAATTTCCAGGGAATATAAAATTAAATGGAATGGGTAAAGAGGGTGTATTTCTTGTATCCGAATGCTAGATAAAGCAGAACTTTAAATTTTTATACTGATAAGTTAACCTGTGCTTCTCGTAAAAAGTGAAACCCAATAGTTGTATTAAAGGGGGAGATGTGCCTGGTATTATTCAACCAGAAACTGAGCGATTGTATCTAAGACAATGGCATCAGGATGATTTTGTACCTTTTTCAGAGATGTGTGCCGACCCCAAGGTGATGGAATTTTATCCTTCCCTTTTAACCCGGGAAGAAAGCTATGATATGGCAAAAAAGTGTCAGGATTTGATTGCAGAGAGGGGGTGGGGTTTTTGGGCTATTGAAGAAAAAGAATCCAACCGCTTTATTGGCTTTGTCGGGTTACATATTCCCAAGGATAAACTACCATTTTCTCCCTGCGTTGAAATTGGCTGGCGCATTGCACCACTGCATTGGGGGAAAGGTTATGCTACGGAAGCTGCCAGATCCGCCTTGCGTGTAGGTTTTGAGCAGTTGGATCTTTCTGAAATTGTATCATTTGCAACGGTTAACAACTTTAAATCCCGTGCTGTAATGGAGCGCCTGAAGATGGTTGAAGACAAGGCAACATTTGAGCATCCTGCCTTGCCAGAAGGTCACGAGTTACGTAGACATTGTTTATACCGTTTATCCAGAAAAAACTGGCCAATAAATAATTCACTATTCATTTAATGAGATTTAATGTGGCGGCTAAATTATGATCAGTTGAAAAATATCTGAAGGTATTAGAAAGAGTTACTGAATACTGATACTATCTTCATTAAAAGGAGCTAGATAATACCAGAACAGTTCCATCTCAATGCCGCGTTCCAATCTGATGTAATGAGTGAATCCTTTGATATGTTGACTAAGTTCATCAAATGAAAGGGTAAAATAATTATATTCTTCAGAAGACAGATTGTTATGTAAGTTTAGGATTACGCAGGTTTCTTCCAGGTGTTCTGTTCTGTAAAAAGTTGATTTATTATAAAAAGAATAACCGGTTAAAATTGGAGGGAACCAGGGGTTTATGGACATTAAAACAAATAGTCGAAAAGGAGCTGTATTATTATTAGTATCTGCTTTTAGCAAATTAACAGTGGCTAAAGCTTGTAGAAATGCTGGGGTAAGCAGTTTTTTTAAGTTTAGAATTCTTGCCATGGTTTGAATGCTTGATTCATAACTGAATCCATTTATAGTTTTAGAATCAGATCTATAGGGATGTAAAGTTTTATTGATCCATTGTACAACTTCCTTTCTAATACTGAAATAATAATTATCTTTGGTGTTATAATTCTGGGGAGGGTCTTCCTCCCTGGCTTCTCTTTCGATGGCATTTTCTACCGTTTTAGGAAGGTTGCCTCTATTATTATCAAGTTCTGAAATTGCCGTGGCTAATTGATCTTTTTCAGGAGGATTAACTCTGATTGCACAAATAAAGTGATTCTTTTTGGGGTGTATATGTTTAGCTATTCGATTAAGTACTTGAATTAACCCATTTCTATCCAGCTCATAAGGAGTGGGTATGTTATGGCTGTTCAAAATAATAAAATAAACCTTCTGGTTGCCTGTGATGATTAATATTCCTTGCTCGACATATATACCTCCATCATCTACTTTTCCACAAAATCTAATGAAAAAACAATCAGGATCTAGTTTATGTGGAAGAATATCGCTTGAAGGATATAGAAAATATACCGTCGGCTGAGTAAAAGCTATTTTTGATTGTTGTACACGAGTTATCCATTCTGAAGCAGTTAAGTGATCGTATTTTTTTCTATCTAGGAAATCAATATATCTCAATACTTTTTGATGGAATCTTGTTAATTTTTTTTGTGTCCCTGAGTTATTTAATAGGTGCTCTAAAAATGTATCCATATAATTTTCGTGGGAAGAGTTGCTATCATCGCTAAGATATAGATCATCTCTGAGTATATCTACTGGAATATTATCCAGGTTATCATTTTGTGCATCACTATCAGCCTCAGGTGAGGTGATTGTTGGATATTGGCTGGTATCTTCGGCCGGCATGGCTAAGCATGGGGAAGGTTCTTGGGGGACTGTTACTATAAGCACACAGCTATGGTTTTTACTGTGAGGGCTTTTATAGGCCAGGCATGTTGTACAAATATTTTTCGGGAGTGGAACTGGTAACCTGTCAGAACATTGAAAAGATGAAGGGCCTTGTGTATGGCAAGAGCAAGTTACAGATAGCTGGTTTTGATATCGGGGATGAATATGTTGCTCACAAATAGGGCAATAACATAAACAATTGGGTAAAGATTCTTTGCAGAGATAACAGTGTTTAGTTTTATCAGCAAGAGTCATGGTTCGAGCAAGCCAGTCAATAGGTGGAAGTAAGGTTTCCTTATTCTTCCATTGCCGGATAGAAGGAGAGGAGGGAACAATTTTTTTATAAATATTTTCTGTTTCAGGTGCTGTGTTCAGAGGTTGATTATTACTGATTTTATCAGAATCAGGCAGCCTGGCATTTTGGCAGGCACTATCTAATATGGCAAAAGCTGTAAATGAAATGTTCAAGAGATAAATAGTTAATATGATTGACTTAGGGTTTTTTAAAAAGAGATTATGGGTGTTTTTTTTCTTGCAGTAGTGAGGGGAGGGGAAAAACATATATTACGTGACACCATAGCTTAGTTGTATAAACTGTGATCAATATAGGTAGTATAGTTGTGCAATGTTTGCTAGGTGAAAAGCTTTTGTTTGAAGGTGCCTTTTTATTATTATGACGATTGCCAAAAAGAGAAAGTATCAGTAAGTGACCCTGGGTTTCTTTTTAAGAAATTTATCGGGTGTATCTTCTAACTGAAATCCTTGAACCAGTTTTATATCATTTTCTGGGATGATAAATAGGTGCAATGCTTGAAGTTTTAGTTTATTTTTATTTTTATCAAAAATCACATATAGTTTGTGTGCCTGCTCATGGAGGGAATCATGGCTGCTATGTATTGCCACTTTTAAATAGACTTTTTCATTAACTGATTCTTCCTGTGAATTAAAAATCTTAAACCATATTCCATCGGTATCGGTAAATAAGAAGTTTTCTTTGCTTGAATCCAGACCCAGTTTTAAATATCTCCATTTATCTCTCTCTTGTTGATTCTGTCCTGCATATACAGCGGTAGCTGAAACCAGTTCAGGCCATGAAACATTACAAACCATCTCTTGGGAATTTATTGATGCTTTATTAGCTGCTTCAATAACTCTATTCGACTTATTTTGCACAGTCCATAAATGCCCCTCTACAGTCTCTATGGAACATTCAGAAATACTTGAAGGGGCATAAGTAACTGTCAGGGTTTGATTTTCAAGTTCTCCTACACCTGCAAATGCAATATCCTGAAATGCATCTAAGACATATACAGTAGCTAAAAGTGGTGGTGTGATTACCACAGGAAGACTAAGAAAAAGGAGAAAGTATAATTTTCTGAGTTTCATTTTTAATGATCTTAGTATACTGATTTACTTTTCATAAGCTTAAGGACTGCTTTAATATAGACTAATTAGTAAACTCTTCCCTGAGTTTTCTAGAAATAATTCCAGATTTTATTGAAATATCCAGTTTTCAAGCAGGTGCTGGTTTAGCACACCAGCCCTTCGGTAAGTTTCAAATCTTCTTGAATATCAACGACGGTGTTAGCAGCGACTCTTAAGCCTTTTACTACAGTGGCTAAATCCATCGATGGCTGATTTCCCATGGTTACCTGTGATGGCAGTAAGGGAATATGCATAAATCCGGCCCGGGTCTTGCTGTTGCGTAGGTGATGCAAAATCCCGTAAAAGAGATGGTTACAAACAAAGGTGCCTGCTGTATTGGAAACGGCAGCCGGAACGCCTGCCTCTCGCATGGCCACAACCATGGCTTTGATCGGTAAATCGGAGAAATAAGCCGCCGGGGCACCTGTGACAACAGGTTCATCAATCATTTGGTAACCCTCATTATCTGGAATTCTAAAGTCATCCAGATTAATTGCTACCCGTTCGGGAGTCATTGCAGCCCGGCCGGCAGCTTGACCAACCAGTATTACAGCCTCAGGCTGAAATTCATCGATAGCTTCAGTTACAACTTGTATTGATTTCCCTTTTACAACGGGAACTACAGCTGTACAAATCTGGTAGCCATTGTCTAAAACTTCTCCCTCTAATAGCTCTACGGCTTCCAGTGCAGGGTTGATGGATTCACCACCAAAAGCTTCAAATCCGGTGATTAATATAGTTTTCATTTATTCACTCAATAAACTAACCCGGATATTTCATAAATAAAGGCAAGTTCCGTCCAATCTGTTGGTACGATTGGATTGACAAAAAAATGCTTCGGAAAAAGCAAACCGGAACTTGCCATGACCCAATCTACACAAGAGCAGCTTCGCTTTCATCCTTCAAATGGTAAAACTATCCGTGCGGACTTCAATGGTGGAGAGTTATCTTCAGATTTTGGGGCTCTGCTGTTACGGGAAACCATATTGCATAGCGGACTTATTTCCAGACTGACCCAGGCCATTGATGACAAGCGTCACCCATCCTACATTGACCACTCTCTGCAAAACCTCCTGGTTCAGCGAATTTTGCAAATGGCTTGCGGTTATGAGGATGCCAACGACAGCAACCGCCTCCGTAAAGACCCCATGTTAAAGCTGGCTACCGGACGAAACCCTTTGGATGATGATAACCACCTGGCTTCATCTCCCACCTACACACGGCTCGGGAAGTCCATGCGGCGCAAAGATATCTATCAAATGGCTGAAGCATTTGTGCATCATTTTATCGCCAGTTATGACTTGCCACCTATGGCTATCGTGATCGATCTTGATCACACACCGGCCATTACCCACGGATCGCAGCAAATGAATTTGTTTAATGCCAAATATCAGGACTACTGTTATCTGCCTTTGCTGATTTTTGAAGGTCTCAGTGGCAAGCTGATTACTGCCATCCTCCGTCCAGGCAAAACGCCAACAGGCAGGGAAAATGCCGCTATTATCAAGCGTGTCATCAAGCTTATCCGTAAACGGTGGCCAAAAACCCATTTGCTGGTGCGCGGGGATAGCCACTTTGCTCAACCTGAGTTAATGCATGTTGTTCAGGCTAATACTCATGCTGATTATGTGCTGGGTAAAGGTGCCGGTCACAAGACGGCCTTACGCCCTAAAGCCAAAGAGTTGCTAGATGAGGCTCGTCGAGCTTTCAAGGTTAAAACAGCCTTAGCCAAGTTGAACGATATGCCTGAGCCAGAACGACTCAGGCTGTACGGTGAGGCCGAGTATCAGGCTAAAAGCTGGAAAGGGCTCGATACCCGGATAATCTATAAGGCAGAGGTTAACGAGAAAGGCGACAATCCCCGCTTTATTGTCACCTCAATCAAAGAGGCTTCCCCAGAGGTGATTTATGAGGATCTGTACTGCCCAAGAGGGCAGGATGAGAATTTCATTAAGCACCTGAAAAGTGATCTGTCCGGTGACAGACTGTCAGACCAGACCTTTCTGGCCAATCACTTGAGACTGTTTTATGCCTGTGCGGCTTACGTTCTGCATTACGAGCTGAGAACCAAGGCTTTGAAAGGAACGGAACTGGAGAAAGCCCAGCCATCAACGGTAATCACAAAACTCTGCAAAGTAGCGGTTAAGGTGGTTGAGTACAAGGATCGGATCAAACTGCACCTACCCAGCAGCTGCCCATTCAAGAAGCTTTTGCAGCATGTAACAGAGATATTTTATCAAATGCCGTTGCCTCGGCCTGGGTAGCAGCCTCCACAACGCTTAGCCCGCCTAAATAATAACCAGATGAGAGACGTTTGGAGTATTCATTCGGCCTAAAAAAGCAGAATTGATCGTTAAATGTTCAGATTGGTGTAGTCGGAGCCTGAAGACCTTTAGTCACAGAGTGATAAAACAGCAGCCCCCACAGAAAAGTCAAAATTGAATGGACAGCCTGCTGCTTTATGAAATATCCGGGCTAAAAGGCCAGGGTGTACATCAAGATAATATTGGCAAGCAGTAAGGCGAGTGCCGGTATCGCTTGTACTTTGACCACATGGTATTTGTTATCTAATTCCAGCAAGGCGGCGGGCACCACATTGAAATTAGCGGCCATAGGTGTCAGGAGTGTGCCGCAGTAGCCTGATAGCATCCCCAGAACGCCAACAATCGCTGGATCACCACCGTGTGTAACAATAACCATTGGGATGCCAATACCGGCTGTTATAACGGCAAATGCCGCAAAGGTATTTCCAAGAATGACGGTAAAGGCAGCCATTCCCAGGCAGTAAGCGGCTACGGTGGCTAATTGACTGCTTTGGTTCACCATGGCTGCAACGATGGTAGAAACGGTGCTACCAACATCAGCGGCTCCAAAGAGATAGCCCAAAGCGGCCAGAAACTGCGATAAGATAGCAGCCCAGCCAATGGCATCAAGCTGTCGTCGTCCCTGTTGGAAGCTGCTTTCAATTGAGCCACGGGTCATTGCCAGGGTAACTGCCAGCGCTACCATAGAGGCGATACCCAGACCCTCCAGAGCATTACCCATTAACTTGGCCCAAAGAAAGGTGACTATGGGTATCACTGCTGCGGGAATAAACAGTTTATTTCCAAACTGCCTGGCCCGTTGCTTTTTCTCTTCGTCGCTGCTTGGCTGGTAGAAACCTGATCCCAGCATGCCTGTTGCAGCAATGATAGTTAAAATAATGACCATTAGACCAATAACAAAATCCGGCAATATGGAACCAAATATAAAGGAGCAGCCGTATAGCAGCCAAAACAGGCTGGTTCCCCAACGGCGCTTATGGTGTTTATCTCGCACTGTCATGATTGCATAGATAACCAGGGTAAGGCCCACTACGATATAGACTGATTCAAGCCCCATAATTAATTTCTCACCCGGGTTTTATAAGGTGATATTTCCGCTTTCAGTTCTTTTCTGGTTAATGAATTGTCGAGCCACTTCATTCGGATTATCATGATGGTGAAAGAGATAATGGCAGCGCGTTAAACCAATTTATCGGCACATGATTAAGCGGAGTCTCGGCTAGTGGTTATATTCTTTTTTTCAGGAACACATCGAGTTGATTTAAGTCAACTCAACCCTATATTGGCCAGTTATCACTAAACCTGTATTTTAAAATTTCTTACGTGTAACCTCATGGGGAGCAGAAGTACATAGCACTAAATTACTATAGAAGAAATTTGACCGTTGATTAAAACGCTAATGGCTTCGATGCTTTGGGTATTATAATTAGTGCTTCGAACCATTGTTGGAAATGCCAATAATTTTGGCATTTTCCGTATGCTTTTTTTACAATATTATATGATCCTTCCGGAATATGTTTTAAGTATTCTTCCTGATACCTTCTGAGTGCCTTATCATAGTTTCCTGTCAGATAGTTATAATAGGCTAATTCCTGATTCAATTCTATTCTGAGTTGACTGTTATTTTGAGCATGGTATTGTTCCGCAATATGAAAATCAAGCTCAGCTCCTGGCATATTTTCGCCAAGAATCATTTTGGCGCTGCCGGAAAATACATAAAAATAGGGGATATGATGTTTCTGGTATTCTGATAGTTCAAGCAGCTTTCGAACTTCTTTTATATTCCTAAACTTTCCCCTTTTTACTGTTCTAAACCTTCCTCTCCATAGGTGTACTTTTCCTTCTTCACAGCTATTATAAAATTTTTGTCTGAATTGCTCGAATGGTTCCATATCACTATTTAGCACATCAGGGCTTTCAGTTCTTAAAGTTCGAGTACTTAAGGTTTGGGTAGGTAAGGGGGGACGAATGGGGTGAGTTGTATAAGTGGATGATTGAAAAGTTACCCATGGAGGTATTGGTATACACAATGGAGTCTGAAATCCTGATTGAGTTGTTCCATATGCCTTGGCTCTACAGGCGCAGCATAAAATCAGAAATTTCTGTTGTGGTTGATGAGATGGAATAGGGGGATTGAGTACTACTGGCACCTGACATCCCTGGCAGAAAAAAGCAGACGAATAACTTGGGAATAGGGCAATGTTTAGAAATAATATATAAAGAAAAATACAGCGAAAAAATGGCTGTGTACACATTATAAGTTGCCAGTATGTTTTTAACTAAAAGTCAGTTTGAGAGTATAGCGTAGTTAAAAGAAGACCTGAGTTCGACATAAGGAACTGATTTTATATAGCATAGCTACCACGCTGATTAGGGATGGAGTAGTGCTGTGCTGACCAAGGTATTTTGCAGGGTAGACGATTTTTGCAAGCAATTTGAACCAAAGCTAAACCAGTATTTGATCGAGCATTGTGGCCGCAAGCGCATTCGTAAACAGTCTCTATCAATCAGCGAAGTGGCAACAATCGCCATCATGTTTCATGCTAAAGGCTATCGTTGTCTGAAACATTTCTATATTGATCATGTCTGTAAATACTGGCGTAAGCACTTTCACGGCCTGGTCAGTTACAACCGGTTTGTTGAGCTTATGCCGCAAGCCATCATGGTGCTCTCAGCTTTCTTGCAGACCCGTTACGGCAAGATATCTGGCGTTTCCTATATTGACTCAACAGGCATCGCTGTCTGTGAAAAAAGTCGGGTCCTTCGCCATAAGGTGTTTAAGGATGAAGCAGCCTGGGGCAAGTCTTCCACTCACTGAGCAATATAATAGAGGCGCACATGTTGCAAAGTGTTGGCTCATGTCAATGGAAAAAGTTGAAAAAACTGATTAGACGTCTTCTAAAGTTATCAAAATAGTGTCAAGTCCTAAATTTTGTACAGCCTGGTAGTTAATAGGAAATGATTTAGGTCAGATTATGGCTTCGGATAATGGTATATGCTGCGATTGCTAGTTTGGTCTGCTGCTTGAAGATCAATAAGGGGTATTCATGATACCCCTGTAATTGCAGACTCGTATTATAACCTGAATTTGTATCATAAATGCATAACCTCTGTAACCAGAGGGTTGTTACAGAGCCTTTGAAGTGAATCAGAACTCAGGGGTACTCTGTTAAGCAACCAAACCAAACAGAGGACGCCAAGGATGGCCTTTAAGCACCTTAGCTCTGAAGAGAGACATTATATCGAAATCGAACTGAAAAATGGGACTTCTCAAAATAAAATTGCAGAAAAACTCGGGCGTTCACAGAGTTCGCTGTCACGGGAGTTAGGACGCAACACAGGGCAGCGTGGTTACAGGCACCAGCAGGCTCATCGTAAGGCTCAACAGCGTCATAAGGAAAAACCCAAGGCGGTGAAGTTGACGGAAGATATTAAGCGACGGATTGCTCAAGATATCCGGGCTGACTGGAGTCCTGAGCAAGTGGCTGGAAGGCTTGAAAAAGAAGGGATAATCAAGTTGCATCATGAGACGATTTACCAGTTCATAGAGGATGATAAGCGCACTGACGGTACCCTGTATAAACACTTGCGCCATCAGAAAAAAACGTACCGAAAGCGATATGGTTCAGCTCATAACCGAACAGGCATACCTAACCGGGTAGGTATTGAAGAGCGCCCGGAGATCGTCAACAACAGGGGGCGTGTTGGTGACTGGGAGGCGGATACCGTAATCGGCAAAAACCATAAGGGTGCCATTGCCACACTGGATGAGCGAAAGACTAAACTGCGCCTTGCTGTTCCGCTGCCAGGAAAGAAAGCAAAAGCGGTTAAACAGGCAGTGATTGATACACTCAAGCCCCTGAAAAGGTTTGTTAAAACGATCACTTACGACAACGGTAAGGAATTTGCTCAGCATGAAGCAATCAACAAAGCCTTGAGCTGCGACAGCTACTTTGCTGTGCCCTACCACTCTTGGGAGAGAGGCCAGAATGAGAATGCCAATGGGCTGCTCAGGCAGTACTTTCCCAAATCAATGGAGCTTCATAACGTCAAAGAAAGAGACGTTATCATTGCGGTAGACAAGCTGAACAGCAGGCCCAGGAAATGCCTCGGTTACAAAACACCATATGAGGCATTCAAAGAGTTAACTGGAGTGAATGCAAGAAAAGTCATGGGTTATGCATTTATGACTTGAATTCAGGTGGGAAAAAATAAATTGATTGCTATATAAGCATGAATAAAGATTAAAAAGAAGAATAAAGGTAGCCAGTAAGGAGCAGCGCCAGGTCTTCTATAACCTGACACTGAACAGGGAAGGAGTTTAACGGCTTTGGCTTATTAATAAATCTGGCCTCGTTCCCAGCGTCCCGAGGGTGCTGTGGTGAAAAGAAAGAGAGACAGTTCCCGGTTTTTCACGCTGAACTAAGTTCCACGACACCCTCTCTCCGCTGGGAATGCATACGAGTCTTTCAACTTATTCAATAGCTGTATGGATATTCACGCTTCCCTGCGCTAGTTATTTCTGCTGTCATACTCAAACCATGGGTGTTCTGCCCAGCGTGGGAAGCTGTAGGTAAGGTAGCTATTGCCGGGTTGAATTCTGACATTCAGTTCTTTTGCCGTTAAAAGGGTAAAAGCGACTACTGCTAACAAAGTCCAGAAAATTTTACTCATATATTCACCACACTTGTTGGAAACACCAGCTTATGGTGTTTCCAACAAACACTCAGGAAATTTCCACCAGATCCCCCTTGGACTCCAGCCAGGCTTTCCGGTCAGAGGAGCGTTTTTTCGCCAGTAACATATCCATGTTCTGTATGGTTGACTCGAAATCATCCAGAGTGAGTTGAACCAGACGACGAGTGTCGGCAGACATAGTGGTTTCCCTTAACTGCAGGGGGTTCATCTCGCCTAGTCCTTTAAAACGCTGGACGTTGATTTTTCCTTTTTTCTTTTCTGCCTTGATGCGTTCCAGTACCCCTTCTTTTTCTGCGTCATCCAGAGCGTAGAAGACTTCCTTGGCCACATCAATCCGGTAGAGAGGCGGCATGGCCACATAGATATGACCGCTTTCCACCAGAGGGCGGAAGTGCTGGACAAACAGGGCGCAGAGCAGGGTGGCAATATGCAGGCCATCGGAGTCCGCATCCGCCAGTATGCAAACCTTACCGTAGCGAAGTCCATTCAGATTATCAGATCCGGGATCGACGCCCAGTGCCACTGAAATATCGTGTATTTCCTGGGAGGAAAGCACTTCGCTGGAATCCACTTCCCAGGTGTTCAGGATTTTTCCCCGCAGGGGCATGATGGCCTGATGTTCCCTGTCCCTTGCCTGTTTGGCAGAGCCTCCGGCGGAATCACCCTCCACCAGGAATAACTCGGTACGGCTCATATCCTGACTGGAGCAGTCCGCCAGTTTTCCGGGAAGGGCTGGCCCCTGGGTGATCTTTTTACGGGATACCTTTTTGGCTTTGCGCATCCGCTTTTGGGCGTTGTTGATGCAGAGCTCTGCCAACAGTTCCGCTTCAGCTGTGTGCTGGTTCAGCCAGAGGCCAAAGGTATCCTTGGCCACTCCGGACACAAAGCCGGCACACTCTCTGGAGGACAGCCGTTCTTTGGTTTGTCCGGAGAATTGCGGGTCGGCCAGTTTAGTGGAAAGCACATAGGCACAGTTTTCCCAGAGGTCATCAGGCCCCAGTTTGACCCCACGGGGTAACAGGTGGCGGAATTCACAGAACTCCCTGATGGCATCCAGCAGGCCGGAACGCAAACCGTTCACATGGGTTCCCCCCAGCGGGGTGGGAATCAGGTTGACGTAGCTTTCAGCCAACAGTTCTCCACCCTCAGGAAGCCATTGTACCGCCCAGTCCACCGCTTCTTTTTCACCGGTGAGTGAACCGGTAAAGGGTTCGGCAGGGATAGTGGTATATTCATGGGTGGCGCTTTTCAGGTAGTCACAGAGGCCGTCTTCATAATACCAGTCGGTGGTTTCACCGGAGTGCTGGTCTTCAAACTCAACCCTGAGTCCGGGACACAATACTGCCTTGGCTCTCAGCACATGCATGAGCCGGGTGACAGAAAATTTTGCCGAATCGAAGTAGTTGGCGTTGGGCCAGAAGCGTACCGTTGTACCTGTCTCCCGTTTACGACAGGTGCCGATTTGTTCCAACTCAGCATCTTTGTAGCCATCTTTAAAGGCAATACTGAAGACTTTGCCCTGGCGTTTGACCGCCACTTCCAGCCGGGAGGAAAGGGCATTGACAACCGAAACACCAACGCCGTGCAAGCCGCCGGAAAACTGGTAGTTCTTGTTGGAGAACTTACCACCGGCATGAAGCCGGGTCAGGATCAGCTCAACACCGGATATGCCGTGTTGCGGGTGAATATCCGTAGGCATCCCCCGGCCATTATCCGTGACCTCAAGGGAGTGATCCTTGAACAGGGTGATTTTGATATGACTGGCATGACCAGCCAGAGCCTCATCGACGCTGTTATCGATAATCTCCTGGGCCAGGTGATTGGGACGGGTGGTGTCTGTGTACATGCCTGGCCGCTTGCGAACCGGGTCCAGGCCACTGAGGACCTCAATGGCCTCTGCTGTGTAGTCGTTACGCATGGATTCCTTGTACCATGAAAAGAGGCCCTGGAGTCACTGCTTTTTTCGGGGAAATAGCCCCTTGGGAGCAATACGCGGCTTCTCAGTTCATGGTTTTTGATGACTGATAGTTCCAAGTGTATCGAATCAAACGGCCTTGACTCAAACACTCCGTTACTGGCAATAGAGAATAGAACCTGATACTCCCCTTATGAAACATCCAGACCAGGAGGCTGTCTATACTGGCTTGATGTCCATCTTCTGGAGTGATGGCCTGTGTCATTTCTTTCAAGTATTGTTGGCCACCCGGCGCAAAGGTTAGCCATTGTTGATGGTGAGAAGGCCTACAGTTATGGCGATATAGTTCAGCAGGCACGTTGCCTGGCGGCACTGCTCAAGGCAGAGGGGGTTGTACCCGGTGAAGCGGTTGCCTGCATAGCCTTTGAAAGAGGCAGTGTCATTATCACGATGTTGGGTATCTGGCTTGCCGGAGCCATTGCTGTGTCCTATAACCCGCTGTTAATGCGGACGGTGTTAAAGGAGCATCTCGGCAAGCTGGGGGGGGAACGCCTGGTCTCTGGTTCACCCGAATTTGAAGATTACTGTACCCGGGCAGAGTTAAAGGGGTTGGGCTGTATTAGCCTTGGGGATAACTATTCTCCCTTGCCCTTAAAAACGATGCCTTTGGATCAATGTGCCATGATTCAGTGTCTGGGTCAGGAAGCCGAAGCATTAAAAGCCGTTTCTTATTCCTTCAGGGCCCTGGCGGCACGGGCTAATATCCTTGGTCGGGTTTGGGCCGTGCAGCCGGGAGACCGTGTGTTTTCTATGATGCCATTTAGCCATGCCTTTGGGTTGTTTGGTGTATTGGCGGTTATGGCAGCGGGGGCAACCTGTCAATTGATTGCTAGGGGTGATGGTTACAGGTCGGGTTTTGATCATAATATGCCGCAGCTGGTAATAACTGACTATCCTGAAGCATTAAGCATGATGGGCTACTGGCAGACCGTGACCCGTCATCAAGCCACTGGCCACTGCCTTAAACTGGCGATGGTTGACTCCTCATGGAAGGTATTGCCGGAGATAATCACCAAGGGATCTGAAGCGGACAGACTCTGTCTGATGGCAGGGTATGGTCTGGCAGAAACCGGTGCATTGTTCTCTCCAGGAAGTAGTGACCTGTGCTCCCGGGGTGTGGAGGCACAGCTTTTGCCAGGCGTCAGTATTCGTTTAGTGGATGAACAGGGTAAGGTGACCCAGTCAGGCCCGGGTATTCTGGAAGTGCGTAGCCCCCAGTTGTTCTCGGAATATTCAGATAATGCCTCTTTAACCCGGTCTGTGTTTAATCATGGCTGGTTTACCACAGGGAAATATGCAGAGTTATTGCAGAATGGGGCTTGTGTGTTGCTGGAGGAATCGTGAACGGTTTGGTGGCATGCTCTCCACTAACCATTCCTTTTGCTAACACCACGTTAAATCACTCTATCCGCAAGGAATGAGAAGATATCCGGTAGCACGCCGGAAAAATTATCAAAGGTATGACTACCGCCTTCCTGAATCATACGCTGGCACCCCTGGTATTTTTCTACTGCCTGACGATAGTCGATGGTTTCATCGCCTTTTTGTGCCAGCAAAAAGATGGCTTTTGGATTAAGTACGTTTTTTACTTCCATGGCCCGGAGTTGCTTAACATGGTTTATGGTCAGCTCCCAGCGTTCCCCGGTGTATAAATTTTCCTGAGTGCCCAGATAGTTTTCAAAGAGTTCAAAGGGCCGGGCTGCCGGGTTTATCAGCACCAGCTTGGGACAGATGGTTTCAGTTACGCGGTAGATATGATCCTGTAACCAGGTGCCTAAAAATCCCCCCAGGGAGCTGCCAATAATATAAACAGGACGCAGGTGAATTTGAGGTAACAGGGTATCCAGTATGAGTGACCTTATTTCTTCGGGCCAGTGGGGTAGCCTGGGAATCCAGTACTCAATATCCAGCCGGTTGCTATCAATGTAGTCTTTTACTAATTGTGCCTTGGTGGACTGGGGTGCGCTATTCAGTCCGTGGAGGTAGATTAATAGTGGTTTTTTATTCATGCCTTGGGCTCTGTTGTTTGCTTCGCTTATGGTCGCCGGAATTTTTTTCGGACTCTTGATATATAGACGCTTTTCTCGGGAAAGCTCCCTTGTTGTATTCCCGGTGGGGGAGAGGTTGTCACAAAAGCCTGACATGGACTCAATGCCGTCACCCTGTACAGGGATTGTACAGGATTTATCCGGCATGACGGTGGAGAAAATTCAGGCTTTCGCGATACCGGGAATCATTAACCTTGCTTGCGCAGGAATACAAACCAGTTGCTCAGGCCAACCATCACACCGCCACCGATGATATTACCGATAGTCACCGGAATAAGGTTCATCATCAGCACGTTGTGCAGGTTGATATTGGCAAAGTCACTGGGGCTGTAGCCAATCATGGCCCAGAATTCCGGGGTGGCGATATGCTTGATAATCAGTCCCATGGGCAGCAGGTACATATTGGCAATGGAGTGCTCAAAACCGGCAGCAATAAATGCGGCAACCGGCAGAATACAGGCCAGCATTTTTCCGGCGGCGGTGCGGGCGCTCAGGCTGAGCCAGTAGGTCAGGCACACCAGCAGGTTACAGAGAATACCCAGGATAATGGCCTGGCCAAAGGTATGTCCCAGCTTGGCATTGGCAATATACAGGGCGGACTGGCCAATGGCACCATGACCGCTCAGGTACTGTCCGGATCCGATCATCAGGGCAACAAAGACCAGGGAGCCGAACATATTACCGAAATAAACCATTGTCCAGTTTTTGGCAATGGCACCCAGGCTGATCCGGCCTGTGGCTCGGCCCATTAATAGCAGGGTGTTACTGGTAAACAGTTCTGCGCCACAAAGGATAACCAGCATCAGGCCCATGCTAAAGCTGATACCGCCAACCAGCTTGGCCATACCATAGGGCATGGAGCCGGAGCCCGCGGAGACTGTGGTATAGAACATACCGGCTATGGAAATGAACAACCCTGCAAGGAACGCCAGCATCAGGGTAATCCGGGGATGTTTCTTTGTTTTTCCCACGGCAGTTTGCTCTGCCATTTTAGCCATTTCTGCCGGAGGAACGGCACCGAATTGGGGAAAGTTTTCAAGCTGCATGGTGATGTCCAAGGTGTGCGAAGAGGAAAAAAAACAGCGCATTCTATCAATTGCCATGTTCTCTGGGCAGAGTGATATGCGCAGGCAATATTGCGGAATTTACCAGTCTTGCAGAGTCGTTGATTTCGTATTTAGCCTCGTCAATTATGACCATCAACCAAGAGTTTCAATATGCCCCAGTGAACACCCATGACGGGCAACCATAGCCCAACTGCTGACGACAGTAATAGTTCCGGTTACTAGCATTAGCATCAGTGGGCCATGGCTATAACCGCTTTGGTTGAGCAGTTCCATCATATAGGGAACACAGCCACCAAAGACGCAGACGCCAACATTAATGCATACGGCCAGTCCCGTGTATCGAACTTGTGTGGGAAATAGCTCTGATACCGATGCCACATAACAACCATTGGCAATGGCTGCCGGGACGATGGTTAGCGCCATCATGAACCATAAAGAGCCT
The DNA here is from genome assembly GCF_025643335.1 of Endozoicomonas sp. Mp262. Taxonomy (NCBI): domain Bacteria; kingdom Pseudomonadati; phylum Pseudomonadota; class Gammaproteobacteria; order Oceanospirillales; family Endozoicomonadaceae; genus Endozoicomonas; species Endozoicomonas sp. Mp262. The sequence continues at coordinate 393,927 of NZ_CP092489.1, read as the reverse complement.
GCCATCATGGCTTCATAGGTGGGTTGGGCTATCACCAGTAAAATGATGCCACCGGTAACCAGCATGGGCTTTCGACCAACCCGGTCAGAAAGCCAGCCACAGGCCAGGGACAGGATGGACAGTGTTAACAGGGTAATGGTGGTGAACTCAAAGGCCTTTTCAGCGGGAAATCCCAGATAACGACTGGCGTAAGGTGGGAGCAATATATAGATAGAAACCATGGATGCGGCCGTTGCGGTAAGGCCGATGCCAATAAAAACCGCTTTGGGTTGTCGTTTGAACAGGGTTGCCAGGGGGATTTCGGCGATGGCACTGGCGTTGATGATCTCGCTAAATAAGGGAGTCTCAACAATGCCTCGGCGGAGGTAATAGCCCATTATTCCCAGCAGGCTTCCAGCAATAAAGGGAAGTCGCCACCCCCAGCTGTTAATGTGCTCCGTACTCAGGTTATGTTGTAGCAGCACGCCCATAAAGGACGCCAGCACCAGTCCCAGCAATGCTGAAGCAATAATCGCCGCGGTCAGGGTGCCACGATGGCGGGGAGGCACATGCTCCGCAGCAAAAACAATGGCTCCGGGCAGCTCTCCGCCAACAGATAGCCCCTGCAAAGTGCGCAGAATAGCCAGCAGGATCATAGAGGTGAGTCCAAGAGTACTGTATGTGGGTAGCAATCCTATTGCGAGGGTGGCTCCTGACATCATGATGATGGACAAACGGAACAGCCGCTTTCTGCCTATTTTATCGCCATAATGACTGAATAATATGCCGCCAATGGGCCTGCTGAGACTACCCAGTGAATAAATTGCAAATAGCCATAGTAGTCCTGACTCACCGGCATTGGGTAAGAATGCCAGGGTCAGTTCGTTGGCGAATAGTATGACGATGGTGAAATCAAGAAACTCAAGCACTGCGCCCAGGCAGGTAATAAAGACCAGTTTTTTGAGCATGATGACAAAATACCTTTAACAGCATTGGTATGACAGTGGCTTCAGGTTTAGCAGATTTGACCGGAGAGTGTCCTGAAACCTCAACATTGCTGCCGGGGTTTCAGGTATTGGTGGAAGTGGAATTCAGGACAGTTATTCTTCAGCGGCCGTTTTAGTTGCCTTGGCTGTATTGACGGATGACTTCAGGTACATACCTTTGAGTACATTCAAGGCCTGGCTGAGAGGATAGTCTTTTTCGAGAAGTTCTTCCGGTTTTATGGGTTCGTCTTTTTTGCCTTTGTCTTTGCCCTTGTCCTTACTGCTGTCTTTAGGGGCTTTATGGCCTTTGCCATTGGAAAGGTGTCCCTTTAAATCCGCTTCCTTGTATTGAGAGCTGCCTTCAACCGGTGTCACCTTGACCTGAGGCAGGACAATATCAGGCTTGATGCCTTCAGCCTGAATGGAACGGCCATTAGGTGTGTAATACAGGGCGGTGGTGAGCTTTAAGCCCCGTTCAGAATCAACACTCAACGGCAATACCGTTTGCACAGAGCCTTTACCAAAGGAGGTGCTGCCCAGCAGAATGGCCCGGTGATGGTCTTGCAGGGCACCGGCAACAATCTCCGAGGCTGAGGCCGAGCCGCCGTTGATCAGGATTGTCAGGGGTACACCCTCTGATGGATCAGTGGCTGTGGCATTGAAACGCAGTTCAGAGTTCGGGAAACGGCCCTTGGTGTAAACAATGAGTCCCTGGTCAAGAAAGGCATCAGCCACACCCACTGCTGCCTGCAAAACGCCGCCCGGATTGTTTCTCAGATCCAGCACCAGTCCCTTCAGCTTGCCGTCCTTCTGCTCTTTTTTCAGCTTTTTGATATCTTCCAGCAGTTCTTTGTCGGTATCTGACTGGAACTGGCTGATGCGGATATAGCCGTAGCCTTCTTCAAGGGTTTTGGTCTTGACACTCTGCACTTTAATAATGGCGCGCTTGACTGTGATATCCAAAGGCTTGGGAGTGCCTTCACGAACAATAGTGAGCTTGATGGGGCTGCCGGGAGCGCCCCGCATTTTTTCCACGGACTGCATCAGTGTCATGCCTTTTACCGGTGCATCATCAAGCCGGATGATCAGGTCTCCTGCCTGAATGCCGGCCTTATGGGCCGGGGTGTCATCAATGGGGGACACCACCTTGATATGACCATTTTCCATTCCCACTTCCATGCCCAGTCCGCCAAACTGCCCCGAGGTGTTGATTTCCAGCTCTTTGAAGTCTTTGGGTTTCAGGTAAGCTGAGTGAGGGTCCAGACCACTGAGCATCCCCTTGATGGCATCTTCGAGCAGGGTCTTGTCATCCACCTCTTCCACGTAGGCGGTTTTTATTCGTTGCATGACCTCGGTAAATGTTCGCAAATCCTCCAGGGGCAGCAGGCCTTTTTTATCGGCACTGGCCTGTTGTTGCTGGTGAGCAGAGTCCTGTGCAGGCTTTTTATCACCTTGCTGACCTTCGGCCCATCCTGAAAGTGTATAGCTACAGGCCAATGTCATTATGACAGCCTGGATAAGCCGGTTTAGTCTAAAGGTCATGGTTATAAAAGCTCCTGCATGCTTATTTTGAGTGGATCAAGTATAGCGTTAATCGACAGCACTTCTTTCTCAACACCTTTCTTTGGTTATAATTTATCGGTGTTTATCCCTGAAACTGCAATTTGTATTGCCATTAACGCCTTACCAGCCAGGCAGATGGATTCTGGGGTTTTCCCTTGTGTCGCAGCTCAAAGTAAAGTCCGGGACTTACCTGGCCTCCGGTTTGGCCGATCACGGAAAGGGGTTCTCCGGCCAGGACATTGTCCCCTTCTTTTTTCAGTAGTGACTGGTTATGGGCATAGAGGGTTAGATAGTCCTGCCCATGATCCACAATAACCAGCAGTCCATACCCCCTTAGCCAGTCAGCAAAAATCACCTTACCATCATGAACCGCAGTGGCCTGATTGTTGTTTGCGGATATAAAGAGACCCTGCCATCTCATATGGGTGTCGGGGCGGCGCTCATTATAGCTAAACAGCAGTTTGCCATTGACGGGCCAGGGCAGTTTTCCCCGCATTTTATTAAAGGGTACCTGGGTATGGACTGCCCGACTTTTCAGGCTTGCCAGAATGACTTCCAGTTCTTTACGCTGCTTTTCCAGCTGGTTTAGCTGTTTGTCGCTCTTTTGAAATTGTGAGGAAAGTTGGCTGATCAGCTTCTGACGGTTACGGTTTTCCTCCTTCAGCAATGCATTCTTTTCTTTCAGACTATCCCGTTTGTCCAGAAGTTGCTGATTGGCCTGAAACTGCAGTGTTTTGTTTTTTTCCAGATCCCGGATAACAGACTCAAATGTGTTGATGGCATCTATCTGGGCTTTCTGAAAATAATCCAGATAGACCAGCTGTCTGGCCACTTCGTTGGGGTCTTCCTGATTCAGCAGTAACTTGATACGGCTATCACTGCCTGTTTTGTAAAGAGAGTTCAGACTGATGGCAATGCGCTCTTTTTCTTTATCCCGCTTTACTATCAGTGCCTTTTGCCGAGCCTTGAGTTGGTTTATTTCCTGTTCTTTCTCATTAGCAAGTGATTCCACCTGCCGGATGTCGCCCTGTAACTGCTGAATTTCCTTTTCTATGCGAAGCAGCTGGTTTTCGGTGGATGAGCGCTCTTTATTAAGTGTCTTGAGACGCCCTTTGAGCTGGTGGATATCCTGGCTAACGGCTTTAAGCTCTGCCTCAGTGGACTTAAGGGTATCAGCCGAGTGCGAGAGGCCGGTAAATGATAACAGTAACAGAGCTAAAAAAACTGAAGCCGAAAAGTTCATAGGCAAGCGGTCACAGGCTATCGTTGTTGACTTATATAAGGACTGTAGACATTTTACCGTGAACAGTTCCTGGTGTCAGAAAGCGTAACTATCATATAGCGCTTAGCTTCGGCAGAGTATGCCCTGCTTTTCTCGGGAAATCCTGTGGTAAAGTGAAAATATCTTGAAAGAAATACCATGAAGCAGATGAGGTGTGGGCCATTATGAGACTGACTTTTCTTGGTACCTCGGCGGGTATGCCAACCACTGAACGGAATGTCACCGCACTTGCCCTGGCAATTGATGATAGCCGTTGCTGGTATCTGGTGGACTGTGGGGAGGGAACCCAGCATCGCCTGCTTACTTGTCGCTACACTCTTGCCCAATTGAAGGCGATATTTATTACCCATATCCACGGTGACCACATTTTTGGTCTGCCCGGGTTATTGACATCTGCGAGTATGCAAGGGCGTATTGAACCCCTGACCATCTGTGGCCCGGATGGTGTTGAGCCGTTTGTCAGGCAGTCATTGGCCTGTGCCGATGTGCATGATCTGCCTTTTGAGCTGCATTTTGTCAGAAGTGATGCTGAAGACTTTACCTTTAGTGATGAAAATTTTGCCGTAACCGCCCATCCCCTTTCCCACCGGGTACCGAGCTTTGCCTATCGCTTTTTTGAAAAAACCGTGGCCACTGCCCTTGATGGGGAAAAGCTAAAGGCTTTGGGTGTCCCCAGGGGGCCTTTGTGGGGGCAGCTGCAAAAAGGCGAGCGTATTGTTTTGGAGAATGGAACCCGGGTTAGTCCGGAACAGGTCATGGACCCGGCACCCAGGAGCCGGGTTGCGGTGATTGGCGGCGATAATGACCAGCCGGAACTGTTGCACGAGGTATTGCTGGATGCGGACCTGCTGGTTCATGAATCAACATTTACCGATGAGGTTTTTCAGAAGGTAGGGCCGAGATGGATGCACAGCACCGCCAAAAAAGTTGCTGAAGCCGCTGCCCGTGCCGGTGTGCCTAATATTATTCTCACCCACTTCAGTGGTCGTTATCGCCTATCACCCAGGGCGGGTGAAAACAGTGTTGAAATGTTGCGAAGGGAAGCACAGGAGTATTATCAGGGCCAGGTTGAACTGGCTGAAGACCTTGGGGTCTGGCAGCTTTCCCGGGAGGGGCAGTTGGTTGGTTTAAATGATTGACCCGTATCGTTAATAGGGCCTACTTGCGCACAGTAATCAAATTCAACAGGAATCGAAGGTAGAGGGAGGGGTTATCTATACCCGCCAGCATCCGGGGGCAGAGGCTGAGAATGGGTTTGCTCAAGTATTGGCTGTTACCATGCCAAAATATGATGCCCGCTTTTCACAAGATATCAGTGCATACTGGACATTCCAGATTCGTCTTGCACGCAAAAACACGGGTTCTAAATGGCATAATTATGCAAAAAATTTACCCACAGGCATTCAGACCATTAAGCGCCGAGTACCAACACGGTGGATGAGTGAGCGTGTAACCAGTTGGTCTGGTGTAAAAGAAATGAAAGTGCTAGTGCAGGGAAGCGCGAATATCCATACAGGTATTGAATGAACTGAAAAACTCGTATGCATTCCCAGCGGGGAGAGGTTGTCGCGAAAGTCATAGTTCCTCCTTCTCATGCTCTAAATGAGAATTAACCCCCTTGATATACAAGGGATGTAGAGACGATTTTTTCATACTGATATATGAAAACAGGCTTTCGCGACACCCTCGGGACGCTGGGAACGAGGCAGAGAAACAATCTTGTTGCATTCCCGGCCTGGCTTAATAGCCTTCACTGGCTGAGGGCAGGCCTCCAGGGCGTCTACCTTTTCCTTTTCTGCCTTTGTGATCGCCATCTTTACGACCTTTCCCTTCATGGCCGTTATGCCCACCTTGTTTACCATGCCCACCACTATCAGCTCCACCACTATGGCCATGTCCGCCTCCGTGGCCTCCATGACCACCCCGGCCCCCGCCACCGTGTCCGCCACCTCCCCGGCCACCCCCTTTTGCCAGCATTATCGATGAAGACAGGTCATTTGCTTTCTGTGGAGCAAGCAACCCTGATCCTGTGTTACCTATTGTATTGGCCTGGATCAGATTACTTCCTGCCAATGTGGTCACAATGATTGCTGTATTAGCCAATTTCTTTAAAAACATAAAGCCTCCTTGCTTTAATTTTGGGGAACCCTTATCAATGTAAACTATATTTTGCAAAAAGTAATGAACCATGTTCTTTTAATATAAAACAACAACTCATAAGAAAAAGGACTTTTTATGCTTGTTCCAGTCATTATGGCCGGAGGTTCTGGTTCTCGCTTATGGCCTTATTCCAGGCAGCAATATCCCAAGCAATTCCTGCCTTGCCTGGGAGAAAAAACTATGTTGCAGGAAACATTATTACGCTTGCAAGGCCTGGATTGTGCTGCCCCCATCATTCTCTGTAATAAGGACCATCGTTTTCTGGTTGCAGAACAGCTTGAAGCCATAGGTATCACAGATGCCTCGATTATTATGGAGCCTGAGGGGCGCAACACTGCTCCCGCCCTGGCACTGGCCAGCCTGATGGAAATCAAACGCAATCCCGTGATGCTGGCGCTGGCCGCTGATCATTTTATTGCCGATCAAGATGCTTTCCGGCAAGCGGTGGTTGAGGCAGCTGCCATTGCTGAGCAGGAACAACTGGTTACTTTTGGAATTCAGCCACACAGCCCTGAAACCGGGTATGGCTATATCCGGGGAGGAGAATCTTTTTCCAGGCAAAACCGGGGCCTTAGAGTACACTCCTTTGTGGAAAAACCGGACCTGGAAACTGCCATTCATTATTTAAAGAGTGGTGAGTATTTCTGGAATAGCGGTATGTTTGCCTTTAAACCCTCGGTCTACCTGGAGGAGTTGAATGCGTTTCAACCCGATATTGTTCAGGCCTGTGAAAAAGCCTGGGGGCGTTCAGAAATAAAAGGCCCGTTTATTAGCATAGAGCCTCGGTCATTTTCAGAGTGCCCGAATGAATCCGTTGATTATGCGGTCATGGAAAAAACCGGATCTGCCGTTGTACTCCCCATTAATTGTGGTTGGAGTGATGTGGGGTCATGGTCTTCTATTATGGATCTGACGCAAAAAGACAATAATGGCAATGCCTGTCATGGCGATGTGCTAACCGTTGATAGCCAGGATTGCTATGTCCGATCGGAACACCGGCTGGTTTCCATGGTTGGGGTGAAGGATTTAGTGGTGGTAGAGACCAGTGATGGTGTCCTGATCGCCAATAAGGAGGATGTGCAGTCTGTTAAACGGGTTGTGGATGAACTGAAGCGGGATCAGAGAAAAGAAGCCCTTTGTCACCGGGAAATATATAGGCCCTGGGGAAGCTATGATGCTATAGATATCGGTCATCGCTATCAGGTTAAAAGAATTACCGTGAAGCCGGGAGCCAGCCTGTCATTACAAATGCATCACCATCGGGCTGAGCACTGGGTTGTGGTTCAGGGTACAGCACTGATTACCCGGGGAGATGAACAGATAATCCTGTCAGAAAATGAGTCCACATTTATTCCCCTTGGCTACCCGCATCGTTTGGAAAATCCGGGCAAGGTGAATCTGGAGTTGATAGAGATACAGAGTGGCAGTTACCTGGGAGAGGATGACATTGTTCGTTTTGAGGATAGTGAGGCGTCATCCTAAAAGGAAATAGTTATGAAATTGAATTGTTTCAAAGCCTACGATATCCGTGGTCGCCTGGGCAGTGAGCTGAATGAGGCGATAGCCTATCGGATTGGCAGGGCTTACTGCCAGCATTTGCAGCCAGCCACTGTTGTTGTGGGGGGAGATATCAGGCTCTCTTCCGGGAAACTCAAATTTGCCCTGGTGGAAGGTCTCAGGGATGGAGGAGCCCATGTGCTGGATTTAGGTATGACGGGCACGGAAGAAATCTATTTTGCCGTAAGGCAGCTGAAGGCTGATGGTGGTATTGAAGTCACTGCCAGCCATAATCCCATAGACTATAACGGCATGAAGCTGGTGGGGAGGGAAAGCCGACCTGTTGGTGCTGACTCAGGTCTCAGGGATATCCAGCATATTGCCGAAACCACGGATTTTCCGGAAACCAGTTCCGGAAAGCGGGGAGGTTATAAACAACAATCCCTTGTTAATGAATATGTGGAACATTTGCTGGGATACATCAATCTTTCCCATATCAGGCCCATGAATATTGTTGTCAATGGGGGTAATGGTGCGGCAGGTCCCATTGTTGATGCCATTGAGCAGCGCTTCCAGTCCGCGAATATTCCTGTCCGGTTTATTAAAGTCAATCATGAGCCCAACGGCACTTTTCCCAATGGCATTCCCAATCCCCTGCTGCCGGAAAACCGTGCCTCAACCATTGAGGCTGTTAAACGACATAACGCGGATATTGGCATTGCCTGGGATGGGGATTTTGACCGCTGCTTTTTATTTGATGAACAGGGACACTTTATAGAGGGCTACTATATTGTGGGTCTGCTGGCAGAGGCATTACTGGCAGAGCATCCCGGCAGCAAGATTATTCATGACCCAAGGCTGACCTGGAATACCATAGAGCAGGTGGAGTCCGCTGGAGGCATCCCGGTTCAGTCAAAGACAGGTCATGCCTATATCAAGGAAAAAATGCGGGAAGAAGATGCCATTTATGGCGGAGAAATGAGCGCCCATCATTATTTCCGGGATTTTGGTTACTGTGATAGTGGCATGATTCCCTGGCTGCTGGTGATTGACTTGATGTCCCGTAAGGAAGTGCCCCTTAGCCAGCTTATTGCCGAGCGCATTGCTGCTTACCCGGTATCTGGCGAAATCAATATTGCCCTTGCTGACCCTGATAAAGCTATCAAAAGTATTCTTGAACACTATAAAGGTGAGCCAGGCCTTTATATGGATTTTATGGATGGAATAAGCCTGTCGTTTAATGACTGGCGATTTAATTTGCGGATGTCAAATACAGAGCCTTTGGTTCGACTCAATGTTGAAGCTAAATCCGACACTGCCCTTATGCGCGCCAAAACAGAGGAAATTCTTAAACTTCTTGATGAGTTCAAGTATCAGGCGTCTAAAGCGTGTTAAGATAGATTCCTTTACTCTGAAAAGATACATATCGAATGTCTGATAAGTATGTAACCGTTGAAGAACGGGTAAGTTACGGGATTGGTCGCCAGATGGGAGACCAGCTGTCAGGTAACCCTATTGAAGGGCTGTCTATTGATGCCGTGCTGGCAGGTCTGGCTGATTCCCTCAACGGTGCTCCCAGTGCAGTAGAGCATGGTGCTCTGCAGGAAGCCTTTGAAAAGATGCAGAACCGACTGCAGGCAAAGCAGGCGGAACAGGCTAAGGAATTTGCTGCCGAGGGTGAAAAGTATCTGGCAGAAAATGCCAAGCGTACTGAAATTAAAGTGACCGAGTCTGGTTTGCAGTATGAAGTTCTGGTGGAAGGTAAGGGCCCCAAGCCTGAGGCAACCTCTACAGTAAGAACCCATTATCACGGTACTCTGGTGGATGGCACTGTGTTTGACAGCTCTGTTGAACGTGGTCAGCCAGCTGAGTTCCCTGTTAACGGCGTGATTGCTGGCTGGACTGAAGCCCTGCAAATGATGGGTACCGGTTCCAAGTGGCGTCTGCACCTGCCTCATAACCTGGCCTACGGTGCCCGTGGTGCTGGTGGTGCTATCGGACCTTATGCAACGCTGGTGTTTGATGTTGAGCTGCTGGATATTGTGGCTTGATAGCAAAAGCATCGCTATAAAAAAACCGGAGTAAATACTCCGGTTTTTTTATGCATCTCCCATTCCGGCGAAGAGAAGACGCACCTCGTTCCCAGGGTCCTGAGACTGTCGCAAAAGCTATTTTTATTAACCACGGAGACACGGAGACACGGAGGCACGGAGATTTATAGTTTAAAGATATAAAAACTCTGTGCCTCTGTGTCTCCGTGGTTAAAAAAGAGTAAAAACCCTACTTTTTATCTACAGAATTGGGTTTCGCGACAGTCTCGGGACGCTGGGAACGAGTTTTAGTCTATCAGGGAATTCCCGGTCATCTCTTCCGGTTGTTCGATATCCATCAGAGCCAGAAGTGTCGGGGAAATATCAGACAGGATACCGTCCTTCAGCTTAATGGCTTTAGGGCCAGCATAGACCAGCGGCACCTGTTCACAGGTATGGGCGGTGTGAACCTGTCCGGTTTCGGCATTCATCATCTGTTCGGCATTGCCGTGATCGGCGGTAATCAGACATTGTCCACCGGTTTCTTCCAGTGCTTCAATCACCTTGCCCACACAAGTGTCAACGGTTTCAACGGCTTTTACCGCCGCTTCAAAGACACCGGTATGGCCTACCATATCGCAGTTGGCAAAGTTACAGATGATCAGGTCATGCTGGCCACCTTTGATTTCAGCCACCAGTTTTTCAGTAACTTCAAAGGCACTCATTTCCGGTTGCAGATCGTAGGTGGCAACCTTTGGTGAATTCACCAGTACCCGGCTTTCACCCTGATAAGGCTCTTCCCGGCCACCACTGAAGAAGAAGGTGACATGGGCATACTTTTCAGTTTCTGCAATACGCAGCTGGGTCTTGCCCAGTTTCTCCATGTACTCACCCAGGGTGTTGGGTAGTCCGGCAGGAGGGAAGGCACAGGCTGTCTGGATATCGGCAGCGTACTGGGTCAGCATAACAAAACCAGCGAGAGCCGGGGTCTTGCTGCGCTGGAAGCCGTTAAATCCTGTTTCCACAAAACTGCGGGTGATTTCACGGGCACGGTCTGCGCGGAAATTCATGAACACCAGGGCATCGCCGTCATTGACGGTGGCGGCAGACTGACCGTTTTCAGCGAGAACTGTCGCCTGAACAAACTCATCATTTTCATCCCGCTCATAGGCAGCTTTCAAACCTTCAACAGCGGTCTTGGCAGTGAATTCAGCCTTGCCTTCAGTGATCAGTTCATAAGCGGCCTGGACACGTTCCCAGCGGTTATCACGATCCATGGCATAGTAACGGCCAATCAAACTGGCAATACGACCCACCCCTTTGGCTTTAAGGGCGGCATCCAGTTTTTCCAGGGAGCTTTCGGCACTGCGGGGAGGGGTGTCGCGGCCATCCAGGAAGGCGTGCACATAGACTTCTTTGGCACCACGGCGGACAGCCAGCTCAGCCATGGCATGAATATGGTCTTCATGGCTATGAACGCCACCAGGAGACATCAGCCCCATCAGATGAACAGCCTTGCCAGCACTCACGGCTTTATCAACGACACTGGTGAGGGCCGGGTTTTCAAAGAAATCACCGTCCTTGATGGACTTGGTGATACGGGTAAAGTCCTGGTAGACAACCCGGCCAGCGCCCAGGTTCATATGGCCCACTTCACTGTTACCCATCTGGCCATTAGGCAGGCCAACATCCAGGCCGGAGCCGGAAATCATGCTATTGGGATTATTGTTTAGCAGCCTGTCCATAACCGGAGTACTGGCGGCGTAGATAGCATTGAAGTCCGTTTCTTGTCGGTGGCCATAGCCGTCAAGAATAATAAGGGCGGTGGTCTTGCGTTGTTGAGTCATCAGCGATCAACCATTGCGGAGGGGATTGGAAACTTAAGGGCATTATAGGATCTACAATTAAGACTATAAAAGCCTTTATTCGTAAATGAATTAATGAAAACAGAAAGTCTATAAAAGTGCCCATCATTCAACAGAATGTGACGCTTTTCCGGCGCTTTTTTTTCATAAGGTATCAAAGAGTTTTCAGGGAATTAATCAGGGGGAAGGAGTGTATGCCGGTTAATAGCGTTGGTGGACATTATAATGCCCATTCACCCGGGAGGGAGCAGTCTCAGCGGCTGGAGGTCAAAGGCCTTAATAACAGAAGGATACGTCAATCAAAGCCCAGACCATCCATCCTTGGTTTCAAGTTCAGTGCTTTCGGGACAGGGCCGGCAAAAAAAGCCCTACCCCAACGGAGGGTTCAGGCGTATACCGGTCAAAAAATCCCCTCGCTGTCTCAATCGAAGGCGCAACGTCAATCTTCAGCCCCGCGGGAAAAATCCGCCCAACCTTTTCAGCAAGGTCCGGAAAAAACCCGGCACTTAACAAATAAAGCCGGTGAAACCCGCAACAGTGGTTTGTTACTGCAAGAGGGCCGCAATATTTTACAGGACCTGATGAGCTTGAATGACATCAAAAAGAACCTGCAAAAAATGCCTTTTCAGTCAACGGAGCGGCGTCAGCAGGGATTATTGATACAAATAGAGAAAAAACAGATTCAGGATTCGGTTAATCAGTTCAATGAAAAAGCCAGGAGTGCCGGTCAGGAACACCTTGTTATTGATATGTATAGTGTAGAGGTGGGCCTGGTTAACCAGGGCAAGCCATTCCTTGAGAATAACGAGAAATTCAAGCCATTTTTCACAATGGGCACAGGCGGATCAGGCGACCGTTCATAAAACGCTCACCAGGGTGGGTTATACCTGCCCTTATCCCTTCAGGATTATCTATTCATTCTCAGGTTTAGTATACTTCGCAGCTTTGTGTACTTGAGATCACCGGATCGACATGGAACAGATTTTTGAGTTTATTGTGAACCACCCTATGCTGGTAGGGGCTTTGGTTGTGCTGGTTTGCGCCCTGGTATTCACCGAGATGCGAAAGGGTGGACAGGGCGTGACCACTCAGGACCTGACTCTCCTGGTGAACCAGCAGGGAGCCGTGATTGTTGATGTGCGTGAAAAGGCAGAATTCAATAAAGGCCATATTGTGGACGCCCTGAATATTCCTTTTGCCCGCCTAAAAGAACGTGCATCTGAGCTGCTAAAACATAAGGACAAGCCTGTCATTATCGTGGATGCCATGGGCCAGCATGGGGGCATGGCTGGAAAAATTCTTAAGGAAGCAGGCATTGAGCAAGTCATGAAGCTGAAAGGCGGGATTGGCTCCTGGCAATCTGACAGCCTGCCCTTAGTGAAAAAATAACAAAACGGATGCGTGGATGAATCAGGTTCTGATATATACTTCAGCTCTTTGCCCTTTTTGCTCCAAGGCGCTCTGGCTATTGGACAAAAAGGGAGCTGGCTACCGGAATATCAGCGTGGATGGCCGTCCGGACGTTCGTCAGGAAATGACGAAAAAAGCGGGCAGGCATACGGTGCCGCAAATCTGGATTGGCGACTCCCATATTGGGGGATGCGATGATCTTTTTGCCCTGGAAGCCAGCGGTGAACTGGATAAGCTCCTAACGCCCTGAATATCTCCGGGAAACAGGCATTAACGTGTTTCCCGGAGATAGGGCCGTTTAAAAGTATTAATTAGAGAAGGAAGTAACAATGGCTGATAATCAGCAAGAGCAGGCTCAATTCGCCCTGCAACGTATTTATGTGAAGGACCTCTCCTTCGAATCCCCCAAGGCGCCTGCCATGTTCCAGCAACAGTGGCAGCCAGAAGTAAAGCTGGACCTGAACACCAGCAACAGTGCCCTGGAAGAAGGTCTGTATGAAGTGGTGCTGTCCCTGACCATCACTGTGGACAACGGCCCGGAAGAGCAAAAAGAAACTGCGTTTGTTGTTGAAGTTCAGCAGGCGGGTGTCTTCATGGCAAAAGGACTGAACGAAGAAGAACTGCACCGTACCCTGGGTGCATTCTGCCCTAATATCCTGTTCCCTTATGCCCGTGAAGCCGTGGACAACCTGGTACTGAGAGGCAGCTTCCCTCCCATTATGCTGGCTCCTGTAAACTTCGATGCCCTGTACATGCAGGCGCAGGAACAGGCCAGGCAGGAAGCGGTTAACTGATTTGTTCCTAGTGCCTCTAAGCGTTAATATCTATACAAGTAAGCGCCTCGTTCCCAGCGTCCCCGCTGGGAATGCATACGGGTTTAAACTTATTCAATAACTGTATGGATATTCACGCTTACCTGCACTAGTTCCCAGGGTTTGGAGGTTGTCGTAAAAGGCTTTTTTAAACCACGAAGGACACGAAGAGCACGAAGCATTTTAAGAAAAGCCTTGGTGTACTTAGTGTCCTTCATAGTTCCAAAAAAAACAGGGCATTGCGCTGTGGGTTTTGCGACCCCCTCTCCTCCCTGGGAATGCAGACCTGTTTTTCAGTGTTGACGATTTAACAGTTGTTGCAGTGTTGTCATAACATCAGCCTTAAAGCTGTTAAAATCATCTTTAGTGACCATCTTCTCTATTTGCTCCTGCTGTCTATCCAGTTGCTCCTGCTGTCTGTCCAGGCGGGATGCAAACCGTCGCTGTACTTCCTCAAACTGACCCACTTTTTCCAGCAATAACTGAAGCAGGTCATTATGCTCCTTTATCAGGTACTCAAGATGCTCGTCCTTGAGCGTGCGCCAGTACTCCAGCCGGGTGACACGCTCATCAAGCTGGGCAAATTGCAGATCTGAAACCATCGCTTTTATGACCTTATTGTTGGGTTAACGCAGGAGAAGTATAGATGGCCAGTGGCAGCTCGATGAAAAAATTAACTGGTAATTCAGTCAATTACCGCTGATCCTTCAAATGATAGCTGTCGCCAGGACTCATAAACCATAATAGCCACCGTATTGGACAGGTTCAGGCTGCGGCTATCGGGAAGCATGGGTAGTTTCAGCACCTGGCTAGCGGGCAGGCTGTTACGGATATCATCGGGCAGCCCCCGGGTTTCCGGGCCAAACATTAATGCATCCCCTTTTTTAAAGCGGGTTTTCGAGTAACACTGATGCCCCTTGGTGCTTAAGGCAAAGACCCGCTCGGGTTTTGCAGTGGCCAGGTAATCCTCGTAGCTTTCGTGAAGTTGAAGATTGGCATATTCATGGTAATCCAGCCCGGCCCGTTTCAGGCGCTGGTTATCCAGGTCAAAGCCCAGGGGCTTGATCAGGTGAAGGGTGAAACCGGTATTGGCACAAAGGCGGATAATATTACCGGTATTGGGGGGAATCTCAGGCTGGTATAAAACAATATCAAGCATTTTTCAGTGTTTTCAGTGACATCTAAGGGCATTTTAACACTATTGTCATGGCGCGGTGGTCACTGATACCCTTTGTCTAAAAAAGGCTTAAAATAATGATAATAAAGCCCCGTGGCTGGATCGCCAGTTTATCCCTCATCTGGAGTAGCTCTCTCTTTGCCGCCAACAACCCGGTGGAAGCCACCGATGATTTATCATCCGGTGACTTTGATATTGAGCTGCTTATCCCGCCCCTGGCTCAAATCGGATTTCCTTTGGCATTGACCAATATAGACTTTGGCGGCTTTGATGAAACCTTCGGGTTTCAGGATCAACGACAGTGGTTTTGTATTTTCCATAATACAGCCACTGTGACGCTGGTGGCTGACAGCAATAGAAGTGCTAGTAATGGCCGCTTTGTCCTCGCCCACTCATCCACGGTTGAAAATGTCTTGCCTGGTGATGCAGAAGGTATTGAGTACCTTGTGGAAGTGGTGGGGCAGGGAGGTCAGGAGAGCCTTGGCGGACTGACGGCGGGTGTGCCTACCCCGGATTTTGCTGCCGCTAATGCCCGTGAGACAGATATCCCTGACTGCTCGGAAGCCAGTGCCAATATGGAGTTACGTCTGCGCCTTGCCGGTAATATTAACTTTAACCAGAAAAATGTCGGCGCTTACAGTGATGAACTGACTTTGACGGTGGCAGCGGAGTGATAGCAGGCAACGGTGTCTGAGATATCCGTATGCATTCCCGCGGGCAGAAAACTATCCTTGTATTTTTCATTCACACCATCCATGGTCTTTGACACCGGGGGCGAGGGGTTAATGGTTGGGATGTAGCTGACGAATCAGCAGCTCTATCTGTTTGAAGTTCTCATTGACGGTTTGGTTGAATGCCTCCTGTCTCTGATTAAACACCTCCTGCTTATCAAATCGCTCCCGCTGCTCTTTCAGTATGAGTGCCACCACACCGTGGGTGGCCTCAAGGATTGAATTGTTCTTTTGAAACGCCTGCTCAAGCTGATCCACCTTGTACTCTAATGTGGTAACTCTTGCTTCAAGTGACATAGTGATGACCTGTTTTTGTTAACTGTTCAGGAAGTATAGGCAGAAATAAAAATCCTGCTGCCGTTCCCCGCTGGGAACGAAGAAACGCCGCACTTGCAGGATTGAGAGTTTTTAATACGCAAATAAAAACATGTTTAAGCGACGATATTGCTGTGTTATAAGTTATGTTAAGGGGTTGGAAATACTACGCACAAACTGGTGTAAATCTGTATTAGTTATAGTAAAGCTTTGCGTGATTTCTGCAAGGATTGCGGGATGTGGCGATAAGGCGTGTAGGGGTACATATTGTAATTCCATTTCAGGGAGGATACGGCTGTGAAACTATTATGTTTACATTCATTAGCGTTGGCTGTGGCTGTTGGTACGGTGAGTGCCGGGGCTATGGCTGCGAATCAAGGTACAGTGGGACCAGGCTCTAGTCAGGGGGACTTTGAAGTCAGTTTAAATAAGCAGGATAACATTGTTATCAATAACCTTGATGATATGGTATTGGCTGGCTTTATTGAGGATGGCTCCGGCGATTACCTTGGGGCACAGAATGTTTGCGTGGGTCGGGCAGGAACAGGTGATTACAGAATCACCGCCTCTAATTCCAGCGGCAATTTTGAAATGTCTGCCGGTGGTGCAGTGACCACCAAAATTGGTTATCAAGTGTATTTCGAGGATGATCTAAAAGGTGTCGCCAGTATCGGTGATGGAGAAGAGCTGCTTAACGGGGTGCAATACCCGGATAATTTCACCACAGTTCTAACTGACGCAGAATGTGTGCCTGGCACCACAAACTCAACCATATGGGTAAGGGCTGACGGAACGGATATCGGCAATGCTGACCCTGGTGTATATAACGATACTGTGACTGTGACAGTAGCCGTCAACTAACGCCTTCCCGAGTACCCGCCCGGGAACGAGATAAAAATAAAAATACCGTAAAGGCGGGGGACAGGGCCTTGTCTCCTGCCTTATTTATTTTTGAACTCGTTCCCAGGCTCCCGCCTGGGAATGCATACCTCCCCTGACCGCAAGTGCGGTGCTAGCTGGTAACACCCGTCTGCATTCAGACCATCTACGGTCTTTGACGCTGGGAACGAGGCATTAAGTTTCGCAACACCCCCAGGATACCGGGAGCGAGCTAGGGCTAGAATGTTTGCCGGGTATAAAAACTATAAGTGGTCAATTGGGGGAAGCATGCAGTGAGAAAAAAAACAGGGAGGCATTTAGTATTAGCCAGCCTTTTGCCGCTTACTGTTTCCCAGGCACAGGGGGCAGGTTCTTCGATACCTGGTGGCATGGAGGGAGTAGCGGGGCAACCATTGTTTTTAGCGCAGGCACAGGTTCCGCCCGGTTTTGAGGAATTGTCGAAACCCCAGCGATCCCTGGTGGATATCTACTACGGCAACCGCTATCTTGGCTCCCAGCTCGCCACCTACACCCCCAAAACCATTCGACTCTCCAACCCCGCTGCCATTGTCCGGCTTATTAGCGATATTGATGACCCATTACTGATTACCCGGGAGCTTAACGGGGAACTGGATACCAATGGGGACAAAGTCTGTTTCCGACAGGGGCAAGCTGACTGTGGCCTGATGGAACCGGTCATCACCAGCGTCATCTTTGATGAAAGCCGATTTCGGGTGGATGTATTTGTTAACCCACGGTTTTTGGTAACCCGTTCTGCCGAGGTAAGCAAATACCTGCCGCCCTCGGATGCGGATTACTCCTTTATGCAAAACTTTGCCGCCGCATTTTCCGGCACCAAGGGAGATAACAGCACCAACACAGCGGACAGCGATGATTACACCGTTTATGGAACCAGTGTTTTTGCCAAGGGGGAAAATAGCCTTTATACCAGCTGGGACTATTCAAAAAAACAACACTTCTCCGTGGACTCACTCTACGGCCAGCGGGAATTTGAAGGGGTACGTTACCGTGCGGGCCTGATGCGAAGCGAAGGCTTTGGCCTGAGCTTTACCTCAGACCGGATTTTAACAGGGGTTCGGCTGGGAAGTTCTGATAACACCCGGGCAGATACCAGTTTTTCTGGCGGAACACCGTTGGATTTATTCCTGCCCACCCGTGGCAGGGTTGAGGTTCGCAAGGATAACCGCTTAATTGCCTCTTACTTCCTCGAGGCGGGAAGCCAGCAGCTTGATACCACCGGCTTTCCCTCCGGTGCCTACGATGTGGAGATAAAAATCCTGGATGAACAGGGTAACCCCATCAGAACCGAAAACCGCTTCTTTGCCAAACAGTTTGATTTACCACCAGAGGGTGAGTGGCGCTACTTTATGGAAGCGGGTCAGGTGATGGATCGCACCAATGAAGAAACCCTGCCGGAAATGACTAAACAGCTGCTGGCTCGTGCAGGAGTCAGTCGTCGTCTGACTGATACTATCGCCACCACCGTCAGTGCTGCCGTGAATTCAGAAAACAGCTTGATTGAAGCCGGGCTGTTCAATATTGGCTATGGCTATGAAATTTCACCCTCTGTCATGGTGGGCAGTGGCGGTGCCTATGGTGTCAGCGTCATTGGCCGGGCCACCTGGAATGTGGTTTCCCTTAATGCCAGTTATCGCCAGCTCTGGAATGATGACTATACCGTAGCCACTGAAAATACTGATTACCCCGCCCTGCTCGGTGAATCATTCCGGCAAAGCAGTTACTCAATGTCAGCACCTTTTTATAACGGCAACGCCAGCTACCGTTACAGCGACACTAAAACCGGCGAGGAAGAGGCCACCCGTACCCATACTGTCGCCTATCGTACCAGCCTCTATCGTTTGGAAAATCTGGATATTGATATGGATGCCAGCTACAGCCAGTCCAATGATGATAAGGTGGCGCTGCTCAGCTTTAACTTCCGCCTGCGGGATGACCACTGGAGCTGGCGGGCTACACCCAAGGCCCAGCGTAACTGGCGTGATACCGGCAATACCAGCAGTGAACGAATGCGGGTGGCCGCCACCTGGGAAGATAAGGAGATTTTTGATAGCACGGTGCGGGCGGATTTCGGTGCCGAGGCAGGCACCGGTGACGAACGCTACGATGCCCGGCTGGAAGTGGGCAACAGCTGGGGCCGGGGCGACCTGGCCCTGAATCATGTGGTGGGCAATAGCAATACCACCACCAGTTATTCCGCCAGCTTCCGCAGCAGCTTTATGACTGATGGCAGTCATGTTGCCCTGGGGGGGGAGCACAGTGCCGATAGCGCCCTGATGGTTAACGTCAATGGTGAGGATGGGGATGTCTTTGATGTGAAGGTAAACGGGCAGCGTCGTGGTTATGCCGTGGTGGGCCGTCCATCGCTGGTGCCCTTGAATCCCTATGAGCAATATACGGTGACCATCAGCCCGGTGGGCACGGCGCTTTATGACTTTGATGAGCGGGAGCGCAAGGTGACTTTATATCCGGGCAATGTGGTCTCGTTGGATTATGATGCCGTGGCCCTGCAATTGTTGTTTGGTCGTCTGGTGCAGGGCGGTGAGCCGGTCTATGGCGCACAGATAAAAGGCGGGTTGCGCCCCGCAGACAGTGATGACTATGGTTTGTTCCAGCTAGAGCTGCGTACTGATAAAAAGATGATTGATGTGGTGCTGGAGGATGGCAAAGTTTGTGAGTTGCCAATACCGGAGAAGCGGCAGGGTAATGTATTGAGAATGGGAACCATTGATCTGGCCAGGTCTGATTGTGCAGTACCTGAACTGGAAATAGCGGATCAGCCGGAAGCTGTCCAGCTTGCGGTAACGGTGGGGGAGTAAGTGATGAAGGCTTCTATGACGGGTTTCTTCTCTCGTTGCCAGGCTCTCGGGGCTGTAGCAACATTTTTTTTACCACGGAGGCACAGAGGCACAGAGTTTTCAGACTCGTTCCCAGCGGGAACGCTGGGAACGAGGGAAAGGTACTCCCGTCAGGGGCGCTGGCAACCGCTGATACGGTGCCTGCTGACCCTGATGCTGCTGGCAGTGGGTCCCCGGGCCTGGGCCATATTTGAGTTTATTGACACTGTTGGTGGTGCTATTGACCTGGAAACTTATGATGACTCCGTCACCACCATCACCCACACCTTTACCGTCCACTACCGTGCCTGCACCGGCGCCAGCTGTGCCAGCAGCTCCCAGGCCAACTACCGGCTGGCCATCTCTGATGACGGGGTCTACAACCCGAACCAGCTCAATGTATCCCGCCTTCAGGGAGTGATGGCCTTTAATGGAACCGCTCCCAGGGTTAAACCCAATGGCAAGCATAATAAACCCATTACCCCGGCAGGGGGCTGGACCCACGGCAGTGACAAGGGTAATGGCTTTGACCATGGCAATGGGTCTTCAGCCCTGATCGAGGCCACCTATACCATCAAGCTGAATAATATTGAAGAGCTGAAACGGATTGCCATGAGCGATGACCCCTACCTGCGGTTTTATGTGAATGGCGAGGTTCTGGCCAGAAAGAATGAGAATATTTATCCCTTTGAAAAATACAGTGCGGAAGCGGTAAAAATAAAGCTGAATTACCCGCCCAAATACCGGGTCAGTGGCCTGAGGGACCTGGCAATGGATTCCAGGGACTTTCCGGGGCAGGCCTACTATTCAGACCAGATGGATTTTTGTATCCATGTCAGCCGTGACCCCCGTTATTATGTTGCCCGGGTGTGGGGACAAAATGATTACGGGCAGTTTATTTTGAAAAATGGCGGCAATTCAGTGGGCTATGAGGTGCTATTTGCCCAGAGTATTGGCGAGCTGGACAGTGCCACCCCGCAAACCGGGCCTTTTCAGCAGATAGACTTCAATGGTCATGAAAGTGTGGATTGTAAAAGTTATACCGAGAACAATGCCGCCATCCGGGTTCGGATTAAAAAAGAGGATGTGCCAACGCCGGGTATTTATACCGATACGGTGACTGTTATGGTAGGTGCAACTTGATGGGAACGAGGGGGGAGGAGACAGCATAAAAATTGACCTTGCAGTCCATCAGCCTGAACTATACTCCTGCTGTACTTGGTCAAATCACCAGTATTCAGCGGAGCAGGTAATGACTGACCTTAATACAGAACAACGGCTGTATAAGTTGGAAGCTGAGGTTGATGTGATTAAAAAGAATATGCTGCATCGGGATGAGGTTCGGGAAAAAGTCTGGAATGACTTGCAGAGGGGGTTGCTGCACCTGGTTCGTGAGGATCACGAATATATCAAGCGGGTGGATGAGCGAACCCTGCGGCTGGAGTGTAAGCTTGAGGTGATGCAAAAAGATATGGTCAATATGCAAAGTGATATAGCAGATATGAAGAGGCGAATGGATCGTCTGGAGAGTGGTATAGATCACCTTGAGTCCGATGTAGCAGAGATTAAGGCTATGCTCAGGCAAGCCCTTAGGCTGGAATGATCCGGACTCGTTCCCGTACTCCCGGGAACGAGAGTAAGCTCAAGAATTGGATACTTGCTTCACCGCAAACTCCTGAGTCTTTTCAAAAGCCCCGTCAAATAATCCATATTTTACCCGTACGGCCCCTGATGGAATAGCCAGGCTCCAGCTTTGTCCAGCATAGATACGGGTGGTGTCGGATATAGATTTACAACTGTCGTCTTTTTGGGTGGTGCAGTACTGACCATTTCTCATAACCGCATTGATATTGCCGGAGTTGGTAAAGACCAGCTGGTTACCCTGCTGTTTGGCAGAAACATTATATTTTGGGTTATCCGGGCGGATAAATATCAGGGTCTGGTAGGCAATTAGCAGTTTGATGGCGGTCTGGCTGGCTTCCAGGTCGCCCACCACCGGCTTGAAGGTCACCCGATAAACCAGTTCGTTTTTTGTAGGCTTTTCAAGACTCACCAGTCGTACGGTTTTGCGGCTGTTGGCTGGAATAATGGCCTTGTTGGGGGTGGTTAGCAGTTTCATCTTTTCGGGATCGGTGATTCTAACCCGATCCTCATCATCACTGCCGGGGTTTTTGACTTCGTAGACTTCTGTTTGCAGGTACAGGGTTTCGTTGTCGGGGTTTGAAACAATAATATCCTGCCGGGGTGCCTTATCGGGATCGAAGTAGACGATCATTCTGTCCAGTGACAGCGCTGCCGATGCATTGATGCTCAATAACAGTGAAGCTGAGAATGTCAGTATGGAAAAACGAGAAAGCATAAATAGTCCCTGTTTTTGTCAAGCTCTTAAGGCGGCTTCTTGGAGGGTGCGTTCAATCGCCTTGTTTTTGTTAGGACTTATTTTAATACCTATTGAGGTTACTAACTAGAAGGAAATCCGGTTCCTCGTTCCCAGGCTCCAGCCTGGGAATGCATACCTCCCCTTTCGGCAGGTGCGGAGCTGATTGGAAACCCCCGTCTGCATTCAGACCATCCATGGTCTTTGACGCTGGGAACGAGGGACTTTCGCGGCACCCTCGGGGCGCCGGGAACGAGGAAGAAAGGAGGGTTAATCGGCACTGATTGTCAGGTTCATGGCACCCCTGAAGTTTTTCAGCTTGTTTTTCATATGAAGCGCCAGTCGGGAGGCTCTCTCGCAGCTTTCATTTCTGCCCAGGGGTTGTAATGCTTCACTGGGCTGGCCGCTGTTTAATTGTTGCGGTGCCTGATAGGGATTTTTCCAGAGCAAGACTTTGTAGGACTCCCAACTGTTGCCATTTTTTACCCTGAAACTGCCGCTGTTATCATGCCCCCTGGCTGTTACAGTGTAGCTGGCCATGCCGTTGCTGCTGATACAAAGGGGAATGGCCGAGTTAACGGAAACCTGGGTGGGGGTTGGGCTTTGGGTCACCGGTATCTGTTCGGCGACCCGGGTTTCCAGTTTGGGCGGGATAATAAGGGTAATGGTCATAGTGGCGCTTGAGGTTTTGCCAAGGCTACCCTGGGTGGCTGAATGCAGGTTGGTGGGTGTCAAAATGATGGCGCTAAGTGCCAGGGCGGATAGGAAAGGGCGACTTTTTCCTGTCGGTTTTTGGGAAACATCCATGTCTACTACTCCATGTATTACAGCGTTTCTACATAAAGTATAGGCAATGGATTGTTAGTTGTTATTGGCGGATTGATGGTTAAAATTTGGGGCTGTGATAATGTATGGTCAAGCACATGCTTGCCTGATGGCTAATCAGTCACCGGGGATTCAGAGACCACCATTTCTGCACTTTTCTCGCAGACAATATCCATTTTAAAATCCGTTGCCTGGGCTAAGCCGCTGATAAACAGCAGGGCAAGTACAAGGGCAAAAATATTACAGGCGGTGCTGCACTGGCAGAGTTTTTGGTCGCAGCGGTTGGTGTTTTCAGGTGAGAGTTTCATCAGGACTGGCCTCAATATTTCCTTATATCCGAGAGCATGGTTACTTATATTTATGATAGACCAGGGATATGGCAGCCTGCTTTCAAAAAGTAAAATTAAATTAAAGTTTTTGTAACTGAACCGCGCCTAATGAGAAACGTGTAATTTGTTAGACTCGCTCCCCGGTTCCCAAGGCTGTCGTGAAACTGAATGCAGCCTGCACAAAACGAGATTGTTTTCTTCTTTTAACCACGGAGACACGGGGGCACAGAGTTTTTATACCTTTAAACTATAAATCTTCGTGTCTTTGTGTCTCCGTGGTTAATAAAAATAACTTTTAGACTCGTTCTCAGGCTCCCGCCTGGGAATGCATGTCTCCCCCGGTCGCCAGTGCGGTGCTAATTGGGGATACCCGCCGGGAGCGAGATGCAACGAGCAACCGCTATCAACCATCAACCACTTCTTCGGCCAGGGAGAGTTCCTTAAGCTTTCGGGTCAGGGTGTTTCGGCCCCAGCCAAGGAGGCTGGCAGCATCCCGCTTTCTGCCTCCGGTATGGGCCAGAGCCGCTTCAATCATGATGCGCTCAAAGTCCGGTATGGCCTGACCAAGGATGCCTGTCTGCCCTGAGGCCAGTTGCTGATCCACCCAAAGGCGCAAGCTATTTTGCCAACTGTCCTGTTTAGGGAAGGTCTTGGTCAGTGGATTATGGGTAGTGGCCAGTAATTCAGGGGGAAGGTCGGATACCAGTATTTCCCGCCCTGAGGCCATTACGGTGAGCCATCGACAGGTGTTCTCCAGTTGCCGGACATTGCCAGGCCATTCCAGGGTGGAGATAAACCTCTCCGCTTCCAGTGTTAGAATTTTTGGCTCTACCTCCAGTTCCTTTCCGGCCTGCTCAAGAAAGAAGTGGGCCAGCCGGACAATATCTTCCTGTCGCTCCTTTAACCGGGGCAGGTGAATCCTGATAACATTTAAACGGTGAAAGAGGTCTTCCCGAAATTGACCCTTTGCCACCAGTTGTTCCAGATTTTGGTGCGTGGCCGCGATAATCCGGACATCTGCCTTCACCGGGGTGTGTCCCCCAACCCGATAAAACTCGCCATCCGCCAGAACCCGTAACAGGCGGGTTTGGGTTTCAGCGGGCATATCGCCAATTTCATCGAGAAAGAGGGTGCCGCCATTGGTCTGCTCAAATCGTCCTCGCCTCATACCACCGGCTCCGGTAAAGGCGCCTTTCTCATGACCGAATAGCTCTGATTCAATCAGGTCTTTCGGGATCGCTGCCATATTCAGGGCGATAAAGGTTTCCCCCGAGCGGGGACTGTGACGGTGCAGCGCCCGGGCCACCAGTTCTTTGCCAGTGCCAGACTCACCATTAATCAGCACTGTAATGTTGGAATGGGACAAGCGGCCAATGGCCCTGAACACTTCCTGCATTGCCGGGGCCTCTCCAATGATTTCTGTGGCAGGCGCCAACTGTGCTGCCGGTGCTGATTTGCGTTGCTGGCGGCTATGTTCAATGCCCCGTTTCACCAGCATGGTAGCATCGTCGATATCAAAGGGTTTTGGTAAATATTCAAAGGCACCGCTTTGATAGGAGGAGACTGCACTATCCAGATCGGAATGGGCCGTCATGATAATAACAGGCAGATCTGGAAGCTTGTGGTGTATTTTTTTCAATAGATCCAGGCCATTGATACCCGGCATACGGACATCACTGATAATGGCTTCCGGTAAGTTGTTTTCAGGAATTGCCTGTTCCAGTGCCATTAAGGCCGCATCACCGGAATCAAATGACCGGGTTTCGAGGTGTTCTGTTGCCAGTGCCTTTTCCAGAACCCAGCGAATGGCCCGATCGTCATCAATAATCCATACAGTACTCATGAAAAGCTCCTTTTTTTGGTAATGGCCTGGTTATAGGGTTGAGTGAGGGGGAGATAAATGTCAAAGCTGGTTCTTCCGGGTTGGCTTTCACATTCAATCAGGCCCTGGTGCTGGCTGATTATTGACTGTGCCATGGGTAAACCCAGCCCGGTGCCTTCGGGACGGCCGCTGATCATTGGATAGAAGATACTTTCTTTAAGGTAATCCGGTATGCCGGGCCCGTTATCGATAATGGCAATATGGCATACCAACCTTCTGCGCTCACTGTTCATAGTAAACTGTCGTGTGACTCGGCTTCTGATTATGATCTGGCCGTCGCTTATGGCCATGCTTTGGGCAATGGCCTGCATGGCATTACGGGCGAGATTCAGGAATGCCTGGATCAGTAGTTCTTTATCCGCAGGAATATCCGGAATACTGGGATCATAATCCCGGACTATATGCAGGGCACCTTCCGTTTCCGCGGTGATCAGTTGAGTGACACGCTCCAGAATCTCGTGGATATTAACCGCAGCGATCTTGGGTGGCGTCAGCGGTCCCAGCATACGGTCAACCAGATCCCTGAGCCGGTCTGCCTCCTGAATAATGACCTCGGTGTAGTCCAGTAAGGACGGTTCCTTCAGCATACGTGCCAGCAATTGTGCAGCACCCCGGATGCCTCCCAGGGGATTTTTTATTTCATGGGCGAGTCCCCTTGCCAGGATACGGGACACCTCTTGCTTATTATGCTGGGACTCTTCCCGGGTAATTCTGCGAAGCCTGTCCAGGGTGTTAATTTCAAGCAGGATACGGGTTTCAGGGTTTTCAAGCGGAATAACAGAGTAATCCACCGTCATTATTTTGCCGTTAATCTCTAAGGGAGTTTCCCTTCTGATAAAGCGTTGTTTCTGGGTAAGGGCCCTGGCTAAATCATTGTGGAGTTCCTGTTGGTGGATGAGACTGGTAACGGGCATACCCCGGGTGCGACTACTGCTTTGCTCCAGTAGTGTTTCCGCAGAAGAATTCAGGTACTGGAAACATAGCGTTTTATCCAGAGCAATGATGGCGGTACTCATGCTCTCCAGTAAATAGGACTCAATCACAGGTGATTATCCTGTAGGGGCAATAAAGGGTTTGATTTTTAACAGCGAGCAAAAACTATACCAGCGATATTAACGTGAAAAGCATGGAAATGCACCAGGCTGGTGCGTTTTAGGCAGGGACGGTTCAAATGAACGTGTACTTGAGCATTGGGTTAAGGAGTCCAGGAGCGAGGCTGATGCCTGGTGGCTCCAGGCCGCTCAGGTTTGGGGCACCGGAATGGGTTTAGGACGCTCTTTGGCCGGTGGGTTATTGCGGATTGTGGGCCTGAACACATAAATAGTGCAGGCAGCACTCTTAAGGAGTTTGTCGGAGGCATTTAGAATTTTTGCTTCAATATAATGCTCACCTCTGGATAAGTTGGTTAGCTTGAATCGATTGCTGCTTTTTGACTCTTGTACCTTCACGCCATTAATAAATAAGGCCAGGCGGTGTCCAGGGTGGAGGCTCTCGGGATCATGTTCCACTTCTACAGTGATATTTCCATTTGCCCGGTGGGTTGAATGGTTTTCAGGGGCTGCAATGGTCAGTTGTTGATAACCCGGTTTTTTTTCGTCCGGTTTTGTTGCCGGGAGAGGCTCTGGCACAACAATTTTAGTGGGGGTGAATGGCTTTAACTCCACCACTTCACCTTTGTTGCGGCCTGTTTGGGTATCTGAAAAGGTGACGTTGCCCTCTTTATCGGTGCTTTTATAAATGATGGGCCGGGCATTTGATGAGAGTAATAACCCTGATAATAAAAGAATGAAGGGTATATGGAGCGCTTGTTTAGTCATCACGTCCTGTATGTTTTTATTATTGGTTTGAAAACAGGCTGGTTCCTGGGTGCCTGAGGGGGTCGGGAAATCCTGATATTGAATCAATGTTGTCATCCTGTACAGGGATTGTACAGGATGATGGCGGAGAAAATTCAGATTTTCGTGACACCCTCGGGACGCTGGGAACCGAGGGAAAAGGACAGGCAGGACTATACGCTGTAATACAGGTCAAACTCAACAGGATGGGTGGTTTGGCTGATAGCCAGGCATTCATCTTTCTTCAGTTCCAGATAACCATCAATCATGTCGTCAGTGAATACACCGCCCGCGGTGAGGAATTCACGATCCTGATCCAGTGCGGCCAGTGCCTCTTCAAAGCTTTCTGCAACAGTGGGGATTTCGGCAGCTTCTTCTGGCGGCAGGTCATAGAGGTCTTTGTCGGCCGCATCGCCGGGGTGAATTTTGTTTTTAATGCCGTCCAGACCTGCCATTAGCATTGCTGCAAATGCCAGATAAGGGTTGGCTGTTGGATCAGGGAAACGGACTTCAACCCGGCGGGCCTTGGGGCTGTTCACGTAAGGGATACGGATAGAGGCCGAACGGTTGCGGGCGGAGTAAGCCAGCATCACAGGGGCCTCAAAGCCGGGAATCAATCGCTTATAGGAGTTGGTAGAGGCATTGGCAAAGGCATTAATGGCCTTGGCATGCTTGATAACACCGCCAATGTAATAAAGTGCGGTTTCGCTGAGTCCGGCATAGCCATCACCGGCAAACAGGTTTTCACCATTCTTGCTGAGAGACATATGTACATGCATACCGCTGCCGTTGTCACCGACCAGGGGCTTGGGCATAAAGGTAGCGGTCTTGCCATAGGCATGAGCCACATTGTGTACGGCGTATTTCAGAATCTGTACTTCGTCGGCCTTTTTCACCAGGGTGTTAAACTTAACGCCGATCTCACACTGGCCGGCAGTTCCCACTTCGTGGTGATGCACTTCTACTTCAAGACCCTGGGCTTCCATGGCCTGACACATGGCGCCGCGCAGGTCATGGAGGGAGTCCACCGGAGGTACAGGGAAGTAACCGCCCTTCACCCGTGGACGGTGGCCAATATTGCCCCCTTCAAACTTGGAAGATGAAGACCAGGCGGCCTCTTCGGAGTTCACTTCATAGGAAGCGCCGGAGATATCGATTTTCCATTTGACATCATCAAAAACAAAGAATTCAGGCTCCGGTCCAAAAAAGGCGGTATCAGCAATGCCCGTGGATTTCAGATACTCTTCGGCACGCTTGGCAACCGAGCGGGGGTCGCGCTCATAACCCTGCATCGTAGCAGGTTCGATAATATCGCAGCGCAGGTTCAGGGTGGATTCATCGGTAAAGGGATCGATAACGGCGGTGCTGTCATCGGGCATCAGAATCATGTCAGAATCATTGATACCCTTCCAGCCAGCAATGGAGGAACCGTCAAACATTTTGCCTATTTCGAAGAATTCGTTATCGACTTCACTTGTAGGGATGGATACATGCTGCTCCTTGCCCTTGGTGTCCGTGAATCGCATGTCAACCCATTTGACTTCATGTTCCTTGATCAGGTTGATGGTCTTAGACATTTATTATTCCTCCGGGGATAAAATCGCAGCAGGATTGGTACTCTGTTTCAATGGGAACGAGTTCGGCCCATTGAAACGGAGCGCTCGCCCCCTGGTGCAGGTATCATAAAGTTTTCTGATCTGTATTGAGCAAACACCGTGCCAAATTATGGCTGTTTTTTTCTAGAGCAAAACCCTGTTTGGGCAAGGCTGTGCATGTTGCTAGTGCGATCCGGTCTGGTAGAGCACTATCATGGTGCTAGGGGCTGTTGAGGTTTTATCATGTGCTTAGCCAATATAAAGTCCTGGAAAAGTGATAAAATCCGGCGGTGTCCAGTTTAACGCCTTTCTGTATAATTTGCTGTTATCTTTTCTTTCTGAAACATTCCTGAGTGCACAGTTAGTGGCATTATTGTTGTCGCTAACGGATTGCAGGGCAAGCCAGATCCATGAAGTTTATTGTCAAGCTCTTTCCGGAAATCACCATTAAAAGTGCTCCGGTACGCAAACGTTTTATCAAGCAGTTACGGAAAAATATCCGTAAGGTGCTTAAGTCTGCGGATGAAAATATTGAAGTAACCGGTGTTTGGGATTACATCGAGGTCACTACCAGCAGTGATGATTCAGTGCTGGTGGCCAGGGTAGGGGACTTGCTCAGCTATATTCCGGGTATCTGCTACTGGCTCCAGGTGGCGGATTACCCGTTAACGGATATGGATGACATGCTGGCCAAGGCGGTTGAGGCCCATAAGGAGGAACTGGCAGGAAAAACCTTCTGTGTTCGTTGTCAGCGTTCTGGCAAGCATGAGTTTCGCTCTGTTGATGTTGAGCGTTATGTGGGTGGAGGCCTGAACCAGCAAACAGAAGCGGCGGGTGTCAGTCTTTCTGATCCACAGGTAACCGTTCGCCTTGAAATCAAACGGGATCGATACTTCCTGGTGCAGAAACGGGGGGAAGGGCTGGGAGGCTATCCTCTGGGAACGCAAGAACCCGTTCTGTCACTGATTTCTGGTGGTTTTGACTCCACAGTTTCCAGCTTCCTCACCATGAAAAGGGGAATCAGAACCCATTTCTGTTTCTTTAATCTGGGTGGGCATGCCCATGAGCTGGCGGTTAAAGAGGTGGCCTATTATCTCTGGAACCGTTTTGGCTCCTCCCACCATGTCCGGTTTATCACAGTGCCTTTTGAAGAGGTGGTGCGGGAAATTCTGGAGAAGGTGGATAACTCCCAGATGGGCGTTATCCTGAAGCGAATGATGCTTCGCGCCGCCACTAAAGTAGCGGAAGAAATGGATCTGTCTGCATTGGTGACGGGTGAGGCGGTGGCCCAGGTCTCAAGCCAGACCCTAACCAATCTTGCCGTGATTGATTCTGCCACCGATGCTCTGGTGCTCAGACCCCTGATTACCATGGATAAGCAGGATATCATTGATACTGCCGCGAGAATTGGCACTGAAGAGTTTGCCAGGAATATTCCGGAGTACTGTGCTGTTATCTCCAAGAATCCTACCACCTGTGCCCGCAAGGAACGCATTGTCAGGGAAGAGGCCAACTTTGACTTCACGGTTCTGGATGAGGCAGTAAAAACCCGTCGTGTGGTTTCCGTCAATGATATTATTGCGGATGACCTTACCCGTGAAGAAGTTGAGGTGGTTGACACACTTCAGCATGATCATGTCATTGTGGATATTCGCCATCCTGATGAAGAGGAAATCAAGCCTTTCCAGGTTCCTGGTCGGGAAGTTATGCATATTCCTTTCTACCAGCTGCGAACCCGGTTCCCTGAGTTAGACAAGCAGAAGCATTACTTGCTCTATTGTGAAAAAGGGGTGATGAGCCAGCTCCATGCCATGCATCTGCGGGATGAAGGCCATGAGAATGTGGGGGTTTACCAGCCTGAAGGAAAATAAGCGACAGCGTGTAAAAAAGACCTCCGGCTTTGCCGGAGGTCTTTTTATTTAGGCTTGCTCTGTTTGGGGCATTTTAAACAGTGTTCTGCCTTCTTCTTTGGCTATCTTATATTGTTCCAGAACCCTGTTTAGTTGGCCGTAGATGCTATTGTCATTCACTGCAACCAATTGGTCGCCGTACAGCTTGAAAAATGGTGATATCTCGTCTTTTTTAAGATTTTTTATTTCCCCCAGTGCTTTGTGGTTGCCGGAGGCCTCTGTTTTTCTTTCTTTTTCAGGGGCTTCTGTAGGGGTAGCTATAGAGCTGAGTGTATGTAATTTCATGATATTCTCCTATGTTTCATTGTTTCTAAAACTTTAGCAAGGAGTCAGCATGTTATTTTTTCAGGAAAAAATGAATAACAGGCGTGTCAGGTTAGCTAACATGATTCGAAGGGTTGTAATATGTGGTTTAAATTATTAGGCTCTGGTTTTATATCAATGATCACCTGCCTGTTTGGTTATGGGAATGAGTGGGTATGTTTTGAGCATTCCATGACGGCGCTTAAAGCGATTTCTATCAATCAAGAAGAACAGGTGAGTGGGTGGTCTGATAGTGATTCCGGATCTACTGAAGAGTTTCCTGACAAGGTGCCTTTTGGGAAAGAAGTAAGAGAGGGGAAGGGCGGTTACCTTTTTTGTCCGAAATGTTTGCATCAACCTCCTCCAGGTTTGGAAGTTGATGGGGGAACCAAGCTCAACCCTGCTCCTCTTTATTATACTATTCAACCCGGTGTTTTAATTAGAGCCAACCCAGAAAACCCCTGGGTTACTAATTTTTTTGATGGAGGATATGAAAGAACTGCTATAGATTTTTTGTTGACTTATGACGTTAACTGTGAATCTATTGCAATGGCGTCTTTAGAGACACTATTTGAAGGTATGCATTTACCGTCATATAGATATGATGAAAAAGATAAAGAAAATATTATTAATATGGCTAAAAAAATAAAAATAGCCATTGAGTTGGATGCAGTTGATGTCATTGAGATTGAAAAGAAAACGAACTCTAAATGCAAGCTAACACCTAGGGATCAAGAAAGATTTGATTTTTTTGATAAATTTGGCTCAGAAATGTTGTATAGGGGAATCAATGAACCCACAGGTTTTTTTCTTTGTAATGGGTTAAAAGAGGTGGTGGTGGTGTTTGGTTGTGGGACGGAAGTTTGTGGACGATCTTCGTATCAAACCAGAGTACTCTATTGCTTATTTAAAACGGGATTTCCTGAGGGTGATGTGAAATTGGCAGGTGATAAAGAAGCACTTATAAAATACTTTTGCCTGAAAAATGTTGATATGAGGTTTTTTTTGCAAAATATGAGTGCGTCATACGATGACTTTTATTTTTTTAGATTTACCCGTATACATAAATGAATATAAACATCCTTGCTTTTATATCAATGACAAATCAAAGGCCTCTATTAATACCAGTATTTAGTATAAAATGGACTCTTTTAAGTGGATGCCTGATGAAAATAGCAATGATCGCTGCCGTGGCAGAGAATAACGCCATTGGCATTAATAATAAGATGCCCTGGTATCTTCCAGGTGATTTAAGGTACTTCAAGGCCGTCACCATGGGTAAACCGATTATTATGGGGCGGAAAACTTTCGAGTCATTAAGGAAGCCTCTGCCCGGACGCACCAATATCGTTATTACCCGGGATAAGAGCTATAGCATTGAAGGAGCCCGTGTAGTGCACAGCCTTGAGGATGCGCTGTCTCTGGCAGAAGATATTGCCATGATTGACGGGGTTCAGGAGCTGATGGTAATCGGGGGGGGCGAGATTTATCGCCAGGCTTTGCCAAAAGCCGGGCGCCTTTACCTGACAAAAGTTTATCAAAGCTTTGAGGGGGATGCCTTTTTTCCGGAAATAGACCAGGGGCAGTGGCAAGAGGTGGCCAGGGAAGATCATCAAACGGATGATGAACAACACCTGACCTATAGTTATCTGGTTCTAGATCGCAAGACGGTTTCTTCATGAGATTAGAGTTTGTTCCCATCAGTTAGAGGATGTTGATGGAGCGTATACAAGCCGGAATTAATTCGCTTTTCTTAACCACAAAGACACGGAGTTTTAATATTTTCAACCAATAAACTTCCGTGTCTTTGTGGTTCATAGCTAATTTCCCGTACCTGGTTTTCCCGGCCAGTCATGGAGCAGTTTGGTACGTATCCGGGCCAATTCTTCCGGTGTCAAGGAGTCCAGGTTCCTGTTGTTGGCAGCCTTGCGGTGGTAAGCCCTGATTTCTGGCATACTCAGGACACTCGGTAAAACAATATAGCGTCGGCCAAAAAGGGATCGCACCTTATCCGCTGTTTCCGGAACTTCCGGGTTGAGTCCTTTTTCTGTCAGGTCGAAGTCATCCAGATGGTCTCCTATCAGCATGGCTATCTGATATTTCCTGCCATTAATTCTGCCTTGCTCAATATCTGCCCGTTTTTGTTCTTTGTTGCAGCTTTTTTGAGTATTTGAACTGTTTTGTTCCGTAAAAATCAGGTGTTCACGATCTGCATAGGGTAGTTTATGTTTTTTGAGGTTTGCCAAAGTGGCCTGATAGATATCATTCTTGCTATGGCTTTTGCTGGAAGTGGCAGGACGATTGGTTAGATAAAAAATTTCCACATCAAGCTGACGGGCCTTGGCAAGAAAAGTTTTGGCACCATTGATAAGCGCATTATCAGTGTTTAACAGCTTTTTATCCCTGTTACTTTTGTTATTTTGGATATTCAGTAGTGCCAGCTCGTCAGTGACATTAAGCACGGTACCATCGATATCCACAACTATGGCAGGGTTGCCCTCCGTATTTTTTACCAGTGTTTCCAGTTGTCTGCCTGCCTGATTAAAAGCCTGATAGTTCAGGGCCCGATAACTCCCGGAGAAGTTTTGCCAGATTGCCGCCTGAATCATATGCTGCCTGAAGAGAGGGTCAGGGGCCTTATCCCGGGATAGTCCCAGCACCTCCATGCGTAACTGATGTTTTTCAGCAGGGGGCAGATGGCTGTAGCCTTCTGAAATGGAGCTTTCCCAACCACCATAAAAGGGGTTAGGAAAAATGATCCAGTGGAGTCCAAATCTTGAAAAGTGCTTGTCCACCCAGGACTGACGCTGCCGGTAAAGCTTTGAGGGGGGCTCTGTCAGGTCATCGAGCTGGTCGCCTAACAGCATAATCACCTCAAACCCCTTGTTTTTTATCAGATTACGCTTGCCTTCCTTGCTGAGCGTCCTGTCCTTTGGGGGCTGCAAAAGAATATGGGCTTTATCCGCATAGGGAAAACCATGACGTTCAAGGGCTTTGATGGTTGAGGGCATCACATCAATATAACGGCCGCTGATATAAAAGATTTCAACGCCCTGATAGGCTGCAAAATTGACGAAATCCACTGCCCCTGGCAATACCTCCTGGCTTTTATAGTCATTCCACCATAACAGCGATCGTTCCACTGTCAGCTTGTTGTTAGTGTCGATCATGCTGGAAAAGCAAGGGGTACCTTTAAGCAGGGTTTCGTCAATATCGATAATAATGGCGGGTTTCTTTTTTTTAGAAAGCCGTGCCAGTTTTTGGGCGAGCTGATCAGATGCAATATTGAAGCCTTGATAGAGCAGTGCCCGATATTCAGGGGCGTGCTGAATCCAGTTGGCGGCAATAATGGCCTCGCTGTTCAGGTCTTGCTGTGAATATTCACGGCTCTCCAGACCAAAGGCCAGTGTGTTAATGAACAGTAGAGTCCAAAGCAGTTGAGATTTCCAAAGCATTTTTTTGTTCTCTATCAGGGTTATCCGGACGGAAGGGTAGGGAAAGTGTAGACAATAAGTACCCAGCCTGATGAAACCCTATATTTCTGACCACTTGCTCGGATGTGCTGCTTCGTTGCAACTCTGGTTACGTAGGCCAACTATGCGCCCGTCGTTGCGCCTTGCATCACACCTAATCAATCAGCCAGAAATATAGGATTTCATCAGGCTGGGTACTTAGCGTTAGAATAGGTGCCTTATTGTTTAAAGCAGTGGGAAGTTGTAATGCTGATACGACGTTTACTGGGTGTAGCTGCCCTGGCCGTTATCTCTATTTCTGCTTTTGCGGGCAGTGCTCCTGATTCATCCGTAAATTATCTGAAGTTGCCAGATCAGGCTGAATTACTGATTATCGATGGCAAAGATGCCAGAGATCAGAACGTTAACAAAAGAGAAGGTGTAAGGCTGGCGGATGGCAAGCATCAGGTGGTTTTTCAGTTTAAGGCGTTGCTCAAGGGAACCAGTGATAGCGCTATGTACACCTCAGACCCTTATGTGGTGAGCTTTGGCTTGAACGGCAGCCAGCAGTATCAACTAACGGTTCCAAGAAAATTCCGCAGTATCCGTGATGCTGAGGCCTTTGCCAAGGCTCCCGCAGAAAATCTGGTATTGCTGGATAGCCATAATAAGCAAATCCCCTATCAAGTTGCGGTGCTCAAGAAACGAGGTATACAGTTGGGTCGTGACCTGGTGGAGGAAACCAGAAAGTTCAACCTGTCTTCTGATCCGGCGGCCCTTTATTCCCTGACAGGCGGTACTATGGTTTCTTCTTCTGGGAGTTCCCGCCAGTTGCCTGCCGTTCAGGGAGAGAATAAGGAAATGGCAGTTCTGGCGGAAAATAATCTTAAATACTGGTTTATGCAAGCGGATAAGGAAACCCGTGCCCGTTTCCTGAAGTGGGCTAATCAGCAGTAGTTCGTTCACCTAACCCGGATCTTCCGGGTTAGATTCAAACAACCTCCCTGGCAGGTTCTTTTATTAAAACCTTAGACTGTCGTTTATAGCTGTAAGTGACTTTCTTTTCTTCAGGTAGTTCCTGCTCAGATACCTCAATAAATCCACGCTCGGCAAACCAGTGGGCAGTCTGGGTTGTTAATACAAATATTTTTTCAATACCCTGGCTCAGGGCCAGTGATTCGGTGTGTTCCAGTAACCGGTCTCCCCGTTGACCTGAACGATAGTCTTTGTGAACCACCAGACAGGCCAGTTCCGCAGTCTTGCCGTCAGGAAAGGGATGCAGGGCGGTGCAGCCGATAATCATGCCATCCAGAACAATGACACTGAACAGTCTAATTTCCCGCTCCAGTTCTTTGCGGGATCGGCGCCGTAACACTCCTTTTTTTTCCAGCGGTTTGATCAGGGCAAGAATCCCGCCAATATCCTCTATGGCAGCCCTTCTTATTTCCTCATAATGATCCCTTGAAATAAGGGTTCCCGCGCCATTTCGGGTGAACAACTCCCTAAGTAGCGCACCATCCTCCTTAAAGCTGATGATTTGGCTACGTGCAACGCCACCCTTGCAGGCGGCGATGGCTGCATTTAATAGTCGCCGATTATCACTTGTCATCGTTTTCAGGCAGCCTTCGGCTTCGGAGGGGGAGATACGGCTGATTAACTCGGAGTGGCCGTTGAAAATACCCTGTTGCCTTCCAAACAGGATGAGTTTCTCTGCACCCAGCCTTGTTGCTGTGAATGTTGCCACATCTTCAACATCAAGGTTAAAAATTTCCCCGGTGGGTGAAAGGCCAAGGCAAGATAACAATACAACATAACCACTGTCTAATAAGTGGTGGACGGCCTGATGGTCAATTTTTCTGACCTCTCCGGTATGTTGGTAGTCGATGCCATTATGAATCCCATAAGGCCTGGCAGTGACAAAATTGCCACTGATAACCCGTATTCGTGCCCCATGCATGGGTGAGTTAACCAGGCCAATGGATAGTTTGGATTCAATAAGTGCCCGTAAATTGCCCACAGCATCTTTAACATACTCAATGGTTTGCTTGTCTGTTATGCGCCTGCCCTTATGAAAATGGCTGGATATGTTTTTTTCCCTGAGGCGCGCATCAATTTGGAGTCTGGCACCATGAACCAGAACCAGGCGAACCCCAAGACTACTGAGCAGGGCAATATCATTGATGATATTGGTAAAGTTCTCATGGGTCAGTGCATCTCCACCCAGCATGATGACAAAGGTCTTGCCACGGTGAGCGTGAATATAGGGGGATGATTGCCGAAAAAAACTAACGTAGTCTTTATGATGGGAAGTATTCACAGTCATAACTGTTTTTATCATTATCATTATTGACTGTGAAAATACCTTGTTCTCCCCTGAAGTTGAAGCAGCTAATGATTAAATTTTAAAGACAGTACTGCTTTATTAGTCCCTTGAGTAATTTTATTGTGGGATTAATGGCATCAAGGGGTAAAAACTCATCAGGCTGATGTGCCTGCTCAATATGCCCCGGACCAAGTACCACGGTGTCCATTCCCATTTTGCTGAAAAAAGGGGCTTCTGTGGTAAAGGCAACGGTTTTTGCGGAGTAACCTGTAAGCTTTTCACAGGTTTTAACCAGGTCAGATTCTTTTTGTCCGGAAAAGGGCTCAATACTGGGAGTCAGTTCAATAACCGATAAGTCCACCTGATCTTTTTCAGCGATGGGGAGTAGCCGGTTACTGATCTCTGTACGAATAGCCTGGCTGTCCATTCCGGGCATCAGTCGTACATCAAAATCCAGATCACAATGGCCACAGATACGGTTAGGATTATCGCCCCCATGAATGCAGCCGAGGTTGAGGGTGGGGGTTGGCAGGGTAAAGCCGGGGTTGTTGTACCGTGAAGTCAGTTCCTGGCGATAATTAAGTATCTCACTAATTACCTTATGGGCGGTTTCCATGGCATTGCGACCCAGTGAAGGGTTGCTGGAATGACCTGACTGCCCGATGATTCTGATGCGTTCCATCATGATGCCTTTATGCATATAAACCGGATTCATACCGGTTGGTTCACCGATCACGGCAAAGCGTGCTTTAGGTTTTCCTGCTTTTACCAGCGCCCTTGCGCCATTCATGGATGATTCTTCATCGGCTGTGGCCAGGATAATCAGGGGAGAAGTTAAGGGAGTGGCTAAATACTCTTTAACCGCCTCAATAATGAGGGCAAAGAACCCTTTCATATCACAGGTGCCGAGGCCATAAAGGCGGTTATTGGCTTCATACAATTGAAAGGGTGAGCTTTTCCAGAGGCTTTCATCACAGGGGACGGTATCGGTATGGCCTGCCAGCACCAGGCCTCCCGACCCCTGCCCTAAGGTGGCAATCAGGTTGGCTTTGCCCGGTTCCTCAAGGGGCATGATGTCACAGTGGAACCCGAGATTTTCAAACCAGCCTGCCAGTTTATGGATAACCGGCAGATTGCTCATATCTATCTCGGTCAGTGTGGAGCTGATGGAAGGAGTTTCTATCAGGCTGGACAGGGTTTCTATCAGGCTTGGTTGGATGTTCATGGTTTTATTCTAATCATTAGGGGCTGTTAATTTTTCATACTTTAGTCTCGATAACCTGGCAATGCTATTTATATTAAGTTATCACGCTATTATTCTTCTTTGCCCTTATTAAAGTCCTGTTAAGCTGTTATTACTTCATGAAAATATCCAAGCAAAGCCTCGAAGAGCAGGCGGCGAACTATCTTAGAGAGCAAATCCTGGCTGGTGTTTACAGGTCAGGTGACAAACTGGTGGAGAGCAGTCTGGCAAAAACACTGGAGTTGTCACGTACAACGGTAAGGATGGCCTTGAATACCCTGGCCAGTGAGGGGCTTATCTCCCAGAAACCCTATGCTGGCTGGCAGGTTATCACTATGGAGGAAGAGGATCTCTGGGAAATCTATCATCTGCGGGTAGCTTTGGAAGGGCAGGCGGCAGAAATGGCTGCCGAAAAAATAAATGATGAAAAACGCAGTAGGCTGACACGTTTTTTTGATGGCTATCTGGCCTTATGCCAGAGGGATGATGCTGATATTAATGAAGTGAGCTATCGTGATCTTGAGTTACATAAGTTGATCGTTGATCTCAGTGAAAGCAGGCGACTCACTCGAATGTATAATACCGTGGCTAACCAGTTGATCATTTATATGCATATGACCCATTACGATTACAGTATTGAGGACAGTGCCATTAGTCATCAGCCACTGGTTGAAGCCATTTGTGAAGGTAATAGGGAGTTGGCAAGTCAATTGGCAAGAGAAAATATCAGTACGTTTACTGAATTAGGATATAAATTGAAGTGCCAAAAACTGGCACTTCAATAAAGAGATATAATGGAAAGGGTTATAATCCCGATACAGTGATTGAATAAACAGATCCCCTCGCATGTATTCCCGGCGAGGGGTATAAGGCTTTGTTGAGCTAGGATGCGCTGAGTTCTTTAGGTTTTCGTCCAAGGAAAGACTGAATCTGTTCCATGGTTATATTAAAGATAAACAGGGATAAGATAACCAGCAAAATGCCCAGAGTCTTTTGCAAGGTGACTGATTCACCCAGCATAAAAATGGATAGCACATAGGCGGAAAGGGGGATAAGGTTTTGTACCATATTAGCTCGTTCAACACCCGCCATTTGCAGAGAATAGAAGTACATGACATAGGCTGCCGCAGAGCATACCAGTCCCAATGCCAGTGTGCAGAAGAGGTAATAACCGTTATCCAGAATGACCGCCGCCTCAGAAAAATCAGTACCCTGGACAAACATCATGGTCAGCAGTGCCAGTGTTGCAAATATAAACTGGTACATCATGGTAGACAGGCCATCATAGCGATCACCAAGGCGTTTATTGATAAAGGTTGATACCACAAAACCCAAAACGCCAATCACCATATATAAATGACCGATATTCAGCCCCTGAAATTTATTGCCGGGATCGCTGGCAATGAAGTAGGCACCGCTAAAAGACAGTGCTACGGCAATGGCCTGAATCGGTGTGGGAAGCCTGCGATAAAAAATAATACTGACCAACAGGGTAAAAATGGGAATCATGCCATTAATTACACCCACTTCGGAGGCAGAGATATATTGCAGGGCTAGTAATGATGTATAGAAAAATACGGCCTGGGCAATAATGCCTGAAATCGCCATTACAGGTGCATCTTTCAGGTTCAGCCAGATTTTCTTTTTGGAAAATGCAAAGATCACAGCTAACCCTATGGATGCTAAACCATAACGGATAATAGCAAAAACAACAGGGTTCATTTTATCGGATAGCACTGCCGAAAAAACAAACGATGATCCCCAGATGATCGCACACAGGGTTGCGATGAGAACTCCAGTTAATTCTTTTCTGTTCATGAAATTACCTGAAATTCCTTAACAAATTCATCATTAAGCTCAATGCCAAGACCAGGTTTATCAGAAACCTCCAGATAACCATCCCTGAACTGCACTGGGTTAATCACCAGTCCATTGTCATTGACCAGCGGGCTGGTGCTTTCTGAATATTCCATTAATGTTCCGTGTTCGCAGGATGCCAGGAAATGCACCGAAGCGGCTAATAAAATACCGGTGCTAAAACCGTGAGGAATCAGCTGGGTGCCATTCAGTTGCGACATATCGTAAATCTTGCGCATTTCGGTAATACCACCGCAGCGGGTGATATCAGGCTGAACAATATCGGGACTGAAACGTTCCAGAAAATCCTTAAACTCGTAGCGGGTAGTCAGAGCCTCGCCACCGGCAATTTTCTGGGTAGCCTGATTGGCCAGGCGGTTGTAACCATTGATATCATCGGCTAAAACCGGCTCTTCTATCCAGTTCAGATCGAAAGGCTCCAGACGTTTACACATTCTCAAGGCGTGACCGGCAGTACCCCATTTGGTGGCCAGGTCGATCTGTAGCTCGATGTTGTCGCCAATGGCTTCCCGCACATTTTTAACGATCTGATAGTCTGTTTCGGGGTCATCCCCCAGTACGCCACCACCGAATTTTAGGCTATTGAATCCTTTTTCTACCAGTTTTCGGGCAATTTCACGGTTATCTTCCGGGCGGTGGGCAGGGATAAAGGTGCCATAGGCCTTGATACGATTACGGAACTTGCCGCCAAGTAATGTATGCAGAGGTACGTTGTAATATTTGGCTGCAATATCCCACAGGGCAATGTCAATGGCACTAATGGCGTGAATACCTGCTCCTCGTCGTCCAACGTAGTTAGATGACCAGTACATTTTTTGCCAGAGCCGGGCAATTTCCAGAGGGTTCTCACCGATTAACAGCTCTTTCAGGCCATAGCAGTACAGGTTGGAATTGGGTGTTTCAATGAGCGCCTTGATAACCATGGGGGAGCTGTCAGACTCGCCAATACCGGTGATGCCTTTATCGGTATGAACGCGGACGATAATAAATGTTTGTAATATGATCAGGCCGGCTCAATACAGAGCATTTTTTCCAGGCGCTGGTCTTTTTGATAAAGGGTGCAGTAGGCGTAACCTATTTCCTCGATAGCTGTTTCACTGCCATTAACAACATCTGCCAATTTTTCAATAATGCGTCCTGATACGGCTTCGATACTGTCTTCACCACGCATAATGCCTGTGGCGTCAATATCAATATCTTCGTTGATCAGGTTATGGTTACCACTGACCCGGATTACAGGTACGATGGGGTTATTAAATCCGGCTCCCCCCGTTGTCCAGAGCACAGCCTGACAGCCCAGGGCGGCAAAATGCATACCTGCACCGCCGCAAAGCATGGTGACTTCAGACAGGTACATGCCGGGCTTATGTCGCTTATCTGTGAGGCGGGAGTTAATACGCAGCACATCCTGAACAGGACGGGTTCCTGTTTTACCCAGGGCGCCCAGGGATTTTTCTTCCAGAGTTGTCAGGCCACCGATACTGTTACCAATGCTCATGGTTTCCACTTCAGTGCCTTCCACATGCCAGCGCTTTTCTTCCTCACTGATAAGGCGCTCCAGTTTGTCAGCCACTTCCGGCGATACCGCCCTTTTGCGAAGGATATCCTCACAACCCAGCAGTTCCAGCAACTCCCCTGCAACGGCAGATGCTCCCATATCAACCAGCTTGTCAGCTGCACGGCCTACGCTAGGGTTAGAGGCAATGCCAGAGCTGGTGTCAGAACCTCCGCATTTGATGCCAACAAACAACTTGCTAACAGGCACTTCAACCCGTTGGCAAGCTTCTGCCTCACGGGCGATGTGGGAAGCCTTTTCAATACCACCCTTGATGGTAGCCCGGGTTCCTTTTTCTTTAATACAGGTCAGGGTATCCACTGGTTTTCCTGTTTCACGCACCGGTGCGGCAACCAGTTCCGGGTCAATACTGCCGCAGCCCATGGCGATGACCAGAGCACCGGCAACATTAGGGTTACAGGCGGTGTTGGTCATGGTGGCAATCATTTCCTCATTGCCGCCATACATGCAGGTGTTGTAGTTGGTTACAACCACACTGTTGCTGATTTTGTCGCTGATAGCTCGGGCAATGCCCTCCGCACACTCATCAACAGCCATAATCAGAACTAGGTTTCTGATGCCCACTGAGCCATCCTGTCGAAGGTAGCCTTTGAAGGTTTTCATGCGTTTTCCTCGATGCCCATTTGTTTAATGATTTCCTGAATCACTGGCTCAGGAATATCAAGGTGCAGGCTTCGAATATTCTGCACATGCACCAGCTGGCCAATGGGAATAGGGCAAATGGCTTTGCCCACGGGACATCCGCCCTTTATCAATTCGTCATCTTTTA
The DNA here is from genome assembly GCF_025643335.1 of Endozoicomonas sp. Mp262. NCBI lineage: Bacteria > Pseudomonadati > Pseudomonadota > Gammaproteobacteria > Oceanospirillales > Endozoicomonadaceae > Endozoicomonas > Endozoicomonas sp. Mp262. Next base: position 352,068 of record NZ_CP092489.1, on the reverse strand, counting down.
CGAATGGCTTCAGGGCAACTTTGTTGCCAAAAGGAATAGCCTGAAGAAGGTTTACCGTTGTAATAACCTCATTTTCGTGGGAAATAATATGGATATCGTCGCCTTTTCCTGCATCTTCCAGCAGTGTGGCCACATTGTCTGTTTCTGTCAGACGGATTGCCTTGATCACAGCCTACCTATCAATAATGTCGATTGTTGGACAATCGACATTATCGTGGTTTCTGTGCTGGAAAAATTGACGGAGATCAAGATCTTTACGTGATTAGCAGTTTTTTTCGGTATTCACGGATATTTAATATAAACGACAATATTGTTTTAATCCTGAATCCGTGATTTCTTGATTTGCCCGGCAGTTTTGAAAATGTGCTGATTAATTTTTTCCTTTGAAAATAACTCGGGTTATTGATTGAAGTGTTTTTATGTCGTTTTTAAGCATAAATGCTGATCAAAATATCATCAAACTTGAAGACAGGTTGAAAGAAGCCCTACCGTTATCAATACAGTACTTTCTCATTTATGGCATTTTTTTCTATCTCGCTATTCAATCAACAAAGTGCATGCTGGCTTATTAATTGATGGAAAGACCTGAAACCAGGACAGTAACGACCAAAGCGTAGCCGGTATTGATGTCCTTTTTTCAGAAGACGGGCAGCCAGGTAGATGAGTTCCTGTATCACGGTTTTTAACCGGCGTCGTTTGGCTTTATGACGTACCGGCGCATCTGGCCCGAGCAAGCAACTCTGCCCCATGTAGCGCAGAATGTTATAGACCAGTGCACCCAAACACATCACCAGGTCGTTGGTGTCAAACTTGCCTGAAGGCAGGCGCTCTAAATCCATATCAGTCTTCAACTCACTGTGAAACTGCTCGCTGGTCGCATGATCCTCATAAAGATTAATGATCTGATCATCGCTGTAGTCAGCTTCGCTGAGTGTTGTCCACCATCCTTCCAGCTCATAATCGGGTGTCAGAAATCTCTGCCCTACAGTATCAGTGGTACGCTTGATAATGCGAATAATCAGACGCTGGTTACCATAGTTGGTTTCATAGACGGTTGAGAGTGTCGCATAACTCTTTCCTGGACGCGACTCCTCCCATTTGACTTGCTTTTCTTCAAAAATGGGGAGCCAGTGTTCCTTGGTGTGATACTTTCTTGGGTTGAGCTTGATAATGTGATTCACACCTTTGAACCCGGCGATTTCCCGGCGCGATTCCTCAGCATCGTGGCCACTATCAAGGCGAACCAGAATAGGCGCTCGGGTCAAACGTCGGCTGCGGTGCAGCACTGCTTGTAAAAAGCCAATAAAATCATTCTGGGAGTGCTGAGAGCCTGGGCGTAATTCACATCCCAGGCACCAGCCTTCGCAGCCAAAGTAAGCGGCAATAGGGGCATAACCAAAGAATTTTTTATACGTGTACTCGACCCCCTCCTTTTTGGTATTGCTGTTATCCATAGGGAATACGTCGATATCCAGTGGTATGTGCTGCTTCTTATCGAGTTTTTTCGGAAGGGGTGTGACGGGCACCTGAAGATTAACCAGGACATCGGTAAGGCTGTCCTCGATGAAAGGAATCAGTTGGGCGGCATCTTCATTGAAACGCTGTCTTAAGCGGCTGGCTGAAGGCATTTGTTTAATGCCCATTGCCAACCGGAACCAGTCGTTATCCCGGTTATTATCAACATTATCAAAATCACTTTTACCCTGAGCCAGTTGGCCGCAGTAAGCTCTGATCAGGTCGATATGAGTGATACGGTGCCTTTTTTTTATTTTGCGCAGGGATTTGCTTAACGCTGTCTTTTTGTTGAGTGCATGACCAACGAAATAAAGCCCTGCGACCGGTGTATAAAATTCCGTCTGTGATTGTTCAATTTTCAGTTTCACAAAAATGCACCCAGGTGGTGAAAATTAGAGTGGGTGCATTTTAACTTGGAACTTACGTTTTGTGGTTGATCCAGAGGAGTTGGGCTACAGTGAACTCACGGATTCAGGTTAATGGCTATTCTTAGTTTAAATTTTTTATGTCTCTACTTCAGTTTAAGCAATGTGATGAAGGTTGTAGATATAATTAATGTCATTAATAACTAGAGAAGTTATTTAAATACTTTCTGAACTAATCTGCTTTTTTTTAGCCTATAATCACTCTGTTAATCCAGTTGTCTTAATCTAGTAGGTGTTGATCGTTAGCAGTCTTGGTGGTGTTTTTTTATCTATTGGTTTGTTTGATGAGACTTATAAAATTATTAAACTATCATACTTTTTCTCGAATTTTATTATTTTTAATAAGCATGATGGTTGTTTTAAGTGGGTATGCTGTGGAAAATTATTTTTCATTGGGTACATTTGCAGATGAAGGAGAGGAGGGCCACTTTCATGGTCTGTTTCTAATAGGAGAAGGTGACGATTATTCGCAATACCAGGTTGTTCGAAAGTTGGTAAGTTTTGATGATAAAAGCTTTGGCGGGGTGACTATTAAGTTTTTATATGTTGCTTATAATAGAGTGTTTGCCGAGTTCAAAGTAAGTAATAGTAAGAGGTGCAGGTATGGTGAAATAGAGTTTTCCTTCGATGAAGGAAAGGTGACTCCAGTATTAATAAGGAGTGGAAGGGTTAGTACTATTACGGGTGGTGAAAGTGGTTTTGCCAAAGTGAAGTTTAGTAAGGAGAGCAGGGAAAAAGAGCTATGGATACCTTTAGACCGGCAGTGTGATTTTTATAATAATATCACAGAGAAGACAGGAAATAATTTTCGTCAAGAAGTTAGGCTCATTAAAGCATACAGAGATGAGCATGATAAAGGTAGTGATGAGTATGTTCTGGTCAACAAAGTATTGCAATCACATTGCAGATTAAAAAAACCGAAATGGATTCCAAACCTTCCTCCCCTTCAAGAACCTGAGCTAAGTGATCAGGATTGTAAAGAAGATCAAAATCAGGTTTCCTCCACTGCTGACTATCAAAAGGTATCTTCTGGTATAAGGAAAAGATCAAAAACTGATAATACATGTGATAGCTCTTCACAGGTTAGTTCTTCAGTAGGTCGTGCGGAGGAAAAAAGACTTAAGCATTTAGACGCCGATAATGAAGCTGACGGAAGAGAGATAAAGAAAAGTAGAACCTTAAGTGATGATCATGTGGCGAAAGCATTTAAGGAGTTTCAGAAGAATTACCAGGCAAGGGAAGCAATCAATAGTCAAAATAATTAATAATCTTTAAGTACCCAGCCTGATGAAATCCTATATTTCTGGCTGATTGATTAGGTGTGATGCAAGGCGCAATGGCGGGCGCATAGTTGGCCTATGTAACCAGAGTTGCAACGAAGCAGCACATCTGAGCAAGTAGTCAGAAATATAGGATTTCATCAGGCTGGGTACTTATTATCGAGTTCCTTGCCTCTCCGGAGTTCTTTGGTTTCCTGAAGAACTCCGGAATCCTTTATAAATTTAGCCAAACACGGCCTTCAAGATATGAAAGAAAACAATTGCGAAAATAGCCCCCGCTGGAAGGGTGATTAACCAGGACATAAATATAGCGCCAATCACTCTTAGATTGAGGGCGCCAATCCCTCGAGCCATGCCTACTCCCAGCACTGCACCCACCAGGGTGTGGGTTGTTGAAATGGGCAGTCCTGTACCAGAAGCAAGCACAACCGTCGAAGCCGCAGATAACTCAGCGGCAAAGCCCCGGCTGGGGGTCAACTCGGTAATATGAGTGCCAATGGTAGCCATGACTCGATAGCCGTAGGTAGCAAGACCAACCACTATACCGGCTGCTCCCAGTAACAGAACCCAGGCGGGCATGGCTGTCTTGCCGGCAATTTCACCGCCACTGCTGATAATACTGGCAATGGCGGCCAAGGGGCCAACGGCATTGGCTACATCATTGGAACCATGGGCAAAAGCCATGGAGCAGGCAGTAAAGATCATCATAACCCCAAAGACTTTTTCAACACTGGAAAAATGAAATTTTTTATCAGCCTGGATATCTTCCTGGATTTTAGATAGGGAAAATTTACCTGCAAGCATGACGGCTACGCCAACCAATAGGGCGAGCAAGAGGCTTTCGTTAGTGCTCAGGGATAGTCCTATATGACTTAATCCTTTGGTCAGGGTGACCATGGCGATCATAAAGCCCACCAGGAACATGTAACCCGGCACATATTTTTTGGCATTTTTGAAGGGTTCTTCTGTATCCAGAATCAATTTCTGGACGCTGATAAAGATCAGAAACGCCAAAAAACCCGAGATAACCGGTGAAACCACCCAACTGGCCACAATGGATGATACTTTACCCCAGCTAACCGCACTGGGAGAAATGCCCACAGAGGCAAAGCCCACAATAGCTCCCACAATAGAGTGTGTGGTGGAAACAGGCCAGCCATAGTGTGTGGCCACCAGTAGCCAGGCTCCCGCCGCCAGTAAGGCCGCCAGCATGCCGTAGACTAACAGTTCAGGGTTCGCTACTAACTCGGGCATTCCCGGGTCAATGATGCCCTTTCTAATAGTGTCTGTGACAGATCCTCCTGCCAGATAGGCTCCGGCAAACTCCAGGGTAATGGCAATGATAATGGCCTGTTTGATGGTCAGTGCTTTGGAACCTACGGAGGTTCCCATGGCATTTGCTACGTCATTGGCTCCCACACCCCAGGCCATAAAAAAACCAAAGATGCAGGCCAGGACCAGCAATACCGTTCCGTATTCAGCGATAATGCTCATGGATTAGTACTCGGAAACTAACGGGCAAGTAATAGTTGCAGGTGGCTTCCAACACGGGAGGCCCGGTCTGCAAGATCGCCTACCCAGTCAATGATTTGATACAGGAACATCACATCGATTGGGGGAAGGCTTTGTTCGAGACGGAAAAGCGTTCGCCTGATCTGGATCTGAAGTTCATCGGTTTCACTCTCAATGGCATCAAGCTCTTCAATCAGTCGTTCTACCAGGTCAACCTCCCGCCCACTAAATCCGGTCTCGAGCAGTTCGTCAAGCTCGTTCATTGCCCGGGACGCCTGAGCTGAGGTGGCAATTGAACGTCGCACGTACTCCAGGAAGGCGGAACGCATTTCTTCGGGAATCCTCATTTTACGGCCGATAATTATTCCGGCAATATCTTTGGCCCGATTGGCCACCTTGTCCTGAATAGTGACAATCTCCAGCAAATCAGTGCGGGGCACAGGAAGAAACAGGCTCTTGGGTAAGGATAAGCGGACACTCCTTTTAATATCATCAGCCTTGTGTTCTAACTCAATGATTTTTTGTTGAATTGTTAGCGCTTTCTCCCAATCATCAGTAAATGTGGCTTCAATAAAGGGCTCCAGATACATGGCGCATTCATGCACAGTGGTAATATGTTTCTGTATAGGGCCAATGGGTGAGCGGCCAAAAACACTGGACAATAGATTACGGGTTGGCATAGTTACAATCCGTTTGGCTGAGCGGAAATTATAGAGGAATTTAACAGACAGCAAATATTATAATTTATTGTTTCTACCTAATTGATTAAGAGTAACCTGATGAGCCAGGAAACAGAATTAAAGCTGTCTGTATCGGAACATGACATTGCAAAACTGCTGACACTTTCTTTTTGGAATCAACATGCTATCGAAAGGCCAGACAGCTTTCATTTGGGTAATACCTATTTTGATACGCCTGACCGGGCTTTAAATAAAGCCCGGGTTGCCTTGAGGGTCAGAGAAAAAGAAGGTCTCTATTTTCAGACATTGAAAACCCGGGGCCATAGTATTAATGGCCTGTCAACCCGGGGGGAGTGGGAATGGCCCCTGACCAGCAGGGAACTGGATTTTTCTCTGCTGGAGGCATTACAGCTGGAAGCCCTTGAAGGAATCGCCTATGACAGCTTAACACCCCTGTTTGCCACAGACTTTCGGCGTACCCGCTGGAACCTGGTATGGGATGAGCCCTATGCCAGAATTGAGGCTGCCTTTGATCGCGGTCATGTTCAGGCGAAAGGTCGCCAGTCGGTGATCTGTGAGCTGGAACTGGAACTACTGGAAGGCAGTGAACAGGCCCTGATACGGATGGCGGAACAGATTTCCAGGGATGTGCACTTGACACCCTCCGATAAAAGCAAGGCAGAGCGGGGCTTTGAGCTGCTTAACTATACTGGGAAGTAATACAATAAGAATAAGATAGCTGGAGGACCTTTGGATACACCTGCCCATTATCCAATACAAGACCTGTCATCACTGGTTGCGGGTTTGGTGGAAAGTAAACTGCTGGCAAGGGAAGATGCGGCTAAGGTGCTTGCCAGAAACCATATCTCCGATAAGTCCTCGCAACATCCTCTTGAATACCTGGAAAGCCTGAATCTGAGAGATTCCTCAGGGGATGGCTCCACGTCCCTGGGGCTGGAAAAATTATCCCGGTGGGTTGCAGAGAAAACAGGATTGCCGTTTTATGTGATTGATCCCCTGAAAATCGATGTTAACAGGGTGACTTCAGTGATGTCTGAAGCCTATGCCCAAAGACACGGCATCCTGGCAGTTGAGGTTAATGGGGAGCAGATTGTTGTAGCAACCTCCCAACCCTGGCAACGGGGCTGGGAAGAAAATCTCAGGCATGTTAACCGGAAAGACATTAAACCGGTGATTGCCAGCCCCGCAGATATTCGCCGATACACCCTTGAGTTTTATAAGCTGGCCCGTTCTGTGGAGGGCGCTAATGTTCAGCAGGATAGCGTTTCGGGTATTAGCAACCTTGAGCAAATGCTGGAGATTGGTGGCATCAAGACCCTGGAAGCCAATGACCAGCATGTCATCAATATTGTGGACTGGTTGCTTCACTATGCCTTTGAGCAGCGAGCCAGTGATATCCATATTGAACCCCGGCGTGATACCTGTCACTTACGTTTTCGGATCGATGGCATCCTTCATTTGATCTACCAGTTACCACCCAAGGTGGCCACGGCGGTGGTTAGCCGGATAAAGATTTTGGGAAGGATGAATGTGGCCGAAAAGCGAAAGCCTCAGGATGGCCGGTTAAAGACTCGAACCCCTGAAGGCAATGAAACGGAACTCAGGTTATCCACCATTGCCACAGCCTTTGGTGAAAAGCTGGTACTGCGGATTTTTGACCCGGATGTACTCGTTAAGGGTTATAAAGAATTGGGGTTTTCCACCGGGGACGAGGCTCGCTGGCGATCCATGGTTAGCAGATCCCACGGTATCGTTCTGGTGACGGGTCCAACGGGTTCCGGTAAAACAACCTCTCTTTATTCCACACTTAAGGATTTGGCTAAATCCACAGTTAATATCTGCACCATAGAAGACCCCATTGAACTGATTGAACCTGCTTTTAACCAGATGCAGGTGCAGCATTCTATTGACCTGAACTTTGCTACCGGAATGCGAGCACTGCTCCGGCAAGACCCGGATATTATTATGGTGGGGGAGATCAGGGATAATGAAACGGCTGAAATGGCTATTCAGGCGGCACTGACAGGACATCTGGTGCTCTCAACCCTGCATACCCATGATGCGCCCACTGCGGTGATCCGGATGATGGAGCTGGGTATTCCCTCTTATCTCATTAAAGCCACCGTATTGGGGGTTATGGCTCAGCGTTTGGTGCGAATACTGTGTCCCCACTGTAAAACCCCAAGGGACAGCAATAAGGCTGATCAGGCGTTTTTTACTGATAGCACCATAAGTAAGGCTCCGGTGCAGGTCTATCAAGCCCGGGGATGCAATCACTGTCGCCATACCGGTTATCTGGGACGATCCGGGCTTTACGAGATTATGCCGGTGAGTGATGCCATAAGGGAAAGCCTGGTTGTAACCCCGGAGGTTAACGGGCTGCGTGACCAGGCTCTTAAAGAAGACATGACCACCTTGAGGGAGTCCGGAGCCGCAATGGTTGCACAGGGACTCACAACCATTGAGGAGGTGCTTCGTGTCACTTCTGGTTATTCTTCCCACTGAATAGAAACACACCATTCATCCTACCCCTGAAATATCCGGATTCACCTGCCCGGGCTGTAACAGCATGCTGAAATTTATCGCTAAACGCCCGATATAGGCTTAATAGAATTCTCTTGCAACAGGTCGCTATGAAAGCCTATCTTCTGCTGCTAATGCTGATACCTGTCTTCGGCTCGTCATCAGTTAACCTGCCCCGGGTGATTGAGCTTGACCGCTATCTGGTGGAGTCACGTCGGTTGATTAAAGAGGAGGCTTTCACTGAAGCGCTTGCTTGGCTGAATAAGGCTAAGCAATTGGGAGTAGCCCTGCCCCCTGAATTTCATTACCTTAAGGGAAAATCACTGTTTGCCAAGGGAGAATATCAGGCAGCCCAGGCCAGCTTTACTGAATACCTGAACCATACGGGTCGAATGGGCGGGTTCTATCAGGATACCCTCACCATGATTACAGCCGCCGAGAAAAAAATAATGACCGGGTCGGCAGTTGGGAATAGCCATGCTGAGGATAGTCCGGCCATACATTACAGTCAGCAACAACCGATTTCCAAGGGTGAAGCTGTAACCTCCCCGGCAAGTATTAAGCCGGAGGATTCTGTTCATTCTGAATCTCAGGGAGAGGGGTTGATAGATCGGGTGAAGCGGTTTGGTCAGATTAAGCCTCATGTAAAAGCCAGTGAATCCTACGAAGCATTACAAAATAAAATCAATGGCCTTTTGCAGGATAATGCGATTTATGAGCGCCATGGGGTTGAACAACCTACGCTGATTTACTCAATCCAGGCAGGTTATGGTGATATGCTGGTGGTTACCCGATCGGAAGAAGGTATGGAAGGCCTGGAAATAGCCAGCCATAACGTGGCTATTGGAAGCGTTCCTGAAAAGCTGGAATCAGAATGCTCATGGCAGGAGCAGCGCTGCTGGGTCAAGCACCCGCTTAATAACCAGCGATGGCTGGAAATTAATTATGATGAAAAGATAAATGATGTGCTGGTGGCCAGTATGGAGAGTCTTATTCGGCTAATGAAAAACTAGTGCTAAGAAATCATACATCTATAGTTAAACCGCGCCCAACTAAAAAAACTGCTCTCAGTGTCCCGAAACTATCGCAAAAGGCTCAGTGTGAGAGTGGTATATATTTAAGAAACTGATAAGAAGTTGTACTGAAATGTTTAGCTGCATAAAAAAATACGTCTGGACCACAGCTGCCATCCTGGTAACACATATCCATGCTGGCGTGCTTTCTGACTATATGAGGAATAATAGTAAGGATGCAGCTTTAATAGTAGTTAATCTTTTTGCTGAGCAGCTAATACCTGGCACAAAAAAATCACAAAAGAGACAAGCTCACATAATAAAAAAAGCCATGAAATATAATATTCCTATATTCGCAGTGCATGTTGCACAAATAGGTGAATTTAAGCCAGAAAATTTATTGCCAAGTTGGTGCAAACCAAAATTCGGTTGTGCCAATAGAAATATTTTTAGATTCGAAATATTTGCTGCAAGTGCCTTTGAGGATGATAAATTTAAAAACAAGCTACAAGAAAAAAAAGTTGTAAAGCTAATCGTAATTGGTGCTTATATGGATATGGGGATTATTGAAATAGTAATTAATGCATTAGAATCTAACTATGAGGTTTTTTTGGACGAAAAAGCTGTTACAAATGCGATGCCGGAACTTTTTGGGCAACGTAGTGACGATGACGATGGAAGTGGAGATGAGGAAGAGTTTAAGATTATGTGCAGTGAAATACTCAATCGCTGTAGTGCTTGCTCAAACTCTTTAACAATACACAAAAAAAGTGACAGTGGGTCAAAGTTGTCGTCTATGTATAATATAGGTTCCCCATTGGGAGTTGGTGTGGAATAGTATGGAACTCTATTCCACACTAATCATCAATTTTTAACCAGCTCAGGCAACTCGCCATAAGTACCAATCGCCTGTCGTATTAATAAATCCTTAATGAGGGGTAGTTTGTTAAAGGCCTTTAACCCCGTATTTCTTAACCAGCGAACAGCAATGTCATCGGTAGCAAACAGGTTTTGAAATCCGCTCATAGCACCCATCATGGTCATATTATGACCTTTTCTTCGTCTCTGGTAGCGACCCAGGATATGGGAGCCAGCGATATCATCCTGTCGTCGTTTTGCTCTTAGCAGCTCTTCGGTCAGTACAGCTACATCCATTAGGCCAAGGTTTACTCCCTGACCTGCCAGGGGATGAATGGTGTGAGCCGCATCACCTGCCAGGACAACAGGGTTCTGGTAGTATTGTTGGGCATGACGCTGGCATAGAGGATAACGAAACCGGGGGTCGGCATGAATAACGGTTCCAAGCCGGGCCTCGAAGGCTGTCTCCAATGCCTGGCAAAACGCATTATCATCCAGTCCCATAATGGTTTCAGCGCTCTCTGGTACTAATGACCATACGATAGAGCAGTAGTGTTTGTTATTAATGGAAGGCAGCGGCAAAAAGGCCAGCGGTCCGGTATCAAGGAACACCTGCCAGGCGGTGTCCTGATGATATTGTTCTGTTTCAACGGTGGTGACTATGGCATGGTGCATATAGTCTTTTCGTGAAAGGGGAATATTGGCCGCATTTCTCAAACTGGATTCTGCACCGTCGGCAGCCACCAGAAGCTTACCTTGCAACTGTTGTCCATTAGCAAGGATAAGGGTTCCCTTGTCATGATCCAGCTGAAAGCGAATACCGGCTTCTTTTTCGTACAGGGTTATGGGCGTTTTGGATAGACCTGCCAGAAGGGCATTTCGAATCACACAGTTTTCAACAATATAGCCAATAGAGTCCCTGGCTACGGAACTGGCATCAAAATGAATCTCGCCGGTGCCTTCCCCATCCCAGACTGTTATGGCCTGGTAGGGGCATACCCGCTGTAAGGTCATGGCCTGCCACACGCCAAGGTTTTTAAAGAGGTTGACAGAGGCCTCAGTCAGTGCGCTGACCCGGGGTGAAAAAGGCGACGGTAGTTGTACTGGTTCTGGTTCAAGACTCCCCTGGTCAATCAGGGCTATATTCATGGAGCTATCAGCCAGGGCTAAAGCAAGGGATGCTCCAACCATGCCACCACCCACAATAATCAGGTCAAATGTGTTATCAGTACTTTTGGTCACTTGAATACTATCCTCAACAGCCCTCAGATACCCATTGCTGCCCTGGCAAATTGACTCTTCAGGGAGCCGCCCAGTTCTAGACCTAACAGGCCAAGATTGCGAGCCAGAACCACGGAAGATTCGCTACGGGAAAAGAGTTTTACCAATCCATCGCAAAAGGCGACGGTTCTCTTTTGATCCCCTTCCTGGGTTTGCAGATACTGCATCAGGCGGCTTAACTCGCCCACAGGTTGTCCCTGAATAAGGGAGCCCTTGATATTCTCCGTTAAGGCCATTACATCACGGATTGCCAGGTTGTATCCCTGCCCTGCCACGGGATGAATGGCATGGGCAGCATTACCCAGAACCACCAGTCCCGGTCTCACCTGCTCCCGGGCCAGACTCATCTGGAGAGGGTAACAGTCCCGTTGCCCAACACGGAGAAACCGTCCGGCCCGAAAGCCAAAGCGGTCCTGGAGTTGAGCCAGAAATGCCCTGTCATCCAATCCGGTCATTTCATCCACTTCATTATCAGAGAGCGTCCAGACCAGACCAAAATGGTGATGGTTATTATTTTGTTCCGCCTCTTCTGTAATCATTTTGGGCAGCAGAGCCATGGGTCCCTTACCCGCAAACCGCTCATAGGCAATCCCTTTGTGAGGCCTGTCCACAGCTACGTTGGCGATCAGGGCATATTGCCCATAATCATGGATTGTTTTTTCTAAGTTGAGTTGTTCCATAAGGCCTGAGCGGCCACCATCAGCCAGGGCAACCAGCGATGTATTTATCCATTGCTCCTGTCCCTCTGGGGAGCGAACCAACGCCTTCTGGCAGTTTTGCCCCGATTTAACAGTGATCACCTCAGCGGGACTAAAAGTATCAATGGTGCCTTGTTCCCGATAGCTATTCAGCCGCTCCAGCAGGGCATCGCCTAACAGAAAGTTGTCGATAACATAGCCCAGCGCAGGGACACCCTCGGAATGGTGATCCAACCGGGTGACACCGAAATGACCCCGATCCGATATGTGCACATGCTGGATGGCCGTGGCCTTATTTTTTAATCCTTGCCAAAGCCCAAGCCGGTCATAAATCAACCGGGTTCCATAGGAAAGGGCCGAGGAACGGGCATCAAAGCTGGGAGGTCGAGCCCGGGGCTCATCAAGGCTGTGCGTTTCAATCATGACAACCTTGAGGCCATTCTGGTGAATAAGGGACTCCAGGGCACAGGCCAGGCTGGCTCCAACCAGGCCTCCTCCAATGATCAATACATCATATGGACCGGTCACAACATCCTCTCCTTAATGTAAGGTGGCGGGTTCCTTGGTTTTATTTACGTTCTGGGCATTCATTTCTACAAAGATCATTAGCAGCGCCATGCGGACATATTCACTGACTTCCAGCCAGTCCCGTTCGGCATCATCACTGTCATCAATGGTACTCTGGATTTGTGCTATGGCAGAAAAATCATTCAGGGTGCTTTCTACTTCTTCTCCCGGTTTTTTCTGCTGCATACCCTCACCAAACCCGGATAGAAAAGACTGGCACCAAATACCTAATGCTTCAGCCCGTTGCTCCAGGGCTTCATCCTCATCAGGCAACAACAGGGTGATGGCAAAGTCAGAGGTTTCCAGTGCTTCCAGGGTGATGGCATACAGCGCGTGAACCAATTTAGAGCAAGTACCCTCCAGGGCCTTATCCCCGGCCAGAGCGGAAACCTGTTGTAACCACTGATCCCGTGTCAGGCGTTGGCCGGCGGCCAGTAGTCCACATAGCAACCCGTGGATTTCAGAGGGATGATTGGTACACCCCAGTTCCACCAGACTGTCAGCCATTTCATCAAAAGTCACCGGATGCCGGGTAAAATCAGGGGTGGTCATTAACTTCTTGCCTTAATTCAATGGAGACTGCACAGTCTAACAGAGACAGGAGGCTGAATAATTAAAAAAGTGCCAGGCTGCCGGGAGTTTGTCAGGCTAAAGCATGAGGGGCAATGATTGCGGAAAAGAAGGGATAGTAAGCCGCTCTTTCGGAATTGCCTTCTGCCTGTCCAGGCTAATGATTGTTATGGTTTTTTTGACAGGCTATAGTAGAGCCATTAACTCAGTTTTCAGGAACCCATGAATAATCCGGACTTCAATGCACTCGACCAGAAGATTGAATACCTGGTTGCTCTCTGCCAAAAACTAAAAGAAGAAAACAAACAGCTTCGCTATAGAGAGAAACAGTGGCGAACAGAGCGGGAACAATTGGTTGAAAGGAATGAAGCTGCTCGAACGAAGGTTGAAGCCATGATTACCCATCTCAAAGCATTGGAACATGAATCATGATTGAGAGTGCATCTGCTGCAGCTGTAAAAATTCTGGATAAGGAATACAGGGTCAACTGCCCACCAGACGAGCGTGAGGCATTGATAGAAGCTGCTCGTTATCTCAACGAAAAAATGCGGGATATTCGTGCAGGTGGAAAAGTGATCGGTCTTGAAAGAATTGCCGTGATGGCTGCCCTGAATATTAGCTATGAGCTGTTGCAGTCCCGTCGACAGACCAACGATGACCAGAGCGAGACCCATGAACATATTGAGCAACTGCTAGGTAAGCTTAACCGGGCATTGGAATCTGTAGATTGTTGAATTCAGGGCATAAGTTCAGGAAGGGGAAAATAACTACAGACTTGAACGAAACAACCGATATAATTGATCGTAAGTTCCCCTGGCCTGTATGCCAGTCAAAATACGACCCGAGCCGATAATACTACCTCAGGGAGTTCCTCGCAGTTTCTGGAGTGCATGTCCACCCTGTAGTGGAAAGCCCGATGCAGCTCAGTAGCTCCCACCGTGACCTTACGGCCACGGGCAACCCTTGACAGCGGCAGGGTGGGGGGACTTTTTCATCCCTTCTTATATTCTCCTTTTACACCCAAATAACCCTAAATATCAAACAGTTAACCAAAAGCCAATCCAGTTAATAGCGCTTTATAAAAGTGAAACTTTTGTTCCATTTTGTTTAACCGTTCTCATAGCTGCGCAGATAAAACTGCCCAAAACATTGCCCAAATTGCCCAAAAAAACCTTGCCCAAATCTTCACGCCACTTTAACCTCACTGGAACTTTAAAAAAATAATACGTTCCAGGTTGTAAACAATGCCAAAAATAAAATTATTTGATACCACAATCAGAAATGCCAAACCAAAAGAGAAAGAATATGTTCTTACCGATACCGATGGCCTGATATGCAGAATATTTCCATCAGGCAGAAAGTGTTTCTGCTGGCGATATATAGATAAGTTCAATGATGGAAAGCAGTCTCGCATTGAATACGGTGACTACCCCCATCGCAGCCTTGCTGATGCTAAACGAATACACCTGGAGGCCAGAACGGCCCGAAAAAACAATCTCGATATTCGCTCACCAGAAGTCTTTACAAAAATCATTTATAAAATTACAGGTGAGTCTGTTAATCCCGATCCGGCGGCACAGGAAGGTATTTATTTATTTTCAAATCTGGTCAGCACCTATTTTACTGAATACGTTGATAAGGAAGGTGTCAGCCCCCGACCATACAATCGGATTAAAAACTATGTACTTCCTATTTTAAAAGATTACGCAGCGGATGATATTCCCCACGAGATCATTGAAACTATGGTAGTTGCCATGCGAAAGGTAAAAAGCGAGCAAACCGTCAATGATACCGTAAGGTTCACTGCAACCATGTACCGATGGGGAAAGAAAAACTTCCTGGTAAAAACTAACCCCTTTGCGGACCTTGGGCTTAAGCGGATCAAGAATGTTCGAAAAACATACTACTCAATGCATGAGCTAAAAACACTGCTTCTTAATAAGGATAGTTATCAGGTGGCTGGCGATGTATTGCTTATTCAAAAGGCTTTGATTTTTTCCGGCTGCCGTCGCTCCGAGGTAATAAAAGCAGAAAAAAAAGAATTTAACTTTAATACCGGCATTTGGACAATTCCTGCCAGCCGTTTGAAAAATCAGGACAACCGCAAAAAAGCACAATTTCTGGAAGACTTTAAAATTCCCATGTCATCCCAGCTCCAGCAAGTATTCAAGGAGGCTATCGAAAAACATAGCAACAAGACCCATGTGTTTGGCAGTAAAACTACTGTTTACCTCAATGGTAAATGGATCAAAAATCCTCAGGGTGCGTCCAGCGTCAGAAACTACGACAACTATATCACAGCCTACCGCAACCATTATGGCATCATGAATAAAATCAACCATGACCTGAGACGAACGCTGGAAACCCATCTGACTAATATCGGTGTCGCTGAATATATTACGACGGCAATGACAGGGCATAGCCGCGAAGGTATGAGCCGGGTTTATAATCAGGCCAAACAAATACACGTGATGAGAGCCGCCTTCCAGATGTGGGGAGACTTTATAGAATACCTCTGCTCAGTACCTGATATTCATGCCATGAAGTTCGATGAACAAGTACCGGGAGAAGAACTGAAAAAGATTTATCGCCAGTTTAATTTCAATAATTATCTGATGGATGCACTGGAGATATTTGAAGGGTAAGCAGAAGGCTGTGCTCAGCCTCTTTATTCCTGATATTTTTTTAGCATTTTTTCGACAGCCTCTACCACATCCGGCTTGAGCCATACCCGACGATTCCTGGTAATTTTCTGCCCCTTGGGAAAATCACCGGAGTCAATCAAACGGTAGATGGTGGCACATGAAAGCGTTGTATATTTTTTAACATCCTTCAGTCCCATTAACTCAAGTTCATTCATAATCACCTCAGCAATAGCTATTTGATACACTCACCAAGCCATGAGACCTTAGTACACTAACTGGTCAATACAAGGGGACGGCCGTTTTATTTACCCCGCACTGCCAACCCTGTTCAGGCTGACTTATCTTTCTTCAACAGCTCCCGAATTTTGGCATCAGAGAACACATCCCCGTGATAGGCGGCAGCTTTGACGTAATGAATTAACTCGTTGGAAGCCTGTTGTTTAGCCAGGGTGCAGGCAGCGCTCTTTCCGATCAATACCACCTCATCCAGAGAGAAACAGCCAAAGCCTTTAATCCAGTCCTGAATCGAGGAAGCACTGGGCATGGTCTTGAGGGTGAGAGACTGGCCGACACTGAGCACCAGAAAATTGAGTTCATCAAAATCTCCACTGTCATTCAATGCCTGTCGGAATGCCTCGGCAATTTTAAACGAGGCCACCACAGCCTCTGCACTGTTGCGTCCCGCCCACTTTTTTTCCAGCAACAGCGATCCTACCTTTTCAACGATGTCATTGACCTTCTGCTCATAAATAGTGGGCTGCGGACATAAAGACGGCTGCCCCTGATATTCCCTGCACTTCTGCTTAAGGGTGTCCAGCTCGGCCATCACAAATGCCATCAGGTCATCCAATGTGTTATCCATCACACCATCTCCTGTCAGATTAATTTCGAGGTACTGCCAAACCCTATGCGCTCAATTAATACGTCAATGGTCTTTTCAGTGGCCAGCAGGCTGGCCATGTATTCCGTCACCAGTGTTTCATCCAGCCCCAGCCACTCACACCAGAAGGCCTTGCCCGCGTTAGCCGTGGTTAGAAATCGATAAGGCTCTGATAGCCTGAGTAACGCCATACTTTTTACTTTCCGGTAAACCGCTCTTTTTTTCTTTTCCCCGGCAACCTCATCCGGCACCACCTTCACCCGCACACCATTATGGTAATTAGCCATCGTATCCCTGATCGCCTGAGCCAGCACCGCCAGTGCCAGCCGCTGCCAGGCCAGAGGACTCTCCCGCTGTTCTGAATAAGTCATTCCCGCATGATCCATTTCAATATCATCCATTTGCCAATGCCTGTAACCAATACCAGCTAATTACAGTGATAAAAGCGGCCAGTACCAAGGCTGACAGCCAGTCCTCTGCACTCATAATGATTGGGTTGCAGATTCAGGTGGGGTTAGCCTGAGGCATTCAAGGCCGGGACGCCCTGTGCGTTCATGAATAGAGTAAGCGGCTGTCACCATCGCTTGCTGCCCCTGATTCTGAACCAGATAGCCATCCACCAGAAAAGAGGCAGGAATGCGATAATCACTGAAATCCGCCAGCCGGTTCTGGCTGGCAAAGCGTTGATAAAGACGTTGATTGTAATCGTTGATGCAGCTGGCCAGCGCCTTGCGGGTTGACCGGGATCGTTTGAGTAACTGGCAGACTGAGGCTTCAAGCTGACCAATCCGGTCATTCAGGCCGGTCAGTTCGCTAACCATTTGCCTGATCGCTACTTCCGTGAGCTTGGCATTGAAGAAGTTCATAAATTCATACTGTTTGTTTTATTTATTGAATTTCAGTCTGCTGCCGTTCTGTTCGAATGTCAATAATATTTTTGAACTATTGATGAACAATTAATAAACTACCGCCCTCAAGCCCCCGCCGGACGGTATGAACCCAGCACCTTACCCAGATACGTTGCCCCTTCCAAATCAATAGCCGGATACTGGGCATTGGCATGCACCAGCAGCTGCTTACCATTCACAGCGGTATATTCACCGATATGGATGCCATCGCAATCAAACACACAGACAGCACCATTGGTTAACGGGCTATCCGGGTCAACATACACAACGGCCCCGTGGGAAAAGGTCGGCCCTTTATGGATATGGCTATCCATGGCATTGCCCTGCACGACGGTGGCATAGGTGTACTCACTACAGTCGGCAGGACAGAAGATCCAGTCGGCACTTTCGGGGTCAGCCTGGGCAGAGACCCAGTCGGCAATGGCGGCGTAATCCAGTACCGGCACCGCCATACCCGGTGCCTGTTTTCGATGGACACCATTGACCAGATACTCTGTCGGCACCCCCAATGCCGCTGCCGTCAGCACCTGCGCCTTGATGGTATTCTTTTCTGAAAGCTCACCCGGCCCCAGCCACTGGGAAACACTGGACTTGGCCATACCGAGGGTTTCTGCCAGTTCAGACTGGTTCACCCCCTTCTTTTTCATCAACTGCCTGACCCGTTCTTTCCAGTCCATTGTCCCGACCTTGTTCTGTGATTGAACCTCTATTATTCATCAGCCTGTCTGCACAGGCAAAAGCCTGTCGAACACCTCGTTCATTTTTTTGACTTCATAACCGCTTCAGTCAATGCTAAATTCAATAACAGTTCAAAAAAATAACAACTACTAAAACACTATGACAGGTCAAAACGCACAGCTACCGGATACCACCTCTATTGCCTGGCATCTTAACGAGCAGGGACTGTCTGTTATCCCTCTCGGCAGCCCTTTTGAAGAACCTCCCCACTGGTTTACCCAGCATAGGTGTGATGGCGACCGGCAAAAGGCACAGAAGGAGTGGCCCAAAACTCCCCGTATCCAGTGGAAAGCATTCCAGCAACAGGCACCAACCGATCAGCAACTGGAACAATGGACCCGCAACTGGCCCAATACCAACTGGGCGATTGTTACCGGCCAGCCAGTGATTGTCGTGGATGCCGACTCCCCGGCAGCGGTTGACTGGCTGGAATCCGGCGGCATCACGCCAACACCGGTACGGGTCACGACCCGGCAGGGCAAACACTTCTACTTTGCGGCTAACCCTTCCCTTGATATCCGTAATTCCGCCAGAAAAAACAAAATAGACATCCGGGGTGCAGGTGGCTATGTCGTCGCCCCCGGCTCCACCCATGCCACCGGCACCCGTTACCAATGGGAGATAGACGAGCATTACCCATTATCTGAATTACTCGACCTGCCGGTATTGAAAGCGGCAGACCTCAAGGCAATCAATGCATTCAACGCCTCTAAAAAAAACAGAAGCCACCAAAACGCTGCCAGCGGATCAAACACAAATAGTCATTACAGCCACCTGAAAGAAGGCGAAGGCCGAAATAACGCAGCGGCCAAAATAACAGGTCAGCTTATCCAGCAAGGAAATACCCTTCGTGACATCAAGGAGCAACTGGATAGCTGGAATCAGGGCAACCAGCCACCACTAACACCCACAGAACTGAATACCACCATTGCCAGCATTGCCCGAACACACCTCCACCGTCACCCCGGTGAGACCATTCCTGTTGAAACACCCGCATTTGGCTTTGTCCCGCTGGATGAACTGTTAAATCGTCCCAAACCTGTGAACTGGCTGATCAAAGGGTTTCTGGAAACCGATAGCCTGGCCATCCTTTTCGGCGAACCCGGCTGTGGTAAATCGTTTATTGCACTGGATATCGCCTGTGCCCTGGCTACCGGCAGTCAATGGCAGGGTCATCCCGTCCACCAGCAAGGCCCGGTGTTTTATATAGCCGGTGAAGGCCACAACGGTTTATCCCGCCGGTTACTGGCCTGGCAACAACACCATAGCCAAAGCCTGAAGGGTGCCCCTATCTATCCCAGCCAGTCTGCCGCCTCACTGATTGATCCCACCCATGCCCGAATCGTCAGCGACCAGATAGCCACAACCGCCAATAGAGTAAACCAGACACCCGCCCTGATTATTATTGATACCCTTGCCCGCAACTTTGGTCCCGGCGATGAGAATGCCACCAAAGAGATGAACCTGTTCATCAGCCATATCGACCAGCTATTCCGGGCACGCTTCAACTGCTGTGTACTGGTGGTTCACCATACCGGTGTCGCCCATAAAGACCGGGCGCGAGGTAACAGTGCCTTGAAAGGGGCTGCCGATGCCGAATACGCCGTGATGAAAACCGGTGACCAGCTGATGATCATCCCGAAAAAAATGAAAGATGCTGACGAACCTGCACCACTACCCCTGACATTGCAGCCCGTCACCCTCTCATTCACCGATAGCTACGGCGAGCCACAAACCAGCTGTGTGCTTAACCGGGCAAACAAAGAGACACATGCTTTATCCAAACCACAAGCACTGGGCAAGGCACAGCAAGGCACTCTGGACAGCCTGTATCAACTGGTGACAGCCATCACCACTAGCCCGGATGAAGTCATACAAACATCCATCGCCATCCAACAGTGGAAGCGAGTCAGTATTGGCGAGGATAAACCGGTTAAAAATCGCCAGAACTGGAGCCGGACTCAGGCAACACTGGTGGAAAAAAAGCTGATTCAGCAAGTGGCATCACAGGTCTGTTTAACCGAGGCAGGCTACCAGCTCTGCTCAAAAAACAGTCAGAAAATAACCGGCAGATGTAATCAATCGGTAATCAACTCAGAGGGCCAATGTAATCAACAGCTCAAAAAAACACCAAAAAGTGTAATCAAAAGTAATCAAAGTGCGTCATCGACCCGTAATCAAAACGTCATCAAAAGCCCTTCTGAAGTGTAATCATTCCCCTCTCTCCCCCTTATAGGGGGAGAGGGGTGATTACACGAGGACTTGAGACGGTCAGGGATGAGTAATGGCAGGGAATTGGAAAACGGAGGGAAGCAGGATGAAGGTGGTGATTGGAATCGACCCGGGTGTGACCGGAGCCATTGCTGTACTCAATGCCGAGAACCGTTCCATCGTGGAACTGGTGGATATGCCCACTGCACCCGATCGTAATGGTCGCAAGCAGAAAGTCAGTGGCAGCGGTATTGCCCGGCTGCTGAACCCCTATCCAAAAGACAGCGTACAGCGGGTCTTTCTGGAACGGGTCTCCGCCATGCCTGGGCAAGGGGTGACCAGCATGTTTAATTTTGGCCGTGCCTTCGGTGCAGCAGAATCAGCCATTGCAGCACTGAGCCTGCCATTAAGCTACGTCACACCGCAGCAATGGAAACGCTCCGCCCGGTTAATTGGCCAGCACAAGGATGCCTCCCGTGGACGGGTGCTGGATCTTTACCCCGATGCGGATGTACGACGAAAAAAAGACAATGGCCGAGCGGATGCCGTACTGATTGCCCTCTACGGTCACCATTGAGGGAACGCTATGCAATGGATTTCAGCTCGCCAGGCAATACACGACGCCTATGCAATGAACCTGACCAGTAAAGGCTTTGAGGTCAAGCACACTGTGGCCGTTCGCAAGCCTGACTTTGCCAGCTTCCTGAGAAACACCCACAGAAAGAAACACAACAAGCGGAAACAACTGCTGGCTGAATTTAACCCGGTGGGTTTTTACCGGGACGACCAGACCGGCAGACAAACCAACAACCGCCGAATCTGCGACACTGTAGAGGCCGGAATGATTATCGCTGTGGTCGAGAGCCTGCCAGAACCAATCAAGTCATGGGCCGTCTGGGCCTATGGCCCTCAAAGCCGCGACTACCTCCGTGAGCAGGGCCGTTTTTTCAGCTGGCTGGACAGCGATGTAGAAAATAACTTTGCTGCCATCGACAGAAACTACCGCCCCGCTACCCGCCTGAAAATCCGCAGCGTGGTGGCCTATACCGTGATGGACTACCGGCGTTTTATCCTCAGCGAAGAGCACCTCTACCCACCCAAGGAGATTATCAAACGCTGTAATATCCTGCGACAGAACTGGAGGCGGGATTATCACCACTGGCATCAGTATTACTGGAGTTTGTGTGATAGCTATCTGGATAGGGGGTGTTTGCCGGTGGTGGCCAGATTAATAAATAAATATCAAAAAATATGAGCTACTTTAAAATATCAAGAAGTATGCTCAAAAAATAATGCTGGTGAAAAAAATGGGTTCTGATTTTCGTTGTTCAGTGTTTTTAAAATGTATCATATCAATATCTTTAGCTAATAACGCTTTAGCAGGCATGTTGCTTATTCACAAAGATAAGAATAATGCTAATGAAAAAAAGTATGAACGTATCTTCCTTAAAAAAGAATTTGATATTTACACGCAAGATAAAGCTTTCATAAAAGGCATGGCGGCTTCTTTTATGGGAGGAGATGCGGTGAGAGATGCTCAAGATCAGGTCGGTAAAGAGGCTGCTCAGCAACTCGCTTATCATCCGGCAAATGAATCATGGTTTTCTTTACCCTATTACACGGATACTAAGGATGGAGAAGAACTGTCACTCCCGGTAGTATCAATGAGAATGAAGGAAATCCATAAAACTCATCAACCCCCACACCATCAGCATCACAACACTCAGACAAAACATCCATTAAGAGTATTACTAGAAAGTTCCATGTCACCAGATTTTGGCAGTGGTACTGTAGAGGAGTACGCGATTAACTTATATCTTCCAACAGCTGAAACCTTTTTAATAGAGTCATTTTGGCAGGCTGAAGCAGCTGATTACAGGCCTACTGTCGTCTTAGAACTTGATTTAAATAAGCAAAGTGCATCCGTCACAGAATTAAGCAAACAAAAAATCGTAGGGGCAAAGCGCGATAAAATAATAAAAAAGGTCTCCTTCACCTCAGTTGCCAAACCAAGTGAAGAAAACAGGAAAAAAATCTTCCCCAATATCATGGATGATTCCGAAGATAACGCCCTTAAAGCTTATGAGTTACTAAATCGTGCAGAGTACAGCAATCTATTCAGGCTATCTTTTTTAGTTCTATGCACACCACAACTGGAAAGGATTGTTGGCCTTCTGGCTGTGAATATAAAAAACAATAAGATTGAGGGAATGGAAAGCAAAGAACTCCCCCCTTTCATGGGGCATTACTTTTATTACGATACTGATTATATTATCCCCTAAAGCAAGATGTAAATATTTTCAATCATCTATCGAAAAGGGGCGGCTTGAATCCAGCCGCCACTTAATCAACACCAGTCAATTGTATTTTTTATCCACATCAGCCACCACTTCTGGCAGCATCTCTAATATAGCCTTTTCGCAAACGACAAAAGCGCCCGTATCTTTGTTTATCTGAATCTTTTTAGTGGCGAATGTACGTTGCAGCCCTTTAGCTGGTGTATTGTATAGCAATTCCATTTGCATCACAGTAGAGCATCCGGCAGTCAATAAAATGCTGACGGTCAATAAACTCTTTGCTAGAAATGGATTAATCTTACGCTCGAACAAAATCACTACCACATTGCTTTAACGACCGACCATCCTTTGTCTTCCAACATTCAGGGCCGCTGATGCTATAACCAACAATAATACCTGCGGCAGTGCTATGACTATCCACCAGACAGTCTTTTTTTAACACATAAGCGTCACCTTTACGACTGATAATACCACTGGCTATTAGCTCTTCCCTCTTGGCCATGGCTGAAGGCTGACAGGAATCCGCCGTACTGACTGAGACCTGTGAGCCTTTCAAGAGAATAAACTGCTTTCCAAAAGGAACGCCTTTTGCGTGAAGGCCTTTTGTGGTGAGATAGAATAAAGGCAAACCATTATAGGTATCCTCGGTCTCTGCCAGCCTTTCACTATCCCTCCTTTTGTTTAAGGCTTGCGTTATTAATTTCAGATTATAAATAACATCCTGCTCTGCATCCTCCCTGCTCAGATTAGAGAAACCATGCACAATAGCCTCTGCGCCATAAAATACGGCCTGTAATTTATTAATCAGCCAGTTATCACTCTCAGTCTCTTCTAAAAACGCCTGGCTAACGTTGAGAACCGATGCAATGCCATCAATAACCGTTTGAGCATCTCTCCAGTTATTATTTTTTACGGCCATACTGATAAATTCAGATGACCACTGAGTGAGTTCTTCAATATCTTTATAAGAAAATTTATGACCCATTAGCGTTCTATAACTCTAAAATTTGCTGGGGGAAGGAAATGAGGGCTGAGCTATCAGCTCATACCAGGTGAACACTGAACATCCATATAATACCGGTTCATGGTAACCCCTATAGCCGTTTTCCCTTCAATGACCTTTTCAGAAATCAGTGCCGGGCTATGGCAGTCAGGGGTTAAAATACTGATCAACTTCAGACGAGCTTCTAACTTATTGGTATTCAGTCCAACATCATACACAGAACGAATGACCACTTTTAAGTCATAGCCTTCTTTCTCTGCAACAGACTTAGGCAGCTCATTAATTTGGATAATGCCACCCGTTTGCAGTGCCTGTGCTGAATTATAATTAGTGCCTGCACAGCCAGTCAGCATAGCTATCAATAACAGGGTGATAAATCGTTTAAACAAAACCTATTAAACCTTCAAACACCATTATTTAACACCACTGACTTCAACATGCTGATTAATATGAAAACTGCTTAAAATTTTACCCAGATTTTTAAGCAACCCAACCCTTGCATCAAAAAGACATTCCAAGTAGCTATATCGCTTACTTTTTTTTAATCTTTCATAAATGGCTATTGCTTCAGCTAATCTCCCTTGAGCAACATTTATTTCAGCAATACTTATTTCTTTTTCAAGTTCTAACTGACTCTTTTTAAAACAGTAGCTTGCCTGATTAAGCCTTCCCAGATAAAAATAGCAGCGCCCCTTATCATAAAAAAAATCCCCACCCCCAGTGGAGCCACGTTCTAAAAAATGTTCTTTATATTTAACTCTGTTAAAATATATGAGTGCCTCTTTAAAATCTCCTTCATAAAAATAGTGCATAGCTAAAAAATAGCAGGCATTAACCACAACACTTTCGACAATAGACTTCTCAATTAAACCTTTAATTTTGTCTACTGTGTAAGCCCCATAGGTCTGCCGACTATTTTTAACAATCTCAATCATCCTAAAAAGTTCAGCATCACTTGAAGTTAACTTTTTATCTATTGATTTTTTTGAATTAATTCTATCACAAACCCCTCTTACAACACTCCTGGCAGCTTTTAAGCTAACTTTAAAAAATTCTTTATTACTTGCTCTATGTTCTTCCAATTCTAAATGTACTTGCAGTTCTGCCAAGTCAACATCCGAGACCCATTCTGAAAATTCCATATGAAAATCTACAGGTATACCTGATACAGAACTCAGCTCTTTGACTCTAAAGTTTGGGTCTCTTGTTGTTTTCCCAATTTTGTATAGATTTGGCATAAACAAATCATTCGATAGAATATAAATAAACCCACTTTTCATATATTAAAAAATCACTCATAATAAACTTGAATAGATTCAATCTATAAGTATTATTTCACTTGTTCTAGCTCGCTTCATTAACCAGTTCTCTAAAATCACTTTCCTTAATGATTCTGATTTTTTGCCCTTTTTGTATAAGTCCTTCGGCTTTGAGATGCTTGGAGCTTTTATTTTTACCAGCCAGCTTGGTGATATCCTGATCTCCCACCACCAGCATGGTTGTTTTTTTGGTTACCCCAGCAGCAACAGAGCAGCCAATGCTGGCAGCAAGATCAGCAGCTTCTCGCCTGGGAATCATCAGAGTCCCGGTAAATACTAAAACTTCACCATACAGTTCACCTTCCGGGTTTCCATCCCTGGCAACAGTGACTTTTCCATCTGGGGAAACCAGACCAATAGGCTGTTTTACTCTTCTCAGCCATTCGCTGACGTCGATCCCGGACTTTTCAATCGCCTCCACCATAACATGTCCGCAAGCCTTTGCATCTTCCAGAGCATCGTGATGTTTAAACTCATAACCAATCAGCTGGCAAACGTTCGCCAGGCCATAGCCACTACGTGCGCACTGATCCCATGTTCTTCTTGCGACCATAGCGGAATCCAGCCATATCGTATCAATCGGGGGCAGAGCATGTTTGGCAACTGCACGGCCAACCGAAACCCGATCAAAATGAGTATGACTGACACAGACAGCATTGGATAAGAACCCTGATAACGTGTCTATTAGCTCAGGAAAAGTAGGAGCTCCATCAACATCGTCTTTATCAATGCCATGAATATCCACATTAATGGGATCAAAATAATCCTCTGGATCAACCAGCGACTGCCACTCATTAACCAACTTGCCATTATCAAACTCAGCAATACCAATCTGGCAAATGGAGGCCATATCTGCATTTGCCGTTTCCACATCGATCGCAACAAATTTCATGGTTAACTACACCTTATGGAAATTCGAGGTAGGATTCATCATCAACCGTAATTTCAGCACCAAGATTGAGGTATTCACACAGCTCATCTTCCAGAGCATAAATATAAAAACCATGCTCTTTGAAACCAGACGCCTCTATCGTCCAGCCAGGTTCAGAAATACTGTCCAGACACCTATCTAGCTCAATAGAACCGCCGATTGAAATCTCAAAAGAGTCTTCTGTTATCCGGAAGGTTCTGTATCGGGTTTCACTTATAGTGTGTGACGATGCGCTATAGCACAGGCCAAACTCAATATTGGCCCCAGGCGTTAACTCCGGTAACCGGTCAAGGGCATAAAGCGCTTTACCAAGACCAATAACGTGTTCAGGCGTTAAGTCGTATTCGTTCAGGAACCGGCGAGCCATTTTCTTTGCAAGAAAGACGGCGACTTGATCATCTTCATCCAGCTCTAATTGACTCATAATCTGTTTTTATTAATCAATGATTGGAACGTAAGCAATGAGACTGCCGCGTCTGGTATTCAAAACCAAAGGGCAATACTGGAAGGCAGGTTGTCAGGAAACTCTGACCAGATTATTCAAAATCAGCCTAAGCTGCATTAATGATATGCGCTGGATTCACCAGCAATGGTCTGGAACTCTTTGCCATTAAACATCGTTACGGCCTTGTTTGAGCAGACTTTTAGTTTACACATCAGCTGATAATACAGGGGGGCATCCTGATTAACCTTGGCAACACTGAGAGACAGCTCGGCATTGTTATCCATCGTTAGATCAGACAGGCCGTGGGCTAAAAAGCGGGGGCAGTAACCAACAATCTCCGGTGTGTCTCCAGTCCTGATCGCCAGCGCAAGCCGGTCAACCGGATTCTGAATATCTTTCATAAAAAATAGTTGATCACCAGCTTTTAGCTCTTTGATACGCTGTCTGGCTGAATCGGAAATATAACGAACGCCGTGGACAAAGAAATCAATTTCAAAGCGGTTATTTTGACTGGGAGCCACTTCAGGAAAGATTTGCAGGTTATCGGTGCTTTTTACCCCACCGGTTTTAGCCAGCACCTGTAGAGGGCTTTTATTGTCTTCTGATAATCCCAGCCAGGAAAGCAACATTTTGTACTCGGGTCGCCGTTCCGATAGCAGGCGATTGGCAAAGAGAGGAAACAGCTTGTCTGACTTATAGGTGATATCCAGCTTTTCCATTCCAGAAAACGGGATAAAAGAGTCGTTTTTAGCCCCCTGGGTATAGTCAAAAACAAACAGATCCTGCTCTTGAGCCAGCCGCCCAACGGTATGCCAGCTTCTCTCTTTTGGGTCTTGCCAGGCTAAATAAACACGGTTCATGGTTCATATCAGAGTTAAGGCACGCTTATGCCTGTTTTTTCTGCTTTGCCACCAGCGGATATTCCTGTGGGTTATCAATGATCGCCTCGCTCAAGTCTACGTCGAGGTCAGGCCAGTAAAAATGCCCCTCACCCTGTTCTTCGACATTAACAATAACGCTAACAGGCTGATCTTTAAACCAGGGAAAATCAGCATAGGGCAGAAACAACTCCCGGCCGGTACGGGTCAGTAGCCAGAAGCCGTGAGCCGATATGTTAGTAACTTCCACTGCGGAAATGTCGGTTCCATGCGCTGATGATGTCATGTTGATGCTCCCTGATCAGTTGTTCAATCTCTTTAACCTGTTTGGCAGAATGGAAATAATTCTTGGCAACCTCAATAGCCGGTTCCATCCAGAACTTGGATTCGCCATTAGCGGAAACCACATGAATATGAGGCCTTTCTTCCTCTCTTGAAAAAAAGAAAAACCGGTAGCCTTTTTCCCTGAATACCGTTGGACTCACAAACACATCCCCCGCCAGTTCCCGTTACCCTTTCCATAGTAGCATGCTAATCGGATAGTCGCGTGTTCCTGCGGTGTTCACCTGCCAGTGAGTATCCATGCAAGGGGTGGCCGCAACGGGGTTCCTTCGGAGGAGAGGCTATCGCAATAAGCCTTTTTTACCACAGAGGCACAGAGGGCACAGAGTTTTTTGCTTTTAGGTAAAGGCTTTTCTCTGTGTCCTCTGCGCCTCTGTGGTGAACAGAAAAGCTTTTGCGACATTCTCAGAAATGTTGAAACCCGCTTCATAGGCATTTCTGGTCTTTATAGGTGTACCAGGACTTTCCCCTGGTGCCGAGATCTTCCGGCGAGTCCATCTCTTCGTTGATCTCGATAATCTTATAAGGTGCTGTCACGCTGGTTTTCCGTTAAGGCCAGAGATAAGTAGTAGCTTATTGTACCTTAACCTGGCCATTCATTAGCATGGGGAGGAGCCAGTCGCGGAGTTCTACGAGTTGCTTATTTTGTTTTTTATTCGACATGATCTCCTTCAAGGCGGAGTCTATTTTTTCACCATATGCAGTAGCAATGTCAGCACAAAATGGGAATTTAAACTGCATCATGACAGTAGGATTCACCCGCTTATGACTATTAGATGTTCCTGTTGCTGACTGTGTGCAGTAGCTTATAAACTGACCTGATGTGGCAATTTGGTACAAGAAGTTCTTAATTGAATCACTGTTTGTTCGCCAAACAACAAATTCTGTCGAACATATCTGGTCATCCTCCTCTAATGCGTAAATGACACGGCTAAACCATGGATTTAGTTTTGAAACCAACAAATCCGAGCCATTCACCTTGAATTTATTACTTCCGATTGAGCTTCCACATTCGACTCCGTAAGTTTGGGTAGAATCAAATACTGGAATACTAAAATGTCGAAATAAAGCTTCAGGATGGTCTTTAGGGGTTATTGATTCATTACTAACTGGCGTAATCTCCTTGAGATTGTTTACACTCCATTCTACAGGGATATTCCTCTTCAATGCCTCGTTATAAACCATCTTGCCGCCAGAAGACTTATAGGGCTTGCCGTTGGCATCGGGGAAGTCGAACTGTACAAACCAGTAGTCGTACAGGGTTTTAGCCATAGCTTCCAGCTCGGCATTGATGCGGTTGTTGAGTTCTATTTTTTCTTCAATTGTATCAAGTAGCTTTGTGATTCTTTTCTGAGTTTCAACTTCAGGTAAGGGAACTTGAACATTATAAATGCGCTCTGGCGACGTATGTTTTACTTTTGAACCAGAAGACGTTAGACGCAGTTGCTCTCTAACAGTTTTGGTCTTAAATAGGTGGTAAATATACTCTTTAGTTACTAATCTAGTATCAGTACTAATCAACCCTAATCGCTGATTATGCAAATATACTTCACTTTCTGGCACTCGTGCGCAACTACCTAGCAAGCCTTCAGCCTGTTCAGTCATTGCAACAATTAAGTCTCCTTTTTTATGCAAGTATTCTTTTGGAATTTTACCCGTATAAAATTTTTCCTTCCCTGCTTGGCGTTTAAACCCTCCAGCCTCAAAAAAGTTACCTGGGGTTAATACAATGTAATCTCCACTTTCTGAAAAATATTCACTTTTAAATGGAAAACCATGTTTAATGAAAATTTTGTTATGAAGAGTAGTTACTGGCCATTTAGACATGTTTTACTCCCGCCAGCTGCTTCTCAATCTCCCCCTCCAACTTTCGGGACTCCTCAAATAAAGATTTCAGGTTATCCTGAAACCCTTTCATCTTCACTTCAAACTGCTCCGGTGTAATATCCACATACTCAACCTTCACCTCAAAATACTGCCCGGCACTGAGGGAGTAGTTTTTGGCGGCAATATCCTCATAGGACACAGCAACGGAAAAATCCTCCTCCTCATCACAGAAGTTAAACACATCAATAATGCGCTCTTCTTCCTCGTCCTTTAGTACCGTTTTCTGGTTTTTACCTTCCTTGACCTTTTCCCCCAGATTGGAGGCATCAATCAGTACCACCTTGCCTTTGTTAGACGCATCAATAAACAGAATCGAGACATTTGTGCCAGTGGTGGCGAAAATATTGCTGGGCATAGAGACCACCCCGGCCAGCATTTTATGATCCACCAGATGCTTGCGAATTTTTTTATCGATACCGGACTGCGCGGTAATAAACCCGGTTGGCACGACCACAGCGGCCTTACCGCCGGGCTTCAGGGAGTGGATGATATGCTGGAGGAACAACTGGTAAATGGCCATTTTATCTTTGGCCTTGGCCGGTTCTTTGGGAATACCGGCAAAAAAACGATCCTCATTCACTTTGCTATCCAGGTCATCACGAAAGTCACTAAAGTCCATCTTGAAGGGTGGATTAGAGACAATGTAATCAAACTGTCGCAGGTCTTTCCCGTCTTTATGGGACGGGTGCAACATGGTATTACCCTGAATCACATTGGGGATGGAGTGCACCAGGTTATTAAGGATCAGGTTTAACCGCAACAGGTTTGAAGATTTCTGGGAGATATCCTGAGTAAAAATAGAGCAGCGCTTTTCACCGATGGCATGGGCGACATTCATCAGCAGGGTGCCGGAACCAGCCGATGGGTCGTAGACGCTGACATTTTTCACTTTGCCCTGCTGCTCTTTCGGCACCAGAATGGAAGCCATAATCCTGGCCACCGCATGGGGCGTGTAATACTCGGCGTATTTGCCACCGCTGTTGCTGTTGTAGTCCTTGATCAGGTACTCAAAGATGGTGGCATAGAAGTCGTATTTCTGGGTAAAGATACGCTCAAAGCTGAATTCCACCAGCTTATTGATAATGGCCCGGCAGAAATCATCCCGCTTAGTGGTATCGGCAATATATTCGCTGACACGGTCAAACAGCCTGACCTTAGCACCACCATCGGTCTTTACTGCAAATACATCATTGTTGGTGATGGCAATATCCATCAGGGTATCGTCAAATAGTTTGGCAAATTCCGGCTGGTGTTGCTGATTGAACAGATTGGCAATAAAGTGGGCAGGCTTTAGCCGTGCAGTATCTGCCCCCATTTGCAGTTGCAGCATTTCCAGGTCGTCTGCTGCCATGGCTGCCAGTTCATCTTCCCACTTTTCAGCCTTGGCAAGGTTAGGATCGAGCTGCTTGACTTCAAAGGCAAATTTGTCATTCAGGAATTTGTACAGAAAGCTCTGGGTGATGATCTTGAACTCATTACCGTCATTACCCAGGCCATAGTTGGCACAGACGCCTTTTAAACCATCAATCAGTACTTTGGTTTGTTCCTGAAAAGCGAGTTCTACCACGCGCTATCTCCATTGAATTCGTTAAGGTATTCACCGACCACCTGTTTATTGATAAACCGGGCTGAATCGGGGTTTATGTTAATCTTTCGTTCCACTTTAAATTCGCGGATCACGTGGGGCATGATGGTGCGCTCAAAGTAATCTTCATTTTCGAGCATATCGGTATTGCTCAGCACAATATCGTCCGCCTGTTGTTTGATGCCCATCAGGGCTTCAAATATCTTGCGCTCAGTGGCAGACAGATCATTGTTATTGCCTGACGCTTTCTCATTAAGGCGCTTATGGATTCGGGTGTATTTGCGGTCGCCATGGTACTTCTGGCGCAGCAGGTTGTTTTCCCGGTTCAGCTCTTTCACTCTCTCATGAATTCTATTCAGGGCCGTGATATTTCTGTTCATCTCGGCCTGAGTCACTTCATTGAGGTTTTTCTTTTTAAACAGCCGCTCAAGCTCTTCCTTCAGGGTGATAAATTGCGGGTCCTGCTGATCAAAGTTGCTGGCCAGGGCTTCACGGGTTCTGCGCAGGGTGTTTTTCAGTTCATCTGCCAGTTTCAGTTCTTCTTCACCCACTTTAATAAACTCAAAAATTACATCTTCCAGTGCAACGTTGAGCAGGTTAGTGGCCTCATCACCCTTTTCGATATTTTCTTTCAGGTTAATCAGGTCGAGACGGTCGCTGGCCATTCGGTAGAGTTTATTGAGCATGGGAAAATCCAGATGCTCCAGCATTTCGTAATTGGCCTGCATACGGATGACGTTGTAGAGGCTTTTGGCATCGGCCAGGGCTTTTTTCAGGGCCAGCACTGACTTGCGGTCATCCATTTCACTGATTTGCCGGGAAAATGCTTCCGGGTTGTCAGTGTTAAATTTGAACAGAACATCCTTGACGTGCTCAATCTCTTTCCTGATCTCTTCCTGTGATTTAAAGAGATCCGAATAATGCTCCATCTCATCGCCCAGCTCGGATTGCAGCTCCTCAAAGTAGGCTTTATTGGTGGCATCAAACTCCTGACGGATATCGGCAAAGTCAACCACATAGCCGTAGCGGAACTCTTTGTAGGTACGGTTAACCCGGGTGAGCGCCTGCAACAGGTTATGCTTTTTAATCACCCGCCCC
The DNA here is from genome assembly GCF_025643335.1 of Endozoicomonas sp. Mp262. NCBI lineage: Bacteria > Pseudomonadati > Pseudomonadota > Gammaproteobacteria > Oceanospirillales > Endozoicomonadaceae > Endozoicomonas > Endozoicomonas sp. Mp262. The sequence goes on along the minus strand of NZ_CP092489.1, from coordinate 319,958 downwards.
AGATAGAGTTTTTTCAGGCGTTTGGCATCGAAGCCGGTGAGCAGCATGTTGTAGACAAAAAGAAAGTCGATTTTGCCTGCCTTGAAGTCTTCCACCCAGTCTTTGCGTTCATCCCTGGTGCCGACATCATGGAGGATCAGGGCGGCGGTTTTCACCTTGTTGGCGTATTTTTGCTGTTTGCTGTAGCCAGCTTTTTTAAGCTTTTTGGTGTTTTCAGCGACCTCCTCCGGCGTTTCGGCATAGACTGCGTTGAACTGTTTAAACAGTTCTTTCGCCTGTTCGGAGCTGTCACAGATCACCATACCGCCAATGCTCGGGTCATTCATGGCACCACGGCTTTTTTCAAAGTCGGTAGTGATGTACTTGAGCATAGGCTCAACAAAGCGGGGATGAGCATAGACATCTTTTTTGTCGATATTGCCCTGTTGAACCTCTATATCATCCAGTGCCTTCTGCATGGCCATTTTGTAATTAGTGGCAATTTCCTCACGGATCAGACGCAGGGTGTAACCATCAGCAATGGATGCGTTGTAGTAGTACTTATGGATATAGTCGCCGAATAATAATCTGGAGTTATATTCAGAGCCCAGCAATGGGGTGCCAGTCAGGCCGATTTTAATGGCATTGCGGTCGGACTGATCCAGATTCGCAAGGAAGCTCCCCTTGGGGTTGTAGCTACGGTGCACCTCATCCAAAAAGTAAACGCGTTGAATGTCTACGTTATAGTCTTTGGTTTGGACAACATCAGGGTCATCCTTGAACTTCTGGATGTTGACCACAGTGATTTCAGGCTTGCCGCTGTCGTTGTGGATAACCTTGGTGGCTTTGATATCACGGGTAAATTCATCGCGGGAGCTGATAGTGTGAACCTTCAGACCCCGACTGGTAAATTCCCGCTTGGCCTGTGTCAGCAGGTCGATCCTGTCCACAATAAAATAGAACTTGGGGATGACATTCTTACGCTGGTAGTAGTCTGTTAAAAACTTGACGTTATAATAAGTCAGTGCTGTTTTGCCGCTACCCTGTGTATGCCAGATAATGCCTTTCTTTATATTCTCATTCAGCTTTTGCTCTATGGCCTTAGTGGCGAACAGCTGAGGGTAACGCATGATATGCTTTTGAACCCCGTCCTGCTCGTGCACATAGGCCAGGGCATATTGCAGGATGAACTTAAGTCGATCCCGGCTGAGCAATGAGGTACAGATACGGTTAGTCGGTGTGCCCGGTGCCTTGTTGCAAATAAAGTCAGGATTGCTCTTGATGACTTCCAGATTATTGTCTTTGAGAACCGCCAGTTCAGTATCATCACTGACCTTTCTGAGCATCGCCGTCAGATCAAACTCTTTCTCTTCCCGAAAGTAGTTGAATATCGGCTTGTGGTAAGAAGGACTGGCGTAAAAAGCACCTTCAATAGGCTGAGGTGAGTTGTCATCGTACTCCATGTTATTGGAGAAGATCATCAACTGGGTCAGGTTGACAAAACGGCGGAATTTTTTGTTCTGAAAGCGCGTATTGATCCGGCTACGCTCTGCCAGTACTCCTTCTCTATTATTAGGCTTTTTCACCTCAATAAAGACCAGCGGCATACCGTTAATCAGCAGAATAATATCCGGACGGAATTCATCATCACCGTTTTTGTAGGTGAGTTCTGTGACTACATGGAAGCTATTGTTGTTGAAGTTTTCAAAATCAATCAGCTTTGTGCCTGAACGTTCGAGTAATTTTTCATAGAAGGCTTCACCCAGGTCTTCGTTATCCAGGGACAGCTTCACCTCTTCCAAGAAACGAGTTATGTCGTCTTGTTCCATATCCGGATTAATGCGGGCGATGGACTCTTTGAAAATGTCCGGAAAGATGTTGCTGTCAATATCCCAGGTGGCACCCTTTAGGGATAAATAGTCATAGCCGAGTCGAACCAGATGAAGGATAGCGGGGATTTTTACGCGAGAGTCTTCTGTGAATGGCATTGATCTGCTTCCGTTTTGTATTTTTAATAACCTGCTTTTCGCCACGCTACCGCCCTGCTTAACCATTTCGAGCATATTCAGGCATCAGGGTATGTATTTTGGCGGTACTTAAGTCTCATGAAAACAGCTCATCGTATCACGGAAAATAAGGGGGTTATATTGGCTGAAGGCACAAGTGAAAGTGGTGGGAATACGAAGATGATCTGGCAATAAAACCAGTAGGGGGAACCCGAATAGTCCCAACAGCTTATTGCTACAGTCGCACCGGTCACAAAGCCCGTTTACAATCGGCACTTTTATCAGGCATTCCTGCAACACCACCACAGGGCGGAAGCAATACCGTGATTATTGAAGACATACTGAAAGAGCTTTCCCATTACCATCAGGGCACCTTCCCGAGAGAGGCGCTGGCGGCAGCCGTTGAGCAGCAGGGGGCGATCACGCCGCACTTGCTGGCTTATCTACAGGAGCTGGCTGATCTGGGTGAAAACATTGATGAAGATACGCCGGTGGATATGGTTTTGTTTGCACTCTACCTGCTGGCACAGTTCAGGGAACAACGGGCGTATCCAGTAATAATTAAACTATGTAGTCAGTCTACAGAGACTGTTGAGTACCTGATTGGTGATGCTATTACAGCCGGGCTAAACCGGATTCTGGCGTCTGTTTTTGACGGTGACCTGAACCCGATAAAAGATCTGATTGAAAGAGAGAGTACCGATGAGTTTATTGGTGCCGCTGCCCTCTGTAGTCTGTATGTCCTGAACCAACAACAGCAACTGAGCCGGGATGATTTGCTTGATTACTATCGCAGCCTGTTTCAGGAGAAGCTGCCCCGCAAGGAAAGCCATGTATGGAGTACGCTCTGTATTGCCTGTGAAGAGTTCGGGTTTGTGGAGCTTCTAGACGATATTCGCAAGGCCTACAAGGATGACCTTGTCGACCCCATGGTGTGCAAATTGGCCAGCATTGAAAAAGAGATACTTGAGCACCCCGGTGAAGTACGGTTCGATAGCTATGAAAAGCTATCGCTGATCGATGACACAATAGCAGAGCTGGAAAACTGGGCCAGCTTTAATCCATCAGAAGATGACTATGATCTGGATATGTTTGATCTGGGTTCACTCTTTGCTGACCGGCCAATACCCGATGTGGGCGTAGAGCCTGAACAGGAAGGCAGGCTTATTCACTCAGGTAATGAGCCGCTGATCAGGGAATCCGCTAAAGTAGGCCGTAATGATCCCTGCCCCTGCGGCAGTGGCAAAAAATTCAAGAAATGCTGCGGCTAATCCCGGCGATTTGAAACGAGGCTAATCGAGATCTCGCCCACACCCTTCCCTACGGTTCATGGAAACATTGGCTGAAGGCACGGGGTGGAGTGGTGGGAATACGCGGGGGAGTTGGCAATTCGTTCGGCACACTGCGACAGGATGGACTATAAAGAATGATATTAAAATCAATTATTAAAAAATCATGGCATCGATACCTAATCTAACCTTCTCTTGTTTAACCATATTTTTTATCAGCACAGCTTATTCAATGGTTGAAATGGAAGGTGATAGTTTTTTAAACTATAGTCCAATTTGGTCAAAAAGCTGTCGTAGTCCGTCACCAGAGGAGCCTGAGGGCTGGCGGTGGAATGACTGGTTTTATCCTTCACAATTAGATACCGAAGATACTTCATCTAGCGATAGAGTGGAAACTAATATTACAACCTCTACACAGAGCAGTGTGTTGAGTAGACATACGTTCCACCATCAAATGTCGAACCCAAATGAGGAGCGGCTTGATTCACTCGATAGCGCTTTAGGAATGGAGCCGGATAATATGTTTGGTGTTCAACATACAGATCCACAAGCCCAAACCAGAAGCTCTCCAATCACTTTGGACGAAGATAGCGATATTGAGATGGATATCGAAGACATTACACCATCGAGTTCAGGTCAAACAAGGCCATTAAGCCCACACAAACCAGCATCATTACCGAGAGAGGAACAAAAACCGTATACCCCCCCTTACAGCAGTGACCTTGAGTTTCAAGAAGACCCTACCGGATGGGCAAGCTATCAGGCAGAGTCACCAACTTGCGATAATATTATCGGAATGCCAAAGTCTGCGAAAAGACACTACGCGGTATACTCGGTCACCCTTTCTGGTATTGAGATAGCAGAAATGAGGCTCACGGTATTTGAAACAAATTATCGAAGAGTACTCAATTACAATATGGTATTTTATGATCTCAACACTCTGAATTCAGACGTCATTCAGTCACTTATAGAGCAAGGCTGTAGTGTTTTTGAGCACCTCGAAAAGCCCTTATGCATACTTCGCGATCAGTCTCGCGAGATGTATCAAACTTTATATAAGCTAGTTGAAAAAGCAACTCATTGCTCACGTAATACCCGTATATTAGCGGCAGTACAAGAACATAATGAAAGAGTCCAATGTTGTTGTGTTTTAGATGTTACAGATGATCTTGAACGTAATCCTCATTCTCTACCAAGTAGCGTATTTAGTTTAAACACATATTTATGGCCCCCTGAAACAATTAACTTACTTTCTCCTTATACACTTTCAATTACTAGTCCGCAAAATAGAAAAATCAATGGTTTTAATGTGTTTGGTTTAGCCTACACTGCTGGCAATACAGACCCTAGTGAGTTAGTTGAGTTAGATAATACAAAAAAAACATACCCTGAGATTTCAAAACAATATTTCCATATTATAAAATCAATACATTTCTTTCCAGAAAACAAGGACTTCATCACCAACTGTTATTTCTTAACAGGCAATCAATTTGCTAAATCACCAGAAGAGCCAAAAGCAAGTAAAGCTAAAAACGTTTGCGACTTACCTAAACATGAATTCTCGTTAGTCATTCCTAATATGGACAACCCACATCTTAAACCTTGGTTGCTAATTACTCCCAAAGGCAGTTCAGTACTTGAGAATATGGTTAAAGAATGGGTGGGTAAATTCTATCCCAAAACAGCTTTTTAGAATCAAATCCCTATCTTTGCATTTGCAGGAGTAAATAAATCTCTTCCTTTAAACTATCCCCTTGCCTACGATTACAAATTCAGGCATCTTTTTACATGATGACCCAAGCTCACCCCAAACCGGCGTGAGCTTTTTTTGTGCCTGTTTTTTTTATACCCATTGCTGGTGGATGACATGGAGGGATAGCCGATGGAGAACCTCTCTCACCGCCTTGACCAGATTGATACCAAGCTGGATAAGCTCAGTGATGCAGTCTCCCGGCTGGCACGGATTGAGGAGCGGATTTCCCATCAGACCCAGGGACTGACCCAGCTGGATAAGCGGCTGGATGATATGGAGAAACGTATCCGCGAGCTGGAGTTCCAGACCAGTACCCGTGGTGTGGTGCTGGGTTACGTAGAACGGTTTGGCTGGATTGTCGTCACGGCCACTATCGGTGTGCTTGCCTACTTTTTTAGAAAATAACCACTTTGAATTGTTCACCACAGAGACACAGAGAGCACAGAGGTGCTGGTCTGTTTAAACTGAAAAAAACTCTGTGTCCTCTGCGCCTCTGTGGTGAAAAAAACTCTCCTCTCGTCAGATTCAGGAACCTGTTATGACGCCACGGATGGCTACTCTCTATATTATTATCCACTGCTCGGCTACCCGCGCTAACCAGCCCTGCACCATAGACGATATCCGTCGTTGGCATGTGCAGGACAGGGGCTGGTCTGATATTGGCTACCACTGGGTGATTGAGCGGAACGGCGATATTCAGAAAGGCCGGGAGGCTCATCTGGCCGGTGCCCATACCCTGGGCTATAACCATTGCAGTATTGGTATTTGTCTGGTGGGCGGGTTGGGTCGCCACGGCCTGCCGGAAGATAATTTCACCCCGGATCAGATGCTGGCATTGGAAGTGCTGGTGGACACCTTGCAGCTCCGGTATCCGGGCACAATGGTACATGGCCATGATTATTTCAATCCCTACAAGGCCTGCCCCTGCTTTAGCGTTGAAGACTGGATGGACGATATAAAATGAGCTGGGCAGCAGCCATCCCCATTCTGGGCAAGGTGATCGATAAGGTCTTCCCGGATGCTGAAAACGCTGAGCAGGTAAAAGTGGTACTGGCGGAGATGATGCTGAAAGGTGAGCTGGATACGCTGGCTGAGCAGGCTGGTGTTATCAAAACAGAAGCCAAGGGTGATGGTTGGCTACAACGTTCCTGGCGACCGCTGGTGATGCTGGTGTTTACCGGGCTGATTGTTGTCCGTTGGATGGGTTGGGCTGCACCTAACCTGTCAGAAGATGTGGAGCTGAAATTGTTGGCTATCGTCCAGCTGGGCATCGGTGGCTATATTGCCAGCCGGGGGGTTGAAAAGATTGTGGATAAAATAAAACGATAATATGCCCGTTAAAAAACACGACAAGCTGATCAATAAGAAAGTCTCCGACCTTATCCCTTACGTGAACAACAGCCGGGTACATAGTGAGGAACAGGTCATACAAATCTGCTCCAGCATTAAAGAGTTCGGCTTTACCAATCCCGTCCTGATTGATGAGGAAAGTGGTGTTATCGCAGGCCACGGGCGAATAATGGCGGCTAAAAAGCTGGGTATGAAGACGGTGCCTTGTTTGGTGCTGGCAGGATTATCCGAGGCGCAGAAGAAGGCGTATGTTATTGCCGATAATGCCATTGCACTCAAGTCTGACTGGAATATGGACTTGCTGGCCGTTGAAGTAGCTGATCTGGGCGATATGGATTTTGATCTGGATGTGCTTGGTTTTTCTGATGAAGAGTTGGCAGAGCTATCGCTGGATGGTGATGAAATAGCACCACCAGACATGGCCTCCGGCGATAAAGATAACCTGCGGCAGTGTACGTTTACCCTGACCGAGAGCCAGTATGAAGGTGTAATGGCAGCTATCAAGGCCGCCATCGCCCAGGGTGAGTTTGTTGATACTGGCAACGGCAATAAAAACGGGAATGGTTTGGCTCGAGTCTGCGAGGCATTCAATGGGCAAGGCTAAGGATTTGGTGGTGAAGTTTATCGCCAAGAAAGATGCTGACCGTATCGTCAAACGCAATCATTACAGTGGCAAGGTCTGCAATAATTCCCAGCTTAATTTCGGTGTCTTTTATCAGGGCAGGCTGGAAGGTGCCTTGCAGTTCGGGCCGCCTATTGACCGCAGGAAAGTCATTGGTCTGGTACGAGATACCCAATGGCACGATTTTATCGAACTGAACCGGATGGCCTTTTCTGAACGGCTGCCCAGGAATAGTGAAAGCCGGGCTATTTCTATCTGTTTCAAACTGATCAAGAAGCATTATCCCAATATTGAATGGGTGCTGTCGTTTTCTGATGCCACCCGCTGCGGTGATGGCACTATCTATCGTGCCGCAGGGTTTGTACTCACCCAGATCAACAGGAACAGCTCCATAATCAAGCTGCCTGACGGTACGGTAACCGCCAGCATTACCTATACAGCAGGCAAGAATATTTTAAAGATGGGCGGTGCTGCTACCCTGCCGGAAGGGGCTGAGTATCTCGACGGCTTTCAACTGCGGTATATCTACTTTATCCAGCCAGCGGCAAGGGAAAGGCTGACCGTTCCCATCATTCCGTTCTCTGCCATCGCAGAGGCCGGGGCCACGATGTACAAAGGCCAGCAAGGTTTACATGCGTCCGAAGCAGGCGATGGTCACGACCAGTGACACAGCGGCGGTGCGATACCGACCCGGACGCTCCAAATTTCAATAAAACCGGGAGGATTTACTACACTTTTATCACTTTATTCTTGAGTGATTAGATATGTTTTATTATTATCAAAAAACCTTTTATATACTCCTTGTATCATTGATTATCTATTCGAACACCTATGCTGCCGGATACCTATTAGGAGTTGATAACGATTGGAGAACTATAGAACTCATAGTATCTAAAGAAGGAGGAGAAACAAAACTATTCCCTACAAATATTTGTGTAGATGAAATGAATTTTGTTTATATCGGCAAACATTTTTTCTTACCAAAAGATCGTCCTCAAACAAGTGTACCTTACATGGACTTTGATTTAGTTCTATTCAAAAAAACAAAGTGTGTTGACCGGTTTCGCCTTAAAAGACCCAGCCAGATCGGTCTGCATGAGACATCACCATTTGAAGAGGGATTTAATTCACATTTTCAAAACCTTACCCTTGCAAGTGATCCACGATTCTTGCAGATGAATACCTTACTACTTAAGAAAAGCCCCCTTTTTTTATATAACGCTTTAGAACATGATCTATTATCAACTACGGATATTATTCTGACTCTAAATCTACAAGCTATCGATCGAACGTTTACATATACAACTGCTATTTCTTCTTGTATCCCAATAGTATTAGAAAACAGGAATGTTCAATTAATACTCCAACAGTTTCAAATGCAACAGTTTCAAATGCAACAGCTTCAAATGCAGCAGCTTCAAATGCAACAGTACATTTCCGCAATACTGCAGTTGCAATATGTTAATCAACAAGCTCCGAAGCACATGCCTCCACAGTTAGAAGGAACAATATTTCCCCTTGGGGTCCCTACACCAAACCAAACCCTGCGGGGGACGGGGGGCGCGGTGTTTCGTTAGCGTCAGGGCCGAAAACGGGGTTAACTCTTGGTTAACTTTTTTGGCTCGTAGTGATGAGGCTGCATAGGTAAGTGCCGAGAAAAAAAGGCCTTTCGGCCTTTTGGCAGGGCAGCGTTTAGTATTCATGAGCCAGCATAATGGTTAACACCCGGCAGGTTTTTGCAAGGTCGGAAGGGTTGGGAGAGCCGTATTCCAGCTGGCGGTCGTAGTAGTCGAACTTGGCGTAAATCGTCTCGCCTTCATGCTGAATTATCAGGAAATCGTGCTCCCCGTAGGGATCGTTATTTTCGTTGAAATCATTAAACAGGGCGATCTTGCAAAATAAGTCAAACATATCTTCAACGGTATGCCGAACGCCCTGTGTCAGCACCACATGAAAGTGGCAACCGGCTTTATCAAGGGTGATTCTGAATTCAGGAAAGGCGAGGGATTTTCTAATCAGGTCGTTATAGTGGGTTATGGTATTCATGGTTACTGCTCCCTGTACGTTTACTTTTCATTCCGGGCATCCCGGTATCCGGCTTCATAGGCCTTAAGCAGCGCCTCGGCTATCTGGACAACCGGCTCGGCAATAAAGTCGCCATTGCTCCTGCCCAGAGCTTCAAAGGCTTCCAGCTCCAGACTGGTGCGGGCTATTTGCTTAATCACCTGCTTTATATGGTTGGCCTGTTGTCTGGTGGGTCTTCTGTTCATTGTTGTTCTCCTGTCCGTTGGTATTGTCTGAGTGAGTCTGGCGCACTACGGTGGCTCAGCAAGATAAAAGGCGAAAAAAAAAGCCCCGTTTGGGGCTTGCGGCAGGCCTTATAGCAGGCCGTCTAATCCGCCGGTTATGCGGTAGACGGTGTCTTTGCCCTCCCGCTTCTCGGACTCTATCTCGACGCCCAGTTTGATTTTCAGTGCGCCGGGAGTGCCCCGTAGCGTGGTTTCCTTCCAGCCGGTGGCCTCGGCCAGTTGCTTTATGGTGGCTCCGCTTTTACGGGCGAGCATCTGAAGGATCTTGTATTGCTTGGTATCCTTGCGAACGGCGGGCTTTTTGGCCTTTTCCGGCTTTTCCGCCTTGGGCGTCTGGGTGGCTTTTACCGCCTGCTCGCCTTTTTTGGTCAGGGTGGTTTCTTTCTTGCCGTTAGCGGCTTTTTTCTGTTTTACAAGGCCTTTCTCCTTCAGGTTTTCTACAACCTTCGGGGAGTCCTGGGTTACTTTCTTGGGCAATTTGCCGTTTTTATTCGCAGCCATCATTACTTTCTTTTGTTTTGGGGTTAATTTAATTTTCATCATCATTCTCCTTATGCTGTTTTCCTTTCCGGCTTCGGTTTTCCCTCCGCCTGACCTCAGCTTGGCTCACGACAGTGGCAGTGCAAGCCCAAAACGGCCTTTATTTTGCCGATTCAAAGGGGCGTTTGTTCCTCATGGCATTAGTGACACAGGCTGAATTTGCCCGGCAGCAGGGAGTCTCCAAGCCTTATATTCACAAGCTGGTAAAAAAGGGAATTATCACGCTCAGAAATGGCAGGATTGATTCTCGGGAGGCACTGGCATCCATGGCAAAACATGCAGACCCTTCCACTGCCATCCGGGACATTAATGCCTCCTCCGATAACGGCTTGCCATTACCGGCCAAACCCGGACAGGGGATCAGTTATGTAGATGCCCGCACCATGCGGGAGGCCTTCAAGGCAAAACTGACCAAGCTGGAATATGAGGAAAAAGCCGGGAAGCTGACCGATGCCTCAAAAGTAAAAGACGACGCCTTCAAGGCAGGCCGGATATTAAGGGATGAGCTGTTAGGCATACCGGATCGGATAGCCGACCTGTTAAGTGCTGAGGATAACCCGCTCACGATTAAAAACCTGTTGCTGGAAGAACTGGAATCAGCCCTTAACCGATCATGCGAGAATTAAATCCATCACCTTACCTGCAGGGCTTTTTTCAGGGACTAAAACCGGATGCCAGGCTAACGGTGTCTGAATGGGCTGATCAGAAACGGGTACTGACTGCCAAGTCATCAAAAGAAGCGGGTCGCTGGCGAACGGAGCGAACCCCTTACCTGCGGGAAATAATGGATTGTCTCTCCCCCACATCGCCAGTACAGCAAGTCGCTTTCATGAAAGGCGTACAGACAGGCGGAACCGAGTGTGGCAATAACTTTCTGGGCTATGTCATAGACCATGTGCCGGGTCCCATGATGTATGTACTGCCCACGCTGGACATGGCCAAGCGAACCAGTAAGCAGCGTATTGCTCCGATGATTGAGGAAACCCCAGCCCTGCGGGATAAGGTGCGTGACCCCAGAAGCCGTGACAGTGGTAATACCCTGATGAGCAAGGAATACCCGAACGGGGTGCTTATATTGACCGGGGCAAACAGTGCTGCCGGTCTGCGCTCAATGCCTTGCCGGTATTTGTTTCTGGATGAAGTGGATGCTTATGAAGAAGATGTTGATGGTGAAGGTGAGCCGATCAATCTGGCGATCAAGCGAACCGCCACGTTCAGCAATAATAAAAAAATCTTCATGGTATCCACGCCCAATATTGCCGGAACCAGTAAAATAGAGAATGCTTTTGAACAAGGCGATCAACGTCGTTATTATGTGCCTTGCCTAGGCTGTGGCCATAGGCAGGTTATTGACTGGGCGCAGATTAAATTCGATAACCATGACCCGGACACAGCCCGGTTTGAATGCAAGAAGTGCGGCCATGCCCATTATGACCGGGATAAATTAAAACTACTGCCAGCCGGTGAATGGATACCGGAAAACCCGCAGCAAAAAGACAAAATAAGAAGCTATCACCTCTCTGCCTTATACAGTCCACACGGGTGGTATAGCTGGAGCCAGGCGGTAGAAGATTTTCTGGCAGCCCGCAAAAATCCCCTCAAGCTGAAAGAATTTACTAATACAGTGCTCGGCCAGACATGGCAGGACAAAGGGGAAACCGTCGAACATGAGCTGTTATATAACCGCCGAGAGCATTACCCGGCAGAGGTGCCGTGGTGGGTAGAAGTGCTAACCGTGGGTGTAGACGTTCAGGATGACCGCTTTGAGTTTGAAATAACCGGCTGGGGCGCTGGCGAGGAAAGCTGGTCGATTGATTATGGTCGTTTATACGGGGATCTTTCCCGGCAACCTATCTGGGATGCTTTGGGTGACATGCTGAGAAAAATCTTTACCCGGCAAGATGGCACCTTAATGAACGTGGCGCAGTGCTGTATAGACAGTGGTGGCCACTTTACTGATGAAGTATATGCTTTCTGCCGCAAGCAAGGGGCTGAATGGGCTATCCCCATCAAGGGGGCTTCACAGGCTGGCAAGCCTATCGCTACCTTTCCCAAAACCAAGAATAAAAAAGGCGTGTATCTGACATTGGTCGGTACGGATACCGCTAAAGAACTGGTTTATCAGCGATACCGGATTACTGAGCCGGGTGGCGGTTATTGTCACTGGCCGGTTAAAGACTGCTTTGATGAAGATTATTTCAGGCAGGCCACCGCAGAAGAAAAGCTCAAGAAGTTTAAAAATGGCATTCCCTATTTCTACTGGGATGCCAAAGGCCGAAGAAATGAGGCACTGGATTGCCGGGTTTATTCACTCACAGCCGTCCGTATTCTGCAACAGCACAAAGGCATCAACCTTGACCGGCTGGCACTGGAACGGCCTGGGCCGGAGGAAATGGCAGAGCAGGAACAATCAGAACAAACCTCTCCTGCAAAGCAAGCGGCTCGCAGAGTCACCAGAAGCGCATACCTCAACGGATAGAGAATCATGATTACCCAAGCCGAATACGAAGCCCTAAAACGGGCTGTGCTACTGCGTGAAACCAAGACCGTAGAGTTTGAAGGGCGGAAGGTAGAGTACAGCAGCTTTGGTGAGATGGAACGCAGGTTAAACGCTATAGAGCGAGAGTTAGCCAGGCAGAATAAACGTCCCCGTCAGTATGGCGTGTATTCATCCAAGGGAATTTAATACATGGGATTCAGGGAAAGACTAGCCCGGATGATTATGCCAAAGAACTCGGCATATACCGGGGCGGGAACCGGGCGACGGGCAGCCAGTTGGTATGCCCCGGTGACAGGCCCCACTCGCCAGCTACAGGCTGACCTGCCTAAACTTATCAGCCGGTCAAGGGCTGCTATACGCAATGACCCGTGGGCAAGCAGTGGTCTTGAGAAGCTGGTCAGCAATGTGGTTGGCCGTGGTATTACCCCAAAATCACTGGCACAGGATGACGGATTGAGAGAGCTGCTACAGGATTTGTTCTTGCAGTGGTCAGAAGTCAGCGACCCGGACGGTGTTTTAAGTTTTTATGGCCAGCAGTCTATTGCAGCCCGAAGCATGTTTGAGGCCGGTGAATGCTTTGTACGGATGAGAAATCGGCGGCCAGAGGATAATTTAATTGTTCCCCTACAGCTTCAAATTGTAGAGGCTGAGTATGTTCCCCTTCATTACAACGACACAATTAGCAGCGGCAACATTATCAAGGCCGGTATTGAGTTCGATAAGGTGGGTCGGCGTGTGGCTTACTGGATGCACAAAGAACATCCGGCAGAAACCAGCTTTGACAGCTCAAAATTAGTCCGGGTTCCCGCAGACGATGTATTGCATATCTACGAACCATTAAGACCGGGACAGTTACGAGGGCAGCCATTGTTAACCCAAGTGCTGCTGAGAATGTTTCACCTGGATAAGTTCGATGATGCCACTTTGCTTAGGCAGGAAATCGCCAACTTATTCACAGGCTTTATTACCAAGCCCAGCCCGGAGGCGGGAGCCGTTGACCCATTAACCGGGAAGCCGTTGGATTATAGCAATGGTGATCTGCCAATGGTGGCTATGGAACCCGGCACTATGCAGGAACTAGCCCCCGGTGAGGAAGTGGCATTTAACACCCCTCCCGGCACCAGTAGCGATTATCCCAACTTTATGCGCCAGCAGCTGATGGCTATCAGTGCCGGGATTGGCCTGCCTTTTGAATTGCTATCTGGTGATATGAAGGGAGTCAGTGACCGGGCGCTGCGATTAATGCTTAACGAGTTCCGCCGTCGTATTCAGCAAATACAGCAGAACCAGATTATCTTTCAACTTTGTCGGCCTGTATGGAGCCGTTGGCTGGATATGGCTGTGCTCGATGGCGCTGTTTCTGCCCCTGACTACGCTACCAATAAACGCAAAACGGCCAAGGTGAAATGGATTCCTCACGGCTGGCCTTATATGCACCCAGTACAGGATATGCAGGCTCAGAAAATGGCGGTGAGAAGTGGGTTTAAGTCACGTTCTGAGGTGGTTTCAGAGCAGGGTTATGATAGCGAGCAGATAGATGATGAGGTAGCAGCCGATAACCGGCGAGCGGATAACTATGACCTGAAATATGACAGTGACAGCCGGGATATTCCAAAAGAACAGGAAATAATTGAGGACAAGGACGATGCCCAGGAATAGCAAACAATGGTTTTCTATCAAAAATGAAGCCGATAAAACGCCAGAGTTGTATATCTTTGATTATATCGACGACTGGTTTGGTATCAGTGCTCAGAATGTTGTCGATCAAATTAAGGATATTGATGCAACGGATATTAATGTTCGCATTAACAGTCCCGGAGGCATGGTGTTTGAAGGCATTGCCATTTATAACGCTTTGAGAGCACACAAGGCTAATATCCATGTCACCATCGAAGGGTTGGCGGCCAGCATTGCCAGCGTTATCGCTATGGCCGGGGATACCGTCACGATGGCAGACAATGCCCTGATGATGGTTCATAACCCGTTCGGCTGGGCCAGTGGTGATGCTGAGGCTATGCGTAAAACAGCCGATGTGATGGACAAGATAACTGACAGTATCGCCGTGTCTTACACTGCCAGAACCGGCAAGTCGCTGGATGAAATGAAAGCCATAATGAACGATGAGACGTGGTTCAATGCCGATGAAGCATTGGCAGCCGGTTTTATCGACCAGATTGATGAACCCATTAAAGCAGCGGCCAGCTTTGATCTGACCAGCTTTAAAAATACGCCAGAAGGTATCGGTCTGAAACCAGAGCCAGAGCAGGAACAAGAACCGGAAAATAAAGCCGGGGAAGCTATTACTGTTGCAACCCTATGCAATGACGCTGGCTATCCAGAAAAAACCAGCGAATTTCTAACCGCCAAGCTAACCGAGCAACAGGTAAAAGATAAGCTGGACGACTTTACTGCCATTAAGAACCTGTGCGCTGCGGCCAGGAAAGATATGGCTGATGAATTTATCAAGGCCAATAAAAGCCCACAGGCGGTAAAAGATGAACTGTTTAATCTGCTAACCAAGAATGACACGCCCATCATCAACACCCTAACCCCTGAGCAACAGCAGGAAAGCAAAGAGCAGCCCGCTATTGATACTCAGGCAATCTATAACAGGCGCAACGCCTAACCCCTCTCAATCCCTCAATCCCTCAATAAAAGGATTTTCCCATGACTGTTAAAACTGAGTCCGTTCACACTGGCGAGTTTTTGATATCCGAAGGAAACAACAGTATAAGCCGTGAAAACGTAAAACTTCTTGCAAATAAGTCTTATGTTGTTGGAGAGGTATTAACCAAAACCAGCGACGGCTATTACAAAGCTTACGATCTTACATCTAGCGGAGCCGCAGGTGTGATTTTTGCGGATGTTGAATCTGGGGATAATGATGGACAAGGTTTGGCTATTGTTCGCCTGGCAGAAGTCAAGGCTGCTTTATTGGTATGGCCTGAAAATCTTTCGGAAGATGATATAGACAAAGCCATTGATGAACTAGCGGCACATGACATTGTTGTTCGCAGCTAATCCATTCTGCTTTGTTAGACCACAAAACGGATTTTAATATTTAGTTATCAGGGAGATAGCACATGGCATTGCTGGATATTTTTAACGATGATGCGTTCAGCCTGACCAGCTTGACCGCCACCATTAACGATCAGGAACTGAAGCCGGGTCGTCTGGGGGAGCTGGGGCTGTTCCGTGAAAGCGGTATCACCACGTCTACTGCCGTGGTGGAAAGCATTAACGGTGAGCTAAAGCTGCTGCCCACTGCCCTGCGTGGCGCACCTGCACCACAGGCAACCGGGCAAAAGCGCAAGGTTCGCAGCTTTGTGGTTCCTCATATTCCTTATGACAGTACTATCCTGGCTGCTGAGGTTTCCGGCATTCGTGCCTTTGGTACTGATGACACCTTACAGGGTGTGCAGTCAGTGGTTAATGGTCGTCTGTCCCAGATGAACGCTAACCATGAAGTGACGTTGGAGCACCTGAGAATGGGTGCGCTCAAGGGTAAGATTCTGGATGCTGATGGCACCAGTGTTATTTATGACCTGTTCAGCGAGTTCGGTGTTACCCAGCAGAGCCATACCTTCGCATTAAGTACTGCGACCACTGATGTACGCATTGAAACCGTCAAAGCCCGCCGTAAGGTAGATAAGGCACTGGGCGCACAGCCTTACACTGGCCTGCGGGCGGTTTGTGGTGCCGACTTCTATGATGCCTACGTCGGTCACGATTCCGTCAAGGATGCCTACCAGCGTTATCAGGATGGTGCCATGCTCCGCAATGACCCCAAGGGCGGCTTTCAGTTTGCTGATGTGTTCTGGGAAGAATACCGGGGCAGCGTCGGCGGTCAGTTGTTTGTTCCGGCTGATGAAGCGTTCCTGTTCCCGGAAGGTGCCGATATTTTCCAGACATGGTTTGCTCCGGCAGACTTTATGGAAACCGTAAACACCGTTGGCCTTCCCCGCTATGCCAAGCAGAAGGTGATGGACTTTGATAAGGGTGTTCAAATCCATACCCAGAGTAACCCCCTGCCCATCAACCTCAAGCCTCGTGCTGTTATCAAGCTGAAGATGTCGTGATAGACGATGAGCTAAAACGGCTCGGTGATATAGTGCAGGCCACCTTTGGCCTGCCGATCACCATAACCCGCACAGATGGAGAAACCATCGAAGCCAGCGGGATTTTTTCCACAGAGCTGATGGAGAACGGTCAAGTGGAGGGCATGGTTGAGCAAGTGACCGTTATCAGCGTCGATGCCCGCCTCACACTTAACCGGGGTGACCGGATTGGTGATAAATGGCGGGTTGACCGCAAGCTGAAAGAAGACGGCTATCTGGTCACATGGAATTTATATGAGCAGTAGCTTCTACAGTATCGATATCAGCGCCGATCTTGAGCAACTGCCTGAATCCGTGAGTTCACTGTAGCCCAACTCCTCTGGATCAACCACAAAACGTAAGTTCCAAGTTAAAATGCACCCACTCTAATTTTCACCACCTGGGTGCATTTTTGTGAAACTGAAAATTGAACAATCACAGACGGAATTTTATACACCGGTCGCAGGGCTTTATTTCGTTGGTCATGCACTCAACAAAAAGACAGCGTTAAGCAAATCCCTGCGCAAAATAAAAAAAAGGCACCGTATCACTCATATCGACCTGATCAGAGCTTACTGCGGCCAACTGGCTCAGGGTAAAAGTGATTTTGATAATGTTGATAATAACCGGGATAACGACTGGTTCCGGTTGGCAATGGGCATTAAACAAATGCCTTCAGCCAGCCGCTTAAGACAGCGTTTCAATGAAGATGCCGCCCAACTGATTCCTTTCATCGAGGACAGCCTTACCGATGTCCTGGTTAATCTTCAGGTGCCCGTCACACCCCTTCCGAAAAAACTCGATAAGAAGCAGCACATACCACTGGATATCGACGTATTCCCTATGGATAACAGCAATACCAAAAAGGAGGGGGTCGAGTACACGTATAAAAAATTCTTTGGTTATGCCCCTATTGCCGCTTACTTTGGCTGCGAAGGCTGGTGCCTGGGATGTGAATTACGCCCAGGCTCTCAGCACTCCCAGAATGATTTTATTGGCTTTTTACAAGCAGTGCTGCACCGCAGCCGACGTTTGACCCGAGCGCCTATTCTGGTTCGCCTTGATAGTGGCCACGATGCTGAGGAATCGCGCCGGGAAATCGCCGGGTTCAAAGGTGTGAATCACATTATCAAGCTCAACCCAAGAAAGTATCACACCAAGGAACACTGGCTCCCCATTTTTGAAGAAAAGCAAGTCAAATGGGAGGAGTCGCGTCCAGGAAAGAGTTATGCGACACTCTCAACCGTCTATGAAACCAACTATGGTAACCAGCGTCTGATTATTCGCATTATCAAGCGTACCACTGATACTGTAGGGCAGAGATTTCTGACACCCGATTATGAGCTGGAAGGATGGTGGACAACACTCAGCGAAGCTGACTACAGCGATGATCAGATCATTAATCTTTATGAGGATCATGCGACCAGCGAGCAGTTTCACAGTGAGTTGAAGACTGATATGGATTTAGAGCGCCTGCCTTCAGGCAAGTTTGACACCAACGACCTGGTGATGTGTTTGGGTGCACTGGTCTATAACATTCTGCGCTACATGGGGCAGAGTTGCTTGCTCGGGCCAGATGCGCCGGTACGTCATAAAGCCAAACGACGCCGGTTAAAAACCGTGATACAGGAACTCATCTACCTGGCTGCCCGTCTTCTGAAAAAAGGACATCAATACCGGCTACGCTTTGGTCGTTACTGTCCTGGTTTCAGGTCTTTCCATCAATTAATAAGCCAGCATGCACTTTGTTGATTGAATAGCGAGATAGAAAAAAATGCCATAAATGAGAAAGTACTGTATTGATAACGGTAGGGCTTCTTTCAACCTGTCTTCAAGTTTGATGATATTTTGATCAGCATTTATGCTTAAAAACGACATAAAAACACTTCAATCAATAACCCGAGTTATTTTCAAAGGAAAAAATTAATCAGCACATTTTCAAAACTGCCGGGCAAATCAAGAAATCACGGATTCAGGAACTGTTTAACGAATTTCAGGATGCCCCGGATAAAGTAGATAAGGCAGTCCGGCGAGCCATGAGCAAACTGAGCCGTTTTACCGAACGTCAGGTTTTTCGTGAAATAAGCCGTGTGCATCCCATTACCCAGAAGCAGTTGAAAGCCTTGGGGCGGGTGAGAATCAAAGTCTTTACGCCTAATAATGCTGTTAATAATTACGCTTTGGATGTCTTTATCGGCACCAATGAAATAGCCGCACACTATTACGGCAAACCCCGGCAAATGGCGAAAGGCGTTAAAACCGGCAGAAAATTCTGGCAGGGCGCTTTTACCCTCCCCTCAAAAAACAATGATAAAGAACTGGTATTCAAGCGAACTGACAACTGGGAACACAAATATGTTCGCTCCCGTCGCTCAGGCCGATGGATGTGGATGGGGTTGCCGATCAAGATGCAAAAAAACAGTATCCATCAAGACGCTGTTGCCGCACTGAATACCCTGCTGCCCAAACTACAAGAACGGCTTAATACCCTGATGCAACAGGAGCTGCATTATGCCCTTGGCATCGAATGAAACTGCTATTTTGAATGCTGTAGTTAGCCGGTTAGAGACGGTGACAGAGAATGTCCTGCTGGGCTATTCAGCCACAGGGGTGCAGGACAGGGACAATGCCCCGTTTATTATGGTGCAGTTGGAGTCCCTCGATGAATTGGGACGGCAAGGCAATAAAGCCCGGTATCAATTCCGGTTCAATATCAGCACTGCCGTCAAAACCACAGATAACACCACCCAGGAATTACTGATTTATACCTGCGCTATTCGACAGGCATTAGACAGCGATGAACGCATTTGCAGCCAAGCCAGAAAACACTCCCTGGAAGAAACCCAGTTTGATATAGCTCCCGGTCATGGCCAGCTTTCCTTTGCGGATATGGCACTGACAGTGGAAGCCGTCCTTTAACACTTCCTTTAACCCCTACCTTACAAGGAACGTATCATGTCTACAGAACGCAGCTTTATCGGTGCAGGCCAGATTCATATCCAGCCCTATGATAAATCCGCTCCCCTGCTGCCATTGGGTAACGTCAGTGAGTTTACCTTCAGTTTTGAGGAAGACCGGAAAGAGCTGAAGAACTATCTGGGCGGTGGCGGCAACCGTAATGTTATCAGCCGGGTGTCCGGTATTACAGCCAGTGTTGTTGCTCATGACTTCACTGCTGATAATATTTCCCTGGCTTTACGTGGCAGTGTGGCAGCCATCTCCACAACAGCCGTGGTTGACGAAGAACTGGTTAGCTATGGTGTAGCAGATGAGCTGATTCCGTTCAATAGCCTGCCTGATAACAGCCAATTCCTTACAGTGAAAGACAGTCTGGATACAGTGCTTACGGAAGGGGATGATTATGAACGGGTGAAATCCGGTATTAAGGTGCTTGATGGCGGTGGTATTGATAATCAGGGTGTAAAAGTTAGCTATACCCCTGTTCAGGCCAATATGGTGCAGGCATTGGTGGAGTCGGGTCGTGAATTTATCCTGTTTATGGAAGGGCTGAATGATGCACAGGAAGGCTTACCCTTCAATATCCGGGTGCATCGGGTGAAGTTCTCACCAGTGCAAAACCTCGGCTTTATCTCCGATGACTTTGCCAGTATTCCTTTGCAGATTGATGTTCTGGCAGATACCTCAATCACCGGAAACGGTTTAAGCCCTTTCATGCAACTTGACCTTGCCCAGTAAAAACTATGGCTTCAATCAAACAATCTGCAATCCGGCTGGTTTTAAAGGCGAGGGATGCCCTCTCTCGCCCGGTTAGCCAGTCGGCCTCATCCCTTGAAAAGCTCAGGGAAGAAGCTCGCCAGCTAAAAACCAGACTGTCTGACCTGCAACAACAGGACAAGCTGTTATCGTCCTTTAAAGCCCAGACTCAGGCGGTGCGGGATGCTGGCAAAGCCTATCGGGAGGCGGAGGAAAAGGTTGAGCAACTGGCGAGGGAGTATGGCAATGCTGATAAACCCTCTCGCCAGATGCAGCAGTCATTGGAGGCAGCCAGAAAGTCAGTTATTGCGGCTAATCAGTCCTATCAGAAGCAACGGGAGAAACTGAGTCAGTTACGAAGTGGTTTAAAAGACGCTGGTCTTTCTAATCGTAATCTGACGGCACAACAGAATAAATTACAGAAGGAACTCAAACAAACCAGCACTGCTTTTGAAACCCTAAACAGTCGGGTAAAAAGCACAGCCCGTAATATCAAAAACCAGTCATTCAGCAAATTATCAAAAGATGCAGACCGGGCATCGGGCAGTCTGCAACGGTTATCAGGGCGCTTTGCGGCACTGGTCGGTGCGACCGTTGGCCTTTATGGCTTAAAGCGAGCGATGACAGGGATACTGAATACCGGCGATCAGTTTGAGCGCTTGCGGGTACAGCTTAATGCGGTGATGGGTTCCGTCGAGCAGGGTGAAGCGGCGGTTCAGTGGATTAAACAGTTTACACGGGACACTCCCTATCAGCTCGAGCAAGTGGCAGAATCCTTTGTCCGCCTGAAAGCCTTTGGCCTTGACCCGATGGATGGCACTATGCAGGCCATTGTCGATCAGGCGTCCAAGCTCGGCGGTGGGATGGAACGGCTGAATGGTATCACCCTGGCTGTCGGTCAGGCCTGGGCGAAACAAAAGTTGCAAGGTGAGGAAATCTTGCAGTTAGTGGAACGGGGTGTGCCGGTCTGGTCACTGCTGGAAAAGGCCACTGGCAAAAACGTACAGGAATTACAGAAGCTATCCACCGCAGGTAAGCTCGGCCAGGAAACTATCAAACTGCTGATTGATGAAATTGGCAAAAGTGCCTCTGGTGCTGCCGCAGAGAATATGAGCCTGTTATCCGGCTATGTAAGCAATCTGAAAGATAGCTGGCAAAACTTTCTGGATGAAATTGCCCAAAGTGGTGCGCTGGATTATGCCAAGGCTCAGTTAAAGGCCATCAGTGAACAGATAGCCCGGATGGGCGAAGATGGTCGTCTGTCCAGGCTGGCACAATCTATCAGTGATGCCTTTGTGCAAATGGGCGAGGCCATCAAGGCCAACTTTGCCGGGATTACCTTCGATGAAGTGGTAGCCAGAGTTAAAGGTGCCAGTGATTCTATCAGTGCTACGCTATCCGGTTTAAACCAGACCTTCACGTTAACCGGCAATAGCTTAAAGCTATTTTTTAATGGCTTCACTATTTCCGTTAAAGCCTTTGGCCTGGCAGTCAGTTCGGTATTTAGCCAGATTGCCAGCGGTGCGGGCGAGCTATTTTCTTTCGTCAATGCCGATGAGCTGGCAGCAAAAACAGCCCTGATTCAAAAATCCCTACAGGCAGCCAGCAAAGGCTATGCCGCACAGATAAAACAGGATGCCGATGATATTCAGGCGGCTTTCAAGGGCATTATTGAGGGCTTTTCAGACAGTAACCAAAAAGCCCAGCAGACGATTCGTGCGGAAAGCCAAAAAACGGCAGACACCGTTGCAACCGACCAGTCACAGCTACAGGAAAACCTGACTGCTACCCAACAAGCCATGACCGGGCTGAAAGAAGAAACAGGTGAAACCGCAAAAGAAACAGAAAAGCTTGGCAAAGCCACAAAAGAAGCAGCCAGCAAACAGGAAGAAATAGGCAAGGCCACAGAATCCGTCACAGAAACCCTTGCCAGTTATTACAGCAATGTCACCAGTGAACTCGCCCAGATGAGTAGTGCCGCAGTACAGGCATTTGAGTCTATGCAGGGCGTAGACCAGAGCACCACCGACAAGGCACAGGATGATATTGCCACCCTGAAAGACCAGCTTGAAGCGGCACAGGCAGAAGCACAGCGACTATCCGAAACTATTTCAGCCGACCCTACGGGTATTGATAGCTGGCTGATAAAAACCGGAGCCAATGCCGCTTATATCAAGGCTCAATTTCTTGAACAGAAGATAGCGTTAATGGAGCTGATGGATGCCTATGAGCAGGGCAAAGTTAGTATGGAAGCCTTTGTCAGCCAGGGCAAAACTGTCGCCAGTACCATGAACCTGCTGGATCAGCAAAGCCTCGATCAGCTCAACCGTTCTATTGAACAGGCCGAAGCAGGAATGGAGCGATTAGCAGATAGCAGCCGAAGCACACTGGAAAACCTGCAAAATGAACTGGATCGGTTGCAAGGTAAAAATGAGCAGATAGAACAACGCCAGTATCAGGCCAGACAGCGCCAGCTACAGACAGAACTGGAAGAAGCAAAAACCAGCGGTGACAGCACCGCACAGCAAAATCTGCAAAAAGCCCTGAGCCTGAACAGCCAGATTTATGATGAACGACGCAGGCAGTCGGCACAGCAAAAGCGGGAAGAACGAAAAGCACAGCCTGCTATTCAGGCACCACAGCAACCACCAAGACAGAAAACAACACCAGATAAAGTGATTCGCCTGGACTACCCCGGCGGCAATATCAATGTGGGCATTAACCCACGGGATGAAACCAAACTACTTGATATGCTGAAATATACAGGAATGAGGTCGATTTAATGTTGCTTGGCACAATAGAGCTGCCTGATGATTTGTTATGGATAGATGAATTTGACTGGAATCCTGTAGCTCAGGAAATTGATCGAACATTAACTGGCGGCTTAATAATTCAGGAGCAACCCAAGCTATACGGCAGACCTGTTACTTTATCAGGAGAAAATAATTCTGGCTGGGTAACAAGGGCAACAGTTAATCAGGTAGTCACACTGTCCGAATCCGCTAATTCTACACTTTCTCTAACCCTGCCAGATAGCAGGGTTCTATCTGTTATCTTTGACCGGGCAAATGGCTCAATAACGGCACAGCCATTATTTTATAGTTCTAATCCTGCCTTAGATGATTACTACTCAATAACAATTCGACTTCTAACTGTTATTTAAATAACTGAATTAGCTCTCGGAAAAAACATGGCAATTAATAATGAAAATGTGAAGCTGCTTGAAAGCCAGCGTCTAACCGATGAGGACGATGGTGGTGGTCGTATAACAGGAACAGAAGTCATAGATGGTAACGTCAATAATCTATTTCAGGATATTTCCAGAATAGACCGAACCATTGGTGATGTGGCATTACGTAAGGCATTTGTTGGTATTGATACCGACAATAACGACGTTTATCTGGGTAGCCACATCATCCTCACCGACCCACCAAACGATCCTAATGTCTCCGTCCTGTTGTTTAATACCGATGACCAGACCGATGAACGCAAGGATGCCCGTAACCGGATAGAGGCCTATGTGGTGCCGAGCACCATTGCCAGTTTTGAGTTATTGGGTAATCAGATGGCCGGGCAGAGAAGCATTAGTGCAGTTCAGCGGGAAGAACAGAAGCTGCCGGAGGTGGGTGAGGTGTATCGGCTATTGGATGAGGATACTGGCAATGAGCAGTTTATCCGGGTCACAGCGGTTGAGCATACCCTGGAAACCTTTACCTATGAATACGCCACCGGCAGTTATATTGACCTGGTTCGCCGCAAGGTGGATATGGAAATCGGCTCGGCACTGGCCTTTAATTTCCCTGGCGGTCGGGTAACGCCCTCTGGCACCACTACACCGAAAAGTATTATTAATGCCACACAGGTGGCTGATGCAGCCAAGTATTACAGTATCCAGCCTACCAAGGCGGACATTGCCCAGGGGGATTTAAGCGTTAAGGTGCGCTCGGTGTATGCGCCTTTAGTGCCATCGGCTCGGGTGGAAAGCCCCCTGCTGGATCAGTCAGGTATATACACGGCTAAAAATTTGGTGCCAGCCAGTGAAAGCAGCCGTTTAGTATCCTGTCAGTTGATTCATATCACCGGCAACCAGAGCCGTACCTTTCTGCAAACCGGTGCTTTACCCGGTAGTGTGACATTATCCCTTGAAGGTGGCACCTGGCAGGATGACAACAAGGGCGGCTTTATCCATAGCAGCGGTGTTAACGGCTTTGCCAGTATCACCCTGGATTATGAAACCGGGGAGTTGAATATCTGGCGCAATAGCAGTTATAGCACCGGCCAGGCTTCGGTCACCTATACTCCGGCCACAGCGGTGGTAGGGGCAGCCATTAGTGACTCCCTTGAAATTACCAACCAAAACCGGGGCTTTAACTACACCCTTAATCTGGCCGAGGCCAAACCTAAACCGGGGACGCTTGCCATCAGTTATATTGCCTTGAACAAGTGGCAGGATTTGGTTGATCCCGGTAATGGCCTGCTGGAAGGGAGCGGCACCGGCACTATGGATTTTGCCACCGGCAGTGTCTCTCTCACCCTTGATGCTATGCCAGACCCGGACAGTGCCATAGTCTTTAACTATGTGGCACAAAATGATGATGAAACCGCTATTCATACCGGGGACGCTGTAGCCGATGCTCCCTCTTTTATCCATGTCACGGAAAAGCCTGGTATTAAACCCGGCAGTTTGACGGTGACGTATATTAGCAGCACTGAAACTAAAACCCTGACCGATCAGGGGAATGGTGTGCTGTCCGGGGATGGGCAAGGAACCGTTTATTATGTGTCGGGAGAATTGGGCTTTAAGCTGGAGGCCATGCCGGATAGTGGTACTGAGATCGAGATCAGTTATGAGCAAGGTGAGGTGGCAGGAGGGAATATTTCTGTAGCTGTTGACGGTGCCGGGATGATGACCGGCACTATTTCTGGCGCGCCTTTGTTACCCGGCTCGGTCAGTCTTCAGTTTATGGTGGAGCGTGACAGCAATGTACCCAATACCGCCAATACCAAAGATTTCCAGAGTTATACCACCACCCATCAGAAAACCAAAACCCTGTATGACGATACCGCCGGAGGCTGGCAAGGCTTAACCGGCACCCTGGATTACCAGACCGGTGCCTTCAGTGTGCAGGCTATTGAGGATTATGACTATACGGAATACACAGTAACAGGAGGTGGCACTCTTGGCGGTGCTAGCCTGGCCAGTACCACGGTGACTAAAACAGAACTGTTTACAGGTTCAACGGTCATCGCCAAAGCCCAGGATAATAGCCTCAGCCATAGCCCTTACATAGAAACCATCAATAATCCTGAACTCACCATTGATCTGCTGCCATTAATAGCCGACCCATTGTTACCGGGTAGTTTGATTTTTAGCTGGCAGGGAGATACTTATTTTGACCGGGATGGTTTGCTTTATAAATCAGTCAGCACCGCTACCAATGCCGGAATCAATGTGGGCACCATTGATTACACCGGCGGGATGGCCACCTTAGCCAGCTATCCCGATGGAGTCCCTGGCACTGTCACTATTGAAGCCGCAGCTACCATTCGATCGGGCTTTAAAACCGATGCGGTTTCATTCAGAACACCGGGCGCTCCCATTCGTATTGGCAGTTTGCAGCTCACTGCGATTCGGGCAGATAACGCGGAGATCATTACCGCCACCGCAGATTTTAATGGCGCGTTTAATACGGCAGAGGTCCAGGGAAAAATTGATACAGCCACCGGCTGGTGTGAACTTCAGTTTACCGATGGGGCTGAGTCTATTTATGTGATTCCCCAAAGCATTCGCTATAACTGTGTGGTGGAAACCAGTCTGCCGCTGGATGCCGGATTAATTGGACTGGACCCGGTGCGTTTACCACCCGACGGCCAAGTGCCGGTATTTCGTCCCGGCGATATTGTGGTGATTAATCACACCGGTAGCACAGATTTGGCTACGCCTACTGCCGGTCAGGCAGTTAACCTCAGCCGTAACCATCAGGCAGAGATCATCATTGAAGATAGTGACGGCACCTTGCTGGATACCAATCAGTATACCGTTGACCGGGAGGCGGGACAGATCACTTTTGCCGATCCGTTAAGCCTGATTGATGGTGAAGGCAATCCACTCACCGCACCTTTTACCGCAAAAGACCGGGTGGAACATATGAGCGTGGTGAGTGATGTGCAGATTAACGGTGAGCTGTCCATTATCGCCCCTGTCCCCTGGGACTTGCCTGCCGGGGAAACCACGGTCAGCAGTGCGGTGGTTTATGGTGATTTACAGGCCAGGGTTCACCATTTTTATAGCCAAAAGGTGTGGGATAACGGCACTCCCAACTGGAGTGATGAACGCATTGGCGACCAGACCACCGCACAATACAACACCATTAACTACCCGGTAGAGGTCACCAATAAAGGGGCTATCGATGGCCGGTGGGCCATGCTCTTTACCAGTACCAATAGCTTTCAGGTGGTGGAAGAAAAACTGGGGATTATCGCCTCCGGCAATACCGACACCGATATGGCTCCCATAAACCCGGAAACCAATGCCCCTTACTTCACTCTAAAAAAAGAAGGCTGGGGTACAGGCTGGTCTGCGGGTAATGCCATACGCTTTAATACCGATGGCTGTCTGGCACCTTTGTGGATTTGTCGAACCGTACTGGCCGGTCAGGGAACAGAAAAAAACGACAGGTTTACCTTGCAGATTCGGGGAGACGCAGACTGATGGCGGGGGTATTTTTTGATAAGGATAATATAGACGGCTATCTGGAGACAAACCAGTATAGCCCCTTTGGCTTTCATGTTGGGGTTCCTTATTTTAGCCATGATGGTTATAGCCATAAAATCTGGATGCTGCTGGAGCGCGGGGAAGGTTCTGATAACTCCCCCTTGGTGAATATAGTGACTAATGAAGGCAATACCGCTCTCTATGTTCGGCTTACAGATGGCAAGCTGGATTGCAAAATTCAGATATATAATAATCCATCCCGCTATTTTCAGTTTACCACCGTCGATCCTTTGCCCCTTGATGAGCTTATAGAAATAGCGGCTATTTTTGATTACCCCGGCAAATATGCCGATAACGGTAATTTAAAAATTTATATCAATGGCACTTCTGTCGCAGTGACAACAGCGGGCTACTATCCCAGTACTTCAGACACTATTTTTGACACATATATTAAGGTAGACATTGGCAGGGGCGATGCGACTATTGATGTGGCAAAAAATGTGTTTATCAAAGACCTGGCTATTCTGCCTGAAACTGTTTCTGGTTCTCCTACTCCCGATAACTTCCACTTAAGCATCGGAAAATGGCAGGCAGACTTTAGTGCTGCCACTGACCTTAAACTGGTGTGTACCCGAACCAATTATGATGGCGATGCGCCATTAACCCTGATTAACTCCGGGGTTAGTTGGATTGAGGGCAGTGGTCTCCCAGATGACACAGGAGGAGCGGGTGGGATTATTATTCCCGGCAATGGCAACACCACCACCATTCAGGGAACAGTGACAGAAGACGGTATTCCGGTATCACGGCGGGTCTTTGCCATTACCCAGTCCTTACTGGAAGTGGCAGGCAGTGAGCAAACCCGGCACGCGGTCCTGGATAGCACCCTGAGCGATCCGGCCACTGGTGACTATGCGCTGGATACCAGTCCCTATGAAGGGGAGGTGCTGGTATTAGCGATGGATAACTATGGCCAGCTATGGCAACCGGACACGGATTATCAGGTAGGTGACGTTATCCGCCCTGCCCAGTTTCAGGGCTATATTTATATTTGCACCGTAGCCGGAACCGGTGACAGCACCGAGCCTCAGTGGTGGTTTGATATCGAGAACAACCAAGCCATAGGCACCGCACAATTCAAGGCCAAGCCTTATACCCGCCCTCTAGCCCACGGTCCACTGCTGCCAGAAATTACTCCATCATAAGACTATGGCTTACCAACCTCCGGTCAGGGCTGACTTTGCTTTTCCTTCTGAATTTTATCTTCCTAAATCCAGTTTTACCTTTTACCCCGAGCCTGGCGTTATCTTTCTGCCACCGCCTTCAGTGGTCAGTCAGTACCAGTCACAATGGAGTCAAGGTCGTGGCTGTGAAATCAACAAGGAAAGCCTGTTTTTAAATGCCAGCAGACAATACAGTGAGCACAAAGTTAATTATCAAGACGCCACAGCAAGCAGCGCACTGTTTCAGCTTAACTGGGGCAGGTTAGCCTATAAGGAAGTCACTGTATCATCCAGCTTTAAACCGGCTCAGCCTAAAGATAATAAAAAAGCAGACCAGTGGGTTCAGTTAACGGCCATGGATAGCCATAGACAAAGCCTATGGGATCAAAGTGTTCAGAATCAGGATCAACAAAAAAACCACCACTGGCAGATTCCGCCAAGAAAGGATAAACAGCAGACGGAATCCTTTTACCGGGTGGATGAATTTACAGAAAAAACAGAGGATGAATATCAAGGCTATCAGCCAGCCGCTTCAATCCTTCTTGATTTTTACTTTAGCCATCGCCGCTATAGCCCATTATCAACGCCTGCCGTTTACTTCCGTTTTAGCGTCCGCCCTGAAAAGCAGGCAATTCGCCCAAAAGACGCCCGTTTAAACCAGCGCTTTGATAGTCATCAGGCACAGGATCAGCCGGTCAAAATCCCGTGGGGTTTCGGTCAGAAAATTACGGATGAGCATATCACCAGTGAATACGGCGGCGAGACAGAACCCCAACCCGATAAGCCCGAACCCCAACAGCCCGATATTAGAGAAACCTACCTGCTTATGAACACTATCAGCGTCGTGACTTTACCCGACCGTATACCTTTGGAAATGCGGGAACTGGATATAAGCCTCGATATTGATAGTTTTGCATGGTCGTTAAGGGGCGAAATATGGGGAGCAAGCAGCCTGGCACAGGTGGAGCCAGACAGTAATGGCATGAAGCAAATAGAAGTGAATATTAATGGCTGGCAGTGGCTGTTTATGATTGAGCGTTATGACACTGACCGGGCATTTAACCGGGAACGCTACACTATTCACGGCACCAGTCGAACCAGTCTTTTAGCAGCCCCCTACGCACCACTGAGAAGCAAAAGCAGCACAACCAGTATCAACGCCAAACAGGCCGCCACCGAAGAACTCACCAATACCGGCTTTACCCTCAACTGGCCAACCACAGGAAACTACACCACCCCAGACTGGATCATCCCCGGCAACACCTTCAGCTACCAGAACCAGACCGCCATGCAGGTCATCGCCAGAATCGCCAGCACTGCCGGAGCCGTTATCATCCCCGATAAAAACACAGACACCCTCACCATCCAGCCCCGTTACCCGGAAAGCCCATGGAACTGGCCAGAAACCACAATGGACAAGATCGTCCCCGCCAGCATGGTCATAAGCCTGAGCGCCAGCTGGCAACCTGAAGCAGAATACAATGCCGTCTACGTATCCGGTATTTATGAAGGCGTATCCGTCAACGTCAAACGCCAAGGCACCGCAGCCGATAACCCCGCACCCGATATATTCGAGGATTGGCTAACCGAAACCCAGGTCAACACCGAACGTGGCAGAAACGAACTGAGCAAAGGCGGCAACCAGAGCATCACCACCATCGAACTTCCTCTAACCGACACAGAAACAGCTCCCGGCCTGATAGAACCGGGCAAGTTGGTAGAGGTTCAGGATATAACGGGCAACTGGCAAGCCCTCTGCCTCAGTACCCGGATAAAAGCCAAAGTGGCGAAAGTCACTCAGACTGTTGAGCTTGAGCGGCATTATTAATGTCATTATTTTTTCATGAAGAGGGCGGGTAGGACTAGCAGTAAAGAGATTCCCGGCTTTGTGGTAAGCAGCAATAAGCAAAAAGGAATAGTTAGTAGTGATAGCCAAAGTAAGTGGAGATATGTAATGCCTGAAATCAGAACGATTGTTAGGATCAAGGTCATACTTATAGCTAAAGCTACCAACGGCGGCATTACCATGCGTGAGTTTCGTGCCTGCATAATACAGCCCAACCATAGCCATAGGTTAATCAATATGAAAATTACCAGCACGGTATAGTTAAGCATACCAACGACTCCAAAACTGACTGAGTTTTGGATTATAGAGAAGAGGCAGGCAGAATGGCCACCACCAACATCTGGCAAAAATTCAAGGCACTGATCCCGGAAGGCAGCCGAACCATAGTCACCATTACCGCCAACAATGGCAATGGCACCAGTCAGGCACAGTTGAGAGATGGTTCTGTGGTGACAGTGAAAGGTGAGTCAGTTCAGGCAGGGCTGAAAGCGTTTGTGCAAGGTGGGGAGATAAAAGGTACTGCGCTGGATTTGGCGCAGTATGAGGTAGAAGTATGACTCATCTGCTTGACCATTTCATACAGCAGTCACTACCCCAGCCTTTCCATACCTTGCAGCAGAGTCCTCTGCTCCAGGATCAGGTACTTTATTAACAGTAAAAACCAAACCCTGACCGGGCCTGAAATGCAGTTCGCGCTGATGAGTAGCAATATTGCTTTTGCAGAAGAAGTAATCAAATCCATCCTTCGCCTCTATAAACCCGTAAGTGCCGCACCAACGTTTTAATCTCCCTGAAAGTTGCATACTTTATTTGCTATCTTTTTTTTTTAGTTTTACGAAACAGCGGTCATTGGTTTCCTCAGTAATAGCTACCAGCTCAGGGTGATTTTTGATCAACTTTTTTAAGGTCTGTGAGCCATAACTGCGCGGGTCAAAAGCGGGATCAATATCTTTAAGGGACTTGCCCAGATCACCCAGATAAATTTCATCATCCGCCTCAGAGCAATTTGAAAATGCCTTAAAAAATAACTGCTCTAAGGAAAATACACTTGAATCATACTCTGGCAGAGTATCTGCCTTGCTCTCACTGTTACTCGCATCTGGCAAGTTATCGTAATACACATAACTATGGCAGGCCGCTATCAAGTGTTTCGCGGGAGGTTCTCGCCTGCCGATACCCAAAACATATTTACCCATTTCCCGGATGCGCTGAGCCAGAAACTGAAATCCATTATCTGATGATGCAATACACACAGCATTGATTTCTGGAGACCTCATCAAAATTTCTATTGCATCCATGATTAAAGCATGGTCAGCCGCATCATGCCCATAATCAAACTGCTGAACAGGCCTGGCACCATTAGCATGCAACACCTCTTTCCATGAGGATCTTACGGGGTTGGTCCAGTCTGCATACACTCTCTTTACAGCAATTACGCCTAACCTCTGAACTTCCCTCAATATCCCTGAAAATTGCTTGGGGCCGCAGTTTTCTCCATCGACAAGAACAGCAAAGTTTTTGTTATTGAGCACTGAAACATCCTTATAATGCAGATCATTTATTCTCTTATGCCCAATAACTATATCAAATACAACAGCATGTAAGGAATCCGAGACACTCTGCCACTCTTGGCACAGTGCCTGATGCCCTTTCAGACTATTACCAGTTACAAAACTGCTCTTTATTCATCCCAAGCAGCCCTCGAATATCCTTGAAGTTTAGCCTTAACAGGGGGGATTCAGGATGCACTTCCTGCCGGATATAGTTGTGCGCAAAAAAGAAAAGCCACCCTACCAATCTTGATGCTTTCAGCATCCCAAATCCTTCAAGCCCTTCCCTGACATGGGCCACATGCTCAACAGCATTACTTCTGCTAAAGCCAAGCAGCTCCCCTATCTGATCATATGTTGCACCAATCATGTATAAATAACCGCATTGTTGCTGACGTACAGTCATTACATCAGCCAGGCTACTATCCAGAGACTGGTCAGGAATCAAAAAATCAGACAAAGCCAGTAGCTCAGGGTCGTCGCGCTTCTGTGACTCACTTCTGATATCAATAAAATTTGTTGTTAAACAAGATGAGGAAGGAGCAACGTACTGGCGTATTACATTACGCTGGTATACCTCCCGCCATAGTTCAAAATTGTTAAGCTGGTGCAGCAGCTATTCCCGTGACATCAATTAAATCACTGCAACAGCAAGGCTTACAGTAAATTCCAAATGGAGTGATTTCGCACAAAATAACGTCTACTTTTGATAGGGATACTTTATCAATGGCTGTCTCTCATGGCTTATCCATTCCAAAAAAGTCGTAAGCATCTTTGTGCAAACAGTTTAATTACTACGATTTCTGAAAGTTATGAGCAAATTCCAGATGTCCGACCAAACAAGGATTCCAGAAAAATAACAATACATGATGCCTCCATGTCCGCTTTTGCCATGATGCATCTCAAGTACCCATCGCTCCTCTCGTTTGAGCGTGATAAAACAGAGCAAGAAGTAAGGCATAACCTTGAGCACCTGTATCAGATAAAAAAACGTGCTCCCTGTGATACCAGTATGCGGGAAATCCTGGATCCAATAGATCCCGTAGAGTTCAAAAAGCCTTTTAAGACATTGCTGTCTAACGTCCAAAGGGGCGGATTACTGAAGGCATTCGAATTTCACTGCGGGAACTTGAAAAATCACTACTTGCTCCCGATCGATGGAACTGGGCTATTTTACTCCTGCAATAATAAAAAACCTTGTCAGGAGTGCTGTACTAAAAATAAGGGAAAGGCCAACGAAGCTCACTACCACCAGTTAATGGCAGCATGCATTGCTCACCCGGATCAAAAAACAGTCTTGCCATTGGCACCGGAAGCCATAGTTTGCCAGGACGGTTCGACCAAAAATGACTGTGAAAAAAATGCCATTAAACGGTTGTTTGCCACCATACGAGAGCATCACCCACGTCTAAAGTTCGTTATTCTTCTGGACAGTCTTTATGCTGACAACCCCACTGTCCAACTGATTAAGAGTTATGGCTGGCATTACATCATTGTCGCGAAAGATGGCAACCATGCCTCGCTGGTTGAAGCGATGGATGAGCTGGATAAAGAAGGAAAAGTTCACCGTGCTGAAAAAGTTAATGAAGAGACTGGAATTAAGTGGTGGTTTCGCTATGCCAATGACGTCAGGCTGAACAAGGCAAAATATGCAGAACAGGTTAATGTGCTTGATTTTGTCGAAACCGATAAAAAAGGTAAACAGCATATCTGGTGCTGGGTGACTGATATTCCGCTTAACGAAGAAACCATAGAACCCGTCATGAAAGGAGGGCGCTGCCGATGGCATATTGAGAACCAGACGTTTAACACCCTGAAAAATCAAGGCTACGATCTCGAACATAACTACGGTCACGGTGAGAAGCACTTAGCCACAAATCTGGCCTATCTGACGATGCTTGCTTTTCTCGTAGATCAAATACAGGAACTGTGCTGTCCCCAGTTTCAGGAAGCTTTAAGAACCCGCTCAAAAGGAGTCCGTATAGCATTATGGAAATGGATACAGGGCTATTTTTTGCATTGGCTGATAAAAACGTGGGAGGGGCTTTTTTACACAGTAACTCATGGTATTGAAGAGAAAAGGGTGATTCCATTCGATACATCATAACCGGCCATATCGTAGCTACGTTCAGGGGTGACATTTTTTCTTTAAAGCTCCGCTTTGTTAATTGGCGGCTCAGTTTTGATCGGCTTCATTATTTTTGCTGCCTTATTGTCAATACCAACGATCATCGACGTTCATCATGCGGGAATAGCTGCTGGTGCAGCCCCTCCTGTTTCAATACCTTTTTTATTCTTTGTCTATATTGCTCAATGGTGCCACTGGTAACCCCCATTATCTCGCCTGTCTGCTCTGCTGTGGCACCTAACAAGCAGTAAAGATAAAAGCACTGGAACTGGCGATCGGAAAAAAGATTAGAAAAGCTGATATCAAGGTTGGCGTTTGTTGAAATATAGCGGCGAATCATATCTCTCTCAATCATAAACACCTTCTTTTGGGCGGCTGTCAATAACTATGCCCCAAGCCCTACACATAGATACCAGACGCACAATTAAACTGCCAGATCAGAAGCCCATCTTGAGTTTTTCCTTACAAAAAAACGACATTATCCAGCTATACCATTGACCCGATCTTTAATATCAGAAGCAAACCCTTCATAGCGTCTAAGAGCAGTTACATGAACCTGCACATGCTGCCCATTCTTTTTCATAATCGGAAGGTCAAAAAGTATTCGATCCAGGTCATCAGGACTATCAACATTAACCACACATACAACCCTTCTTTCCCCCACACACTTCCACAAATCGACAACAATTCCAGCCGCTTTAGCCGAGAGAGCAGCATCAGCCTCCTCTGCCCAGATTTCAAACAGAGCCCGTTGTGACATTTCAGATGAATAATCGACTTTAAAGTCAAGAAAGTAGAGCATAACCATCCTCTGCATTGTTTTTATTTGCACACAGCATATTACAAAAACCCCAGCTTGTGACTATCTAAAAACTGAACTACAACAAAACTTAACTATAACCGTTCTGTACTTTACTCCCCCGTCGAGCTGGCTTAGCGTTGCTAGTATCAATTGAGTCAGCATGAGTGCCTATGAAATATCATTTTGAAAAGTCGTCTAATCTCAGATATACCGGCTGTAACCTGTTGTTTGCTGAACTTGCAGGTTTCCCGGCACCAAGCAACATCATTGGAAAAACAGATCAGGATTGTATTTGGGGGAAAAATGGCGGGGGAATATGTAGTACAACAGACCGATATGCTTTGAAAAATGGCTTTTATGAGTCAACAGAAAACCTTCCAACAACTCAGGGCTGGCTGAAGTTTAATATCCTGAAAGAGCGTACAACAAAAGAGTGTCTAAAAGGCAGCATGACAGTTATTCAAAACTCAGTAGAGTCAAAAATGTTAGCAACATTTTCTTCTGGACAAGGCGTATATATTGACTACATCAGCCAATACTTAAAGCCGAAATATCTTATGACAATTGCAGCTATTGCTAACTGCTGGCCAGACGACCACACGAAGGAGAAGCTTGGAAAAAGCAGGCAAGCCAAGTGCCGCTTTAAAAAGGAACTTATTGCTCTTTTCCAGGTAACACACCTACCTGAGCTGAAAGAGTTATTAGACCAGCTAAAGATTACGAATGTTGCCTGTACTTTGGAAAAACACAATTACCTGCACAACCTGTAACCAACAGCCCCAGTTCAAGGTTACAAATGTAATGTTGACTCATCACATGCTAATAGCCAGATTAAATAATAGACGTATGATGATATTTTTCTGGCTGAAGTTATAGGGTGTCACAGAAGACACTATAGCCTAAAGGATTAAGGTACTATGATGATGTCAATCCAATCAGACAAGATCACGCTCTTGAAAAGTGTAAAACTTTGGCTGGAAAATCAGCCACAATCCTTGGAGACAGATTACTGGAAAAAAGAGATACAGCAGGCGATTGACGGCTCAATCTCTCCTGCCCTCAAAGGTCTGATGACAGATTTCAAACTTGCCACCAGGCGAACAAGCAAATAGTTATTTCATCGAGCAGATACAGCAGGGTGTTCGCTGTATCTGGCTAATCAGTTCAGCTCTATTTAGAACAGCCAGGTCAGATCGAAAAAAACTACATCAATGGTAAACTCGTATACACAGGAAAATAAAAATTAGAAGCATTTTCACCTTGCCCAAAACACTGCCCAAATAGACTAGCGCCAAGTTTTCTTGCCTAATAATTCAAATAGATAGAATTAATATGCCGTATCCTTACGGCCACGGGCAACCCTTGACAGCGGCAGGGTGGGGGGACTTTTTCATCCCTTCTTATATTCTCCTTTCACACCCAAATAACCCTAAATATCAAACAGTTAACCAAAAGCTAATCCAATTAATAGCCTTTCATGAAAGTGCAGCTTTTCAATCGTGCTTATCCGAAAAAAACGACAGGAATATTTAAATACTTTAAAGCCACTGCTTGATCAGGCCGCCCAGCAAAAAAGTTGCTGATATACATTGATGAAGCACACACTCCCCAAGCCACAGACCATGGTTATGGTTGGTCTGAAAAAGGGAAACGCTTTTGGGTATCTTCTGACTCTCCCGACCACTCTGCTAAAGTAACGTTCTATGGCCTGTATTGCTTTAATGGCGGTCAGGGCTGTCTTTTTATTAGCTCATATTGTCGCTTCTATAATTTATATAAGTTATAAAATAAGCTTCCACAAAGTGCTATGCTCAGCATTAGCTTATTAACTCTCTATTCCAGAACCAGTTAAAAGAGGCTTAACGGTGCGATTATTTAAAGCTACCCACTGGATACTTTGTCCCTTTGTCTCTATTTTTAGCATCTGTTTGTGGGCTGGTGGAAATATACAAGAGCAATTACAATGGGGCAAAGAAGCCTATTTACTAAATAACTACCAGCTGGCCTTAGCCTATTTTCAAGCGGCAAATTACATGACTGAAGGCGAGGGAAACGCGGAGGCTCTCTACTATATAGGTTTAATTAATAAAGTGCGCAACCAACGAAAAACAGCTCTTCAAACCCTAATGAAATCTGGTCAACTAGGCTATCAAGATGCTTACTATCAGTGTGGCATAATTTACTCTTCCAGCGGTCAATTTGTAGATGCAGTGAAATGCTATACCTTGGCAGCTAAGAATCAACATTTAGGAGCCTGTACTCAACTTGCATCAGTTTGCACAAAAATACAAAATAAAAAAGAAGGAGAAAAAAAGTTTTCTGAGGTACAAAGTGTATTTATGTTTGCGGTAGGTAAAAATCATCCAACTGCTCTATTTAATCTCGGATTAATGTATGCTCAAGGGTTTTTTTATGAACAAAACTTACACAAGGCGATTGAACTCATTGAGTTAGCCAAAACTCATGGTCTTCCAGATCAGGCACAAGCAGATCGTAAAATTCAATACATCCAGAGTTTACAACAAAACTATCAAGGTATAACGACTATAGATGATGATTCACAGCTAGTACCCACACAAGCTTCTTTTATGCAATTATGATTAGAGGTTTATCCTTTGTCTTCCAGCATTCAGGATTACCGACACTATAAACAAAAATCATACTCACAAGCAAAAGTTTTTAATGCCGAATCATAATTACCTGACTATAATATTGCCTGTATGTCCATCTAACAGCATCACTATTTTATTGGCTAACTATAAAAACCCTATTAGTGATTAAAATGCAGAGTAATATGACAGGGCAAAAATATGATCAGAATTTGAACAGAAAATTGATTTCAAAAGCTGTAGAATCCCATGCTTTTTCTGTTGCCTGATGTCTGCCAAAGCCCTTTTTTCCAAGTTTACATCGCTTACCGACAAACGAGACCCGAAGAAGTCAACACATATTCTTGCAGAGGTTATGTTCATCTCAGTTTGTGCCATTCTCTGTGGCGCAGATGATTGGAATGGCATTCGCTTGTTTGCTGAGCACAAGGAAGGCTGGCTCCGTAAGCACTTAACCTTGCCTGGCGGTATTCCAGTAGCGGTTACATTCAATCGTATTTTCGCCACTCTTGACCCGGAAGAGTTTCGCAAAATCTTCATCCAGTGGATTAGGGATGTTCTTTCCGGACTGGAGCTCTCTGATAGCAAGATAGTTGCTCTTGATGGCAAGACTGTTAAAGGTTCGGCCTGGAATAAAGGCAAAGATGCAATACACATGCTTAACGCTTGGTGCACAGAGGCTGGACTGTCGCTGGGTCAGTATAAAGTTGATGAAAAATCCAACGAAATTACGGCCATTCCTGAGCTGCTCAAGCTGCTTGAACTCAGTGGCAGCCTTGTCACTATCGATGCAATGGGCTGCCAGAAAAAAATTGCTACTGCAATCCTGAAAAAAGAGGCAGACTACTTGCTGGCGGTGAAAGGCAACCAGAAAAAACTCTATGGAGAAGTGACTCGACTCTTCGACCAATACTGGCAAGATAATCTGGAAGATGCTCCTGACCATTACTTTGCGGAACAGGAAGGTAAAGAGCATGGTCGTATGGAGCACCGCCGGTGCTGGGTTATCAATGATGTTACTGAGGACTCCAATGCTGCCTCATGGAGAGCCAAAACCATAGCCGCAATCCAGTTAGACAGTAGCAAAAAGGGTAAAGGGAAAACACTCATCCGTTACTTTATATGCAGCTGCCAGTTATCAGCTGCCGAGGTACTTCAAGCTACCAGGAAGCATTGGCTAATAGAAAACCAATTACACTGGGTGCTTGATGTGGCGTTTGATGAAGACCGCTGTAGGACAAGAGAAGGGTTCGCAGCAGAAAATCTAGCTGTTGCCCGGCAGGTGACACTCAATCTTCTTAAGTTGGACACTACGGTGAAAGCCGGTATCAAGAATAAGCGCAAAACCTGTGGCTGGAATGAAGACTACATGATGCAAGTGCTTAAACTGGTTGATTTGTGATCATGTTTTTGCCCTGGGAAAAGAGGCTTTTAATAAATTGCATATTTTTTATATATAAGAATAAAAAAACCAACACATAAACTAACCTTTATTTCATTCTGCAGAAATAAAAATTTGCTGATAACTTAGCTTTTCATCAGAGTTTTGGCTTTTAACCTAAGGTTACTTTTATCTCTTTCGCAATCAACCACATGTATTTTCCTATGACACTTCCCTTCTGTTATTGGTGATATACTCAAGCGTTGCCAAAGTAAACTTCAAACAGGCGCAGAAAGCAAAAAAGAACACCATGGTGGAGTTCCACAATAACCTGCTTTCCTTGAAGTAATTCAATAGCGGCTGCAAGAAATCGGCTGAGAATACAGCAAGGGTATGCTCAGGATCATGCTTCATGGCAAAGATAATGGCAGCGATAAAGGCAAAAAATAAGCCTTTGGCTAGATGATCGAGAGATTTTATCTTTTGTGACATTGTGGTTTATCGAAACTTACATTTTGTTGTAAATAATACACAGCACCAAAGCTTGTGAAGACCTATCCCGCCAAGAGGTATGGAGCCAAGGATTAATACCAGTCATGAGAAAAGAGCGATTGGATTATGCTACACACCTTAGTAGGGTTCCAAGATTATCCTTGTTTGTGTGTTCGGAAAATTATAACCGCTTCAAACTGGTGATGCTGGTTTTTACCGGACTGATAGTTGCCCGATAGATGGGCTGCGCCTAATCTGTCAGAAGATATTGAGCTGAAACTGAGGGCTATCGTGCAGCAGGGCATCGGTGGCTATATTACCAGCCAGGGTGTTGAAAAGCTAGCTGCTACGATCAAGAGATAAAGTACCCTCACTACCTTTAAGCAACAGGAGGTAAGCTGTCATGATCTTATTTAGCTTCCTTGAAAAAATAGTTTTTTTAACGTTGCCTTTAGTCTTTTTTAGTAAAATTTATGCTGAAATAGAAATAGACCCTGCACAATGTCAAACTCTGTATCCACACATAGCCTTCCAAGGAGTGAAAAAATTCAAGCTTCCACGTTATATGGAAGATATCCACGCAGCATACGATTGCTCGGCACTTGAAATACCCGAACATCTTAGAGCATACCACAAACAAAAAAAACATCCTGACTGCGATACATTTGATTGCTTTTTAGGCTTTGTATTTTTATGTATAAAGGAAGATACCTTACTTAATAGCGATGAGATATTTAGCGAATCAGAGTTAGATAAAATGGTAAGAGATATCGTTTTATATGGTTCCCATAAAGGGATCGTTTATTGGTACAACATGCATGACCCACATATATTACCCGGAGCAAAAGTAGTGTGGCATTCAGATCATGGCGAAGAAAATGGTACGATAAAGTGGCTTGGCATGCTGGAACCTAATAAAAGTTTAGAGATTACTATTGGTGTTGAATTTGATAACCGGGTTGGCAGTGGAACTGGTAAATATAACGAACAAAGGTTATTTCATGCCAAGCAAGGTCACGCTTCACTTATGCCTCCTCTAGGGCTTATCGGAAAAGGAACTCAATTTGAAAGCATCAATAAAGAGAACGCTCAGAGATCTATAGATAGTGCCCTACCCTCATTACCCCCTGACGTAAAAAAACATTTTGCAGGAAAGACAGTTAGTGATGTTCAGCAACAAAAATTCAAAGAAACAGGACGTATGGATGAAGTAGAGACTGATGGGTTTTATTCATTTTTAACAAGCTATGGAAAACCTAATAAATATGCAGCCATCATGCACTCATACACACCCTCCCCAAAATCAAGTCCAGACCAGCATGTGCGGCAAGCTCAAAGTATGCCTCTCACAAATGAAACAGATAAGGAAAAAGTTATATCTCAAGTAAAAAACTGTATAAAGAGGAAAGGGTATAACTTTTCTGATCAAGATATTAGAACCAAATTTAGTCATATAAATAAATACAACCCTATGGCAACAAATACCGAGGAAAATATTGAGAGAATTGCAAAAGTTATTATCCTAATCCTAAAAGATAAAAATGTTTATGAAGCAAAATAAATTGGTTCAATGCTAGACAAAAGACCTAACCCCTTATGTTACTTAATTCCATATGCAACAATGGAAAAGGGTTGCCTTGATCATCTAATGGAGAGCGATTAACAATTTCAAAGCCTTGGTGCAGATAAAAACCAATAGCATCAGGATTTTGTTCATTGACATCAACCTTAATTGCTGATTGGTACTGAATTGCATTTTTTAATAACAGAGAGCCGATGCCACGATTGTGGTAATTTGGTGATATAAATAACATTTCTATATTTTGATCAGCGACACCAATAAAGCCAACAATATTATCAGGTTTATTTTTGGCGACTCTTAAATCAACAGCATCAAAATAGTGCTCTAGAATGAGAGGTTTTAAGGTTTTTATATTTTCTTCAGGTAAAAAGTGATGAGTGGCCCGAACGGAGCTTTCCCAGATTTCAATTAAGGCAGGGTAGTCAGCTTTTGAGGCATTATCGATTTTCATGTGAGAATTTCCTCTCGTTCCCAGGCTCCTGAGGGTTTTGCGATCCCCTCGGGAGCCTGGGAGCGAGTTCAAATCAAAGACTTAATGGTTTCTATTAATTTTGTTAACGTTCTGCGTGATAATCTCATACCCTTTAGTACTGGCAGCGGAATTCGGGTGAGCATTGAATGGCAAAGAGAGTGTCATTGATTTGCTGGTCAGCAGATTGACCGTTTTGACGATTTTCTAACAGCATGTTTTTTAAGAAGTTTGATAAATCTGATGGCATATTACCACCAAAAAAACGAAGGTTTAGCAGATCAAGATAGCGATCCGGGTTATCGATTGCCCGTTTAAACTCACTGCGATCCCAGTTCCATCCCCTGCGGTGACCAGTACCTTCAATTACGGCCCACATACGATTACTAATGGCTCTTAATGTGCACATATTCAGAATGTTAAATTCAGGAGCAACCAGTTTTTTATCAAAGATTTCCCCCTTTGGTGAATACTCAGCTTCATAAAAATTAAAAACACTGGGTGCTTCCAACGGTGCCTGTCCAAAATTATTATTGCCCAGGCCAGGAAAGTCTGACCAACAGTGTGGACGATTGCTTGTTACCTCAAGAGCCCGAGCGAGGTTAGCCATGGCCACCACCGGCTCTTTCACTTTGCCAAAGTTATTGGAAGAATTTCCTGTATTCTGGTAATCAGACATGGCTTTGCCTTCCAGGACATCACTATCCAGTAAAACAGCCTTAATCACGGCTTTAAGGTCACCCCTGACACCATAACCATTATCCCTAAATACATCTGAAACTCTTTTT
This sequence comes from Endozoicomonas sp. Mp262, assembly GCF_025643335.1. Classification (NCBI taxonomy): domain Bacteria; kingdom Pseudomonadati; phylum Pseudomonadota; class Gammaproteobacteria; order Oceanospirillales; family Endozoicomonadaceae; genus Endozoicomonas; species Endozoicomonas sp. Mp262. The sequence continues at coordinate 278,214 of NZ_CP092489.1, read as the reverse complement.
ATGTAGGCCCTGTGAGGATTACTGGTCGTTAGTCTTTTAATCAATAATGTTGAGAAATAGGTGGGCGTATTAGGATGATTAAATAATAAATCCATGGCTTGGGATAAGTCCTGTTCTGGACTTTGTCCTTCAGGGAATATTGCATGGAGGACTTTCTTTTGTCCCATATCATGATTGTGAGAAACAGAATGCATAGGATCAATAGCATTGCTACTGGTCCATCCGGTCAAAACCCTGGCCATCTCCTCAACATCTTGCTGGGAGTAGGTAGGTTTGGGTTTTCCATCTGAGTCCAGAACGGATTGCCCGTCACTATCCAGTTCCCATAAGCCAATAGTAAATAACTGCATGACTTCCCGGGCATAGTTTTCGTCGGGATAGCTATTTTTTTTGGGATTTGCTTTTTTACTTTTATTCAGGGATAGAAACTTGCCCATTGCCGGGCTGAGCGTCACTTGCTCCAGGAGTTGACGAAAATTACCAAAGGCATGGTCTCTGTAGGGGACAATTCTGAGGTAAACGTTGATCTATGAGGGAGAATGAGCTGCTTTCAATCAGTATTCTGCAAGTCCTTTACCTCAAGCAGTTTACTTTTTGTGCAGCATACTCATTCTCTGGAAAAACAGCTTAAAGCTTCTTTTAACTGGCATCAATCCCGTATTAACCTTATGGCTCTCGCCATCTTTGGCCTTATACAGGTTGGCACGGTCAGTTTGTCCCGTATAGCTCAAACGATGGGGCACCACACTGAAATAGACTCCAGACGTAAGCGCCTCAAACGTTTCCTGATGTGGAAAGGCTTCGAGCTGGATTGTGTGGCACGAATGGTTGTTGACTGGATGGTGCCTGAAGGCAACTGGATTGTGTGCCTGGATCGCTCCAACTGGCAGTTTGGAAAGTTCAAAATCAATATCATGATGGTGGCAATTGCTTATAAAGGCACTGCCATTCCTATTGTCTGGACGCTCCTTCCCAAAAAGGGCATGTCCAGCATGGAGGAACGAATCACGCTGCTGAAGCGTTTTATCAACTTACTGGGTACAGAGCGTATACAGTATTTAACCGCAGACCGTGAGTTTCGGGGTGAAAAATGGTTAAAGTGGCTGATAGCGCAGAAAATTCCTTTCCGTATCCGCATTCCAAACGACACCCGCACAATGAACCGCCATCGAACGGAAAAATTGAAAGCGTATCGATTTTTCAGTCTGAAAGTGGGAGAAAGCATGCATCTGAATCATGCACGGGAACTCTGGGGTGTTCGTGTATTTCTTTCCTGTTATCGCTCAGAGCAGGAACGCGTCATCATTATCAGCAATGAAGCAGGTCAGGAGGCGCTGGGTGACTACATGAGGCGATGGGAAATTGAGACACTATTCCAAGCTTTAAAGGGTAGAGGTTTCGATCTGGAGAGTACACACCTGTCAGACAGAGAGCGTATTGAGCGCCTGCTGGGAATTGTAACCCTTGCCTATTGTTGGGCTTACTGCACAGGAGAATGGCGTGCTGAAATTAAGCCCATCAAAAGGCTAAAACATGGACGCCTTGCCAATAGTATTTTTCGATATGGACTGGAGTGGCTGGCAAGCCTTCTGTTTGACCGTACTTCATCCAGTACAGAATTAATGTTTCATATTGAGATGTTTGGCCAGCCTGTAAGGCCAGCCACTCATTGCGACAGTAAGAGTTAGGGATAATTGTCCCCTACAGAGAGGCATGGTTTAGCAAGAGGTCGTAATAGGCAATGAGCGCTTCATCATCTCTGGGTCCTCCGTTGAAGGTTGAGAGGACAAAAATTTCACTAAGTGCATAGGCAACCCTTTGTCTTAACTGGTCCTCAGCATAAAGGGTACGATACCACCAGGCTCCTCTTCTGGACTGTTTATTGGTAACCGTGTTATTTACTTTTGCATATTCTCTTGCCAGATTCAGGTGTAGTTGAGGGGGGATATTGAATTGTTGTTCTAACCAGTTGTCTACTCCAGTCTCAAGCAGGTCAGCTACATCACTACCTTTTGGGCCAAAGGTAGCCCGATAAAGAAACTTTGCAGCCTGTGCCTGATTGTCTAGTGTGACTGCCAAAATTCAACTCCATCATGAGTGATTAATGTCGTGTATTATTACAATGTTAGAAAAGTCCCACAATTAAAAAGGAGGCGATTATACAGAGACTGGAGTGTGGATCTATTGATGCATGCAATATAAGGTTAAAGTATTCTAATTTTTATGAGCATTGGTTATCCAGCTATTCCCGCATGATGAACGTCGATGATCGTTGGTATTGACAATAAGGCAGCAAAAATAATGAAGCCGATCAAAACTGAGCCGCCAATTAACAAAGCGGAGCTTTAAAGAAAAAATGTCACCCCTGAACGTAGCTACGATATGGCCGGTTATGATGTATCGAATGGAATCACCCTTTTCTCTTCAATACCATGAGTTACTGTGTAAAAAAGCCCCTCCCACGTTTTTATCAGCCAATGCAAAAAATAGCCCTGTATCCATTTCCATAATGCTATACGGACTCCTTTTGAGCGGGTTCTTAAAGCTTCCTGAAACTGGGGACAGCACAGTTCCTGTATTTGATCTACGAGAAAAGCAAGCATCGTCAGATAGGCCAGATTTGTGGCTAAGTGCTTCTCACCGTGACCGTAGTTATGTTCGAGATCGTAGCCTTGATTTTTCAGGGTGTTAAACGTCTGGTTCTCAATATGCCATCGGCAGCGCCCTCCTTTCATGACGGGTTCTATGGTTTCTTCGTTAAGCGGAATATCAGTCACCCAGCACCAGATATGCTGTTTACCTTTTTTATCGGTTTCGACAAAATCAAGCACATTAACCTGTTCTGCATATTTTGCCTTGTTCAGCCTGACGTCATTGGCATAGCGAAACCACCACTTAATTCCAGTCTCTTCATTAACTTTTTCAGCACGGTGAACTTTTCCTTCTTTATCCAGCTCATCCATCGCTTCAACCAGCGAGGCATGGTTGCCATCTTTCGCGACAATGATGTAATGCCAGCCATAACTCTTAATCAGTTGGACAGTGGGGTTGTCAGCATAAAGACTGTCCAGAAGAATAACGAACTTTAGACGTGGGTGATGCTCTCGTATGGTGGCAAACAACCGTTTAATGGCATTTTTTTCACAGTCATTTTTGGTCGAACCGTCCTGGCAAACTATGGCTTCCGGTGCCAATGGCAAGACTGTTTTTTGATCCGGGTGAGCAATGCATGCTGCCATTAACTGGTGGTAGTGAGCTTCGTTGGCCTTTCCCTTATTTTTAGTACAGCACTCCTGACAAGGTTTTTTATTATTGCAGGAGTAAAATAGCCCAGTTCCATCGATCGGGAGCAAGTAGTGATTTTTCAAGTTCCCGCAGTGAAATTCGAATGCCTTCAGTAATCCGCCCCTTTGGACGTTAGACAGCAATGTCTTAAAAGGCTTTTTGAACTCTACGGGATCTATTGGATCCAGGATTTCCCGCATACTGGTATCACAGGGAGCACGTTTTTTTATCTGATACAGGTGCTCAAGGTTATGCCTTACTTCTTGCTCTGTTTTATCACGCTCAAACGAGAGGAGCGATGGGTACTTGAGATGCATCATGGCAAAAGCGGACATGGAGGCATCATGTATTGTTATTTTTCTGGAATCCTTGTTTGGTCGGACATCTGGAATTTGCTCATAACTTTCAGAAATCGTAGTAATTAAACTGTTTGCACAAAGATGCTTACGACTTTTTTGGAATGGATAAGCCATGAGAGACAGCCATTGATAAAGTATCCCTATCAAAAGTAGACGTTATTTTGTGCGAAATCACTCCATTTGGAATTTACTGTAAGCCTTGCTGTTGCAGTGATTTAATTGATGTCACGGGAATAGCTGTTGGTTATCCCTTTGTGCCTTCTTAGTGCAGGGACGTGTGAATATCCATACAGCTCATACAGCTATTGGGTAGGTTGAAACATTCGTATGCATTTAGGCTGTCGCAAAAGTTATTTTTATTAACCACGGCACCCTAAAGGGCATAATAAAGACAGAAAGGCACGGAGATTTATAGTTTAAAGATATAAAAACTCTGTGCCTCCGTGTCTTTATTATGCCCTTTAGGGTGCTGTGGTTAAAAAAAAGAGAATCAATCTCGTTTTGTTCACGCTGCATTTAGTTTTGCGACACTCTCGGGACGCTGGGAGCGAGACGCTTAGCTTGTTTAAGCAATATTTCGCATTTCAACCTTAGAAGTAGGTGCAACGGCCGTTGAAGAATTGAAGTGAACATCCATCTGTGGGAAGGGTATTTCAATACCCTCTTTATCCAGTTCTTCCTTGATGGCCTGAAGTAAATCGAAATAGACATCCCAGTAATCGCTGGTTTTTACCCAGGGACGTACTACAAAATTTACTGATGAGTCGGCCAGGGCGTGGACACCAACAGTAACCCCTGGCTCTTTAAGAACACGGGAATCAGCTTTAACGGCCCGGGTTAAAGTGGTCTTTGTTTTTTGCAGATCTGCATTATAGGAAACGCCAATAACATAATCGATACGACGGGTGTCATATTTAGAGTAGTTGGTTATAGGGCTTGAGATTACAGTGCCGTTCGGCACAACAACCATTTTATTGTCAGGGGTTGTCAGCACCGTAGAAAATATCTGGATGGATGTTACTGAACCGGCTACGCCGCCAATATCAACATAGTCACCGGACTTGAATGGGCGGAATGTCACAATCAATACGCCTGCTGCAAAGTTGGATAGTGATCCCTGTAGCGCCAGACCAATGGCCAGACCCGCAGCACCCACAACAGCAACGATGGAGGCGGTTTCCACACCTATACGGCCCAGCGCTGCAATCAGTACGATAAGAAGCAAGATATAACGTAACAGATGTTGAACAAAATCAACGACGGTGCCATCAAGTTGTTTTTTCTGCATAAGCCTGCCCACAGATCGGGCAATTTTTTTTGCGACCCAGTTACCGACAATCAGGATCAGAATCGCAGTAATAATACCCTCGCTGTAGCGAATTAATAGTTCCTGATGACTGACAAACCAATGCACAGCCCCATTAGTTACGTTTTCTACTGCATTATTTTCGTTCATTGTCTTCTATTAAAACTCCCAGAATGACTGCAAAAATATAAATAGACTGACGCTGTAGTTTTTATCAATAGGCGTAGTGAAATGCAAGGGGGAGAATGTATGGGTTTTCCTAATTGAAAAGCTGGACAGTTAATAAAATTCTAAGATTTAATCAGATGTTTGCTATATTCTCTATTTCTGTTTTTATTATCTACTTTAAATAATAAATATGTCTGATGGGGTAGCTGGGAAAGGTAGTTTATATAATGCTGGGTTATAAAATAAGGCGGGTAATAATTAAATCATGTCTGTACAGTTTAATTATTCCCGCAGCTGTTATGACAGATTTTTCTTATGGAGATGGAGAGGACGTAGAATATCACTCATTACAAACCATTTACATTAATGAAACAGCTTATATCGGACCGCTGTTAAGAAAAAAAGCGGAACCCGTTGACCCCCTTGCGAAAGAAACCAGGGATACTGCTAATAAACTGTTGGTTAGTGCAAAAACGGGAACCGATGCAGTGGGGCTGGCTGCGCCCCAGATTGGTATTAGTGAACGGGTGTTTGTATTTCAGGTACCGGCAACTCCTGGACAGCGAAGTATACCCTGGACTGTGGTAGTAAACCCTGAGTATACGCCCACCGAAGATAAAAAAGTGTTAATGCCGGAAGGCTGTTTTTCTGTACCCCATTTCTATAGCAAGTGTGTGCCGAGATACCCCTCAATCAATTACCGTTACTATACCCTGGAAGGCAAGCGGGTTGAGGGAAAGGCAACCGGTTTATTTGCCCAGGTTTTTCAGCATGAAACCGACCATCTGAACGGTATTTTGTATATTGATCGGCTTAAAGATAAAAATGATCCGGAACTGCATGGCCTTATGCTACAGTCGCAGGTTATGGAAGAACGGCGGAAGCTGGAAGCCCTGTTGCGTGAAAAGCTGGCGAAGGATAAAAACCAAAATAATGAAAAAAATATAAAAAATGAAAATGTACACTGACGATCAATTATACCAGGCCTTAACATCAAGCTTTGATGAATAATGAGTCATCCGGCATAATCCAATGCTTTTATCCTGGATACCTCTAATGCGTCGTAAAACCAATACTCGCCATGGTGGCTGTGGGCAGTTAAGAATCATTGGGGGGGAGTGGCGGGGGAGAAAGCTTCCTGTTGCTGACATTGAAGGTTTGCGGCCAACCTCCGACCGGGTCAGGGAGACTGTTTTTAACTGGCTGGCTCCTTATATCCCTGGCGCCAGGGTTTTGGATTGTTTTAGTGGTACAGGAGCCCTTTCACTGGAAGCCTTGTCCCGGGGTGCCAAAGAGGCGGTAATGATTGAGAAAGCCCCTTCTGCGGCCCGGGTACTGATTGACAATCTGGCACTGCTATCAGCCAGTCATGGTCAGGTAATGAATACGGATAGTTTAAGCTGGCTGTCACAGCGGGCGAGTCAGTCCTTTGATATCATCTTTCTGGATCCACCCTTTAGAAAAGGGCTGCTTAACCAAACCTGTGATTTGTTGCAGGAAAATGGCTACCTTAATAATGAAACCATTATTTATATTGAAGTGGAAAAGGAGTTATCCCTGGATGCCCTCCCTCAAGACTGGTGTCAGTTTAAGGAGAAGGTGGCTGGACAGGTTCGATACAGTCTTTGGACTACTCAGTGACAGTGGGTGGTGTTTCGGAAAGCTGTCCTTGATTGAGTTGGTCGGTGGACTTCATTGGCTTGACTGGTTAACCTGTCCACCGCCTATAAAATAATAACAGCCGGATATCCGGTTAGAGCCCAAAACTTTAATAAGGAGCGGTTCCATGAAACAACCTGTCCGTATCGCCGTGACTGGTGCAGCAGGCAATATTAGCTATTCACTGCTGTTCAAGATTGCTGCCGGTGAGATGCTGGGTACTGATCAACCGGTGATCCTTCAACTGGTGGAAATACCCCAGGCCATGGATAAACTTCGAGGCGTAGCCATGGAGCTGGAAGACTGCGCATTTCCCCTGGTTCACGGTATATCCTTGCACGATAGCCCCTTTGAAGGGTTTAAAGGGGTTCACTATGCTTTGCTGGTGGGTGCCCGTCCCCGTACTAAAGGGATGGAGCGGGCGGACCTGCTGGAAGCCAATGCCAAAATTTTTGCAGAGCAGGGTAAGGCTCTGAATGAAGTGGCTAACCGGGATGTCAAAGCACTGGTGGTGGGTAACCCGGCCAATACCAACTGCCTGATCCTGGCTCGTAATGCGCCTGATCTTAGCCCGGCCCAGTTTTGTGCCATGACCCGCCTGGATCATAATCGAGCCAAGGGCATCCTGGGCAATAAACTGGGCGTTAACCCGTCAGATATTGATGGGGTATGTATCTGGGGTAACCACTCACCCACCATGTATCCGGATCTTCATCATGCCCGTGTTTTGGGTGAAGAGCCTGTTATCGATCAGATTGACCCCCAGTGGTACAAGGATGAATACACGCCCCGTATTCAGAAGCGCGGTGCTGAAATTATTGAAGCCAGGGGTATGTCCAGTGCAGCGTCTGCCGCCCAGGCTGCCCTTGATCACATGCATGACTGGGCTTTGGGTAGTGAGGGTACTGTGGTCAGTATGGGGATCATTTCTGATGGCAGCTACGGAGTGGCTAAAGGCATTTATTATTCCTTCCCGGTTATCTGTGAATTTGGCAGCTATCAGATTGTCCAGAATCTGCCAGTGAATAAATACGGTGAGCAGATGATGAAAAAAACCGAGCAGGAATTGCTGGAAGAAAAGGCGGCTGTTGACCACTTATTACCTGCAGAAACTGCCGCGAAGCTGGAAAATATGGCTCGCTCTGATCGTACCGGACAAACACAGTTTGATAACGGTATTGATACAGGAAAGGCTTACTATAAGGCTGACCGGGTTTGTTGAAGGTCGTGCATGTAGAGCTGGCTAACAGTAAACTCAACAGTCTCTGAGTTATCCGAAATGTGGGCTCCCTTACTCCATCTTGGGAGCCTGCCCTCTCAAATAAGGGAAATAAGCAAATAGTCTTTAAAGCCACGCTATGCTGGATTCAAGCAATAAGTGCAGCTGTCTCTAAGAAAAATTTGACTCACTGTTAATCTAGGGTAAATACTCTAATGGCAAAAAATAACAAGAATAATAAGGCAGTTGAAGGTTATGAGTGATACGGCTCTGGAGACACAGCGTGAACAGGCGGTGGCGACAAAAGTGACGTTAATACACACTGAGGCATCAGGTAGTCAGTTGGAAGAGAAGCTGAAAGGCTTGTTTGATTCACAACGGCAGGCATTTTTAAAAGACCCGTGTCCATCGAGGGAGGAGCGGGTTGCCCGGTTGAAAAAGCTACAAAAAGCACTGCTTGATAATAAGGAAGCACTGATCAATGCTATCCATGAAGACTTTGGGGGACGCGCCCGGAATGAAACCCTGTTAGCGGAGTTTATGCCTGTACTTGAAGCGATTAAGTACAGTATCCGTAATCTTCGCAAATGGATGCGCCCCAGCAAGCGGCATGTGGGCTTTCAGTTACAGCCCGCCTCTGCCAAAGTGGTTTATCAGCCCCTGGGTGTGGTTGGTATTGTAGTACCCTGGAATTACCCGATACAACTGGGTGCGGTTCCTCTTGTAACCGCTCTGGCTGCGGGTAATAGGGCCATGATTAAGATGTCTGAGTATACACCCGGGACATCTGCCGTTTTTGCCGAAATTATTCAAAACACCTTTCCTGAAGACCAGGTGAGTGTTGTAACCGGTGAAGCCGACGTTGCGGTGGCATTTACTGCACTTCCCTTCGATCATTTGCTATTTACAGGGTCTACCCAGGTGGGCCGGCAGGTAATGGCGGCCGCAGCAAAAAATCTGACCCCTGTGACCCTGGAACTGGGAGGTAAGTCTCCTGTTATTGTGGAAAGTGATTTCCCCGTAGAGGAATCCGCCCAGCGTATTTGCTTTGGCAAGTCCATTAACTCCGGGCAGACGTGTATTGCACCGGACTACCTGTTGATTCAGAGAGATACTATTGAGGGATTTGTTCAGGGTTATCAAAAAGCCTTCAAGGCTATGTATCCCTCGGTTGGTGGTAATAATGAATACTCTGCCGTGATTAATGATCGTCAATATCAGAGGCTTCAGGCCCACCTTGAGGATGCCCGGGCTAAGGGGGCTGATATTCGTCCGGTTTCCGACGAGGTGGTTAATGACGGCAGTCGTCGTATGGTTCCTCATCTTATCCTGAACCCTACCGATGAAATGACTGTCATGCAGGAAGAGATTTTTGGGCCTTTATTACCGGTTATTGCTATTGATGATTTGGGTGAGGCTATTGATTATATCCGGTCAAAACCCCGTCCATTAGCGCTGTATTACTTTGGTTCTGACAAGGCCAGGCAGGAACGGGTTCTTGCCGAGACTCACTCCGGAGGCGTGGCGGTTAATGACACTGTTATGCACGTGGCTGTTGATGATATGCCCTTTGGCGGTATTGGGCCTTCGGGAATGGGGCACTATCATGGTCATGAAGGATTTATGACGTTTAGCAAGGCAAAATCAGTGTTAACCAAAGGCCGCGCTAATTCAGCCAAAATGGTCTATCCACCCTATAACAGTTTCCTGAAAAAATTACTGGTTAAATTTTTGACCTGACCTGGATATGCTATTCGGATCATTCCCAGTATCCTGAGGCTGTCGCGAAATCCAACCTTGTAGATAAAAAGTAGGGCTTTTTACTCTTTTGCGACAGCCTATACGGATACCTCCAACTGTTATAGCTTGGCGAAGTAGGTATTCCCAAGAGTTCGGGAACGAACCCAGGATTCCCTATCTCCCTAAATGATCTGGTATTTCCCCTATTTGTACCGTTCCCTTGATTTCGATACTATCAGTCGTTTGTTGCTCACAAAAGATGATGAACAGGCTTTGGGAGCAACTTCATTTGATGTTTTACAGACAAGCCAGTCACCGGCGGGAAAGTCATTTTTGATGGTTAAGGTAATTTATCCGGGAACTTTTGACCCAATCACTAAAGGCCATATGGACTTGGTGGAAAGGGCTGCAAAGCTGTTTGACAGGATTGTTATTGCTGTTGCAGAAAGTCCGAAGAAAAAACCTGTGTTTGATATGGCAGAACGGATCAGGCTGGCTGAAGAAGTGACTGCTCATCTGGATAATGTTGAAGTAACAGGGTTCAGATCCCTTTTGGCAGATTTCCTGGTGGAGCAAAAGGCTCATGTTATTCTACGTGGCCTTCGTGCCGTATCTGACTTTGAATATGAGTTTCAGATGGCCAATATGAACCGGGTTTTGGCACCTCAGGTCGAAAGCATGTTTCTGACGCCAGCAGAGCAGTACTCCTATATTTCATCTACTTTGGTACGTGAAATAGCGTCCCTTGGCGGCGATGTATCAAAATTTGTTGCGCCTTGCGTAGAAGAAGCGCTCACTGGCAGATTTGGGTAAGCAATAACTGCTTGGCCCTGGAGGTATAATATGGCTTTGGTAATTACTGACGATTGCATCAACTGCGATGTGTGTGAGCCAGAGTGTCCCAATAGTGCGATTTCTCCTGGTGAGGAGATGTATGAGATTGACCCAAACCTGTGCACAGAATGTGTTGGGCATTACGATGAGCCACAATGCCAGCAGGTGTGTCCTGTAGACTGTATACCCAAAGATCCGAACCATGAGGAAACGCCAGAAGAATTGCTGGCGAAGTACGAGATTATTACTGCCGCCGCCTGATGCCGGGTAGTATGGTAAGCCGGAAAAACGGTTCCTTGCGAAGGAACCGTAGTGTACGGCAGGCTGTTCCAAGGATGAACAGGCCGCAGTTTCCTTCAGTGGTTGTCCCTGTCTCATCTTTTAATTCCCAATGGCGCCTTGCAAAGAAAGATGGGTATTATAGCCTTTTCAGCTCTCCCAGTTTGCCATCACTGCCATAGGTGATTTCGAAGGTTCCGTAAATCCCCTCTCTGGTGACGAAGTTAAGCAAAATATCATAGGGCAGGCTCATGGATTGCCCATCCGTCGTGGTAACCTGAACCCGCTGTTTTAGACCTTTATAGTACTGAAGTACTTGTTCTGAGTTAAGGTGGATGGAAAAGACCGCTTTTGGCATAGTCACCCCTTGCTATTGATTGTTATTATCTTCCTCCTTTCACTATTTTAAACCATGATTTCCTGGCTATAAAATTTTACTAACGAATCGCTGGTTCATCATGATAATGCCCCTTGGATAGAGGCAATGGAGACGGTTAATGGGAAATAGAGAGGAGATCCTTCATGCTATCTATTCCCTGTTTTCTATTCCTCAGGTGGAGGAGGCGACATGCCATCTGGAAACTGCATGTTGTTAGGTGCCTGCATTTGTTCCATAACCTGGTTGATGGACTCTCTTATGCTGGCAATCATAGCCTTATAGCCTTCATCAAACCCGCGGTAAAACGCCAGCTCTGTTCCCTCAAGCGCACCTTCAGGCTGGACAATGGCAGGCTGTTTGCCCTCTGGGGTATCCCCGCTGAAAAAAGACTCCATGGAAGTGGGTACTGTCAGTGCTACCCGGCCGCCAGCCATGTAGCCATCGATATACCGCCCTCTCAGGAAGGGGTTGTCTCCACCGATGCCAGCCAGCCGGTAAGAGTCTGCAGCTTCACACCAGCGTTCACGGTATTCACTGGGTTCGCCACTGATGGCGCAATCAAACTCAAGAAGCCCTAACTGGGTAATGACGGACTGATAACCATCGCGATACCCGGCATCCTCGGAAGATTCCTTGCGGGAAGCATCGGGCACCCTGGGGATACGACTTGATTGGGCAAGCCGGGCATCATTGATACCATGTCGATATCCGCTAAGGTATTGTTTAAAAGCATCACTGCCAATCTTAAGGTCTTCCCTTTTGTCAAAGGCTGCATGAGCTTCACACCAGCTTTGTTTTAATGGATTGCTGCGGTCAAGGGATGAGCAGTCGTAAGCTTCTTCTTGTGTATGCTTTTTGTCGCTGGATACTAGCGTTGTTGGTGAACTGTCCTGTTTGCCACACCCTCCGGCCAGAGCCAGGATGGCGGCAATAATTGGCAGAAATACCACCGGAGTGTTTTTTTTCATTCATTCCTCCTTCTCGGGAAGGGACTTTGGATAGGGTTATTCCTGTGGAGGGTGCTCTTCAGGGGTACCCTCTGTTTTCAGGTGATTTCCAGTAATTTGACGAAACGGATTAAATATAGTTCAGAAAAATAGTAAAAAATCCGTAACCGCCTTAATTATTTAAATTTTTCATTTGGCCTTTACCGTTAGGGGCTGTTGATGTTTTATCGTGTGCTCAGCCAAAGCCAGCGTTTTCGTGGCTAGGCGTAGCAGCGCAGGAATGCTCATGCCTTTCAAGCTGCTGCAACGACGGCACGGAAGCGCTGGCTTTGGCCCTCCGGGTGGCTCGTAAAGCGGCCTTCCGACTGCGTTAAACTGGCTTGACGTAGAATAACTACGCGCTGCACCAGTTCGCCTTGCGTAAGGCCGCTTTACGAACCACTGAGTTCGCGATAAAACATCAACAGCCCCTAGGGTAAGCGGTAAATGGATTATTATTTTGTTGCCCCTGAATTGAGAAACGTCGTTTCTTGAAAGTTTGAATTAGGATAGGATTACCCCGACTGTCATTTCCTCCGCAGAGGTGTAGTAACTAAGCGGTCAAGGCCGGGAATGTCCGGGATAGTGTCCTGGTTAAGTATGGTTCCTTTACTGCACCCTCTAAATGGGCTCAAGCCTGGTTTCAGGGGCTGTTTGGCTTGCATATGGCTTAGCAGCACCTGGTGGTGGATTTATTAACAATTCTGAATGAAGTAGTTTATGTTCGGTTCTCGCAACGATGATGAGAAAGCAGCCAAACGGCGCATCTGGCCCTGGGGACGGCGTGAAGAGCAGGGTCAGTCTGAAGAGTCTGTAGAACAGATCCAGGATACCCCTGAGGTCAAAGACGATCTGTCAAAACCGGCTGAAGTTGAGCGAAGTCAGGCTGCTGATGGCTTGAGTAAGGATGATTCTTCTGTAAAGCAGGATATTGCCAAGAACGAAGCTTCCGTGGAAGGTTCGGCCAGTGTGGGAGAAGGTAAGCTGGGACTTTTTGCCCGAATGAGGCAAAAGTTTGAGAAGCCGGCTGAAAGCCCGGAAAGTGAACAGCCTGCCACTGCTGACCCTGTGGTACAGCAGCGTACCAGTGAGGTTGGAGAGAAGGTCGAAAAGGCTGTAGACACCCTGTCCGGGAAGGCACCTGAAGCTTTAATTGAAACGCCAGCTCAAGAAAAAATAGCGGAGCCCGAGGCTGCCAAAGGTGCTGAATTCAGTCAGCAACAAGCTACCGCAGAGCCTGAGGCAGGCGAAATAAAGGCGCCTTCCGTTGTTGTGGAAACGGCGGAAAAAAAAGCTGAGCCCAGTGACGTTGTTTCCAGGGTAGAACAAACCGTTGATGAAACTGAATCTGTTAAGCCAGAGGAGCCTGTTGCGGCTTCTTTGGAAACCCGTCCTTCCCCTGTAGAGATCACGACAGAGGATAGCCGGGATTCTGCGCCTGAACCTGAGGGTGGTGGCTTTTTTGCCCGAATGCGCAAAGGGTTAAGCAAGACTCGCAGCGTCCTTGTGGAAGGTGTTACCGAGCTTTTCATCGGCAAGAAGGAAATTGATGATGATTTGCTGGAAGAACTGGAAACACAGTTGTTAGTGGCAGATGTCGGTGTTGAGGCAACCAGTGAGATCATCGAAAAGCTGACGCAAAGGGTCAAATATAAAGAGCTTGATGATGCTGATGCCTTGATTGAAGCCCTTAAGGCAGAGCTTAGAGGTATTCTGGAACCGGCAGATAAGCCACTGGTGATCGGTGACCAGAAAAAACCTTATGTTATTCTGGTGGTCGGCGTTAACGGCGTGGGCAAAACCACCACCATTGGCAAGCTGGCGAGCCGCCTGCAAAAGCAGGGTAAGAATGTGATGCTGGCTGCGGGTGATACCTTCCGTGCGGCGGCAGTTGAGCAGCTGCAGGTTTGGGGAGAAAGGAATCGTATACCTGTTATTGCCCAGCATACCGGAGCTGACAGTGCCTCTGTTGTCTTTGATGCCTTTGAGGCGGCCAAGGCGCGGGGAGCGGACGTCCTGATTGCTGATACTGCCGGGCGCCTGCATAACAAAGAAAACCTGATGGAAGAGCTTAAAAAAGTAAAGCGGGTTCTTGGTAAGCTGGATGCATCGGCACCCCACGAACTGCTACTGGTACTTGATGCGGGTACAGGCCAGAATGCCTTGAGCCAGGCTAAGCTTTTCCATGAATCTGTTGGCCTGACTGGAATGGCATTGACCAAGCTGGATGGGACAGCCAAGGGCGGGGTTATTTTTGCGCTATCACGGCAAATGCAGTTGCCGATCCGGTTTTTGGGTGTTGGTGAGCAAATCGACGATCTCAGGCCCTTTGCTGCCAATGAGTTTGTGGATGCACTCTTTGATAGTAATAAGTGATTAATCAATTAATCAGGTAATGCATTGTATTGGCAGGGATTGAAGGGCGAAGCGTTGAATGATCCGGTTTGATAATGTTAGCAAGCGCTATCCTGGTGGGCATGTAGGCCTTGAACAGGTGAGTTTTCACCTGAAAAGAGGTGAGCTTGCCTTTTTGACCGGTCATTCGGGTGCGGGTAAAAGCACTTTGATGAAGCTGGTTATGTTGCTTGAGCATGCCTCTGCGGGACATATCTGGGTGGGTGGTCATAATGTACGCTCCCTTGGCCGGGGGCAAATTCCCTACTTCAGGCGCAATATTGGCGTTGTTTTTCAGGATCACCAGTTGCTCTTTGATCGCTCTGTTTTTGATAATGTGTCTTTACCTTTAGTTATCTCCGGCTTATCCCATAAGGATTGTGCGGGTCGTGTCAGGGCGGCTCTTGATATGGTGGGTTTGCTTAATAAGGAAAAAGTATTTCCTTCTGCTTTGTCAGGGGGGGAGCAGCAACGGGTAGGGCTGGCCAGGGCAGTGGTAAACAGGCCGGCATTAATTCTTGCTGATGAACCTACCGGTAACTTAGACCCGCAGCTCTCCAGCGAAATAATGAAGTTATTTCAAAATTTCAACCAAATTGGTGTAACTGCGCTAATTGCCAGTCATGACCTTGCGCTGGTTGCCCGTATGCATCACCGTATTCTTACATTGGATAGTGGGCGCCTGGTGGGTGATCAGGAGGTACAATGAGTCTTTTTCCTGGGAAGAATTCAAGGAAGAAAACGGGTAGAAAACGATCAGTGGATAAGTCGGTATCTTCTGATAAAGAGTCGTTAAGGGGAGCGGAACGGCAGACCACAGGGTTGCTTTCTTATGGGTATCTTCTGGGGCTTCATTACCATATGGCCATAGAAGCGTTCAGGCGTCTTATTAAGGCACCTGTTGCCAGTTTTATGAATTGCCTTATGATTGCCCTGGCCTTTACCTTGCCCGCCCTTTTTTATCTTCTGGTGAATAATATTCAGGTCTTGGCTGAAGGGTGGGATGGTAATCCTAAAATTTCGTTGTACCTGTCCACTGAAATAAATGCTGCAAAAGTCAAAGATCTTCAGGGGGAGGTTCTGAAAATCTCCGGTGATGAGCCTGTTTATATTTCTCCCGAACAAGGACTTTTGTCTTTCCAAAAGAGTGTGGGAATTGGCAATATTGTATCTGAACTTGGTTTTAATCCCTTGCCAGGCGTATTGCAGCTGAGTGCTCCGGCAGGTATTTCCTATAATGCCCTTGATCAGCTGGTTGGCCGGTTACAGGCATTGCCAGGGGTAGAGCAGGTACGGCTGGATAAAAAATGGGTTCAGCGTTTGCTGTCTATTACGGAGTTTCTGGAGAGGGTTTCAATTGCTCTGGCGTTACTTTTAGGTCTAACGGTTTGGCTTGCCATTAGCAATACAGTGGGTTTAAGTATTGAGGCCCGGAAGCAGGAGATAACCGTGGTAAAGCTGGTTGGAGGAACTGATGGATTTATTATGCTGCCTTTTCTCTACACCGGCATGCTCTATGGTTTGCTCGGTGCTTTGCTGGCTGTAATGATTACCTGGGGAACCCTGATTGCGCTGCTTCCTTCGGTCATGTCTTTGGCAGGGCTTTATAGTCAATCTTTTACGTTGGCTGAACCCGGCTGGCAGATGTTTTTTGCTCTGCTAGGCTCTGGCGTGTTATTAGGTATTCTGGGTGCGATGGCTAGCTGCTTCAAACATTTAAAAAAGCTTGAGCCTTGTTAATTACCGGGAAAGTATGAAAAAATCCTGTAAATTCATTAACGCTAGCCCCTTTTGAGTTTGATATACTATTAAGCGAGTAAGGGAACTTTTGCTGTTTTAATCAAGTCAGGAGTATTGAAAGTATTTTGTCGGAGTCAGTTATGGGAACCAGTATACAGCCAGTAGATATGTTAGTACCGGGGCGTAATCTTGAGGCGTACGTTCAGGCTGTTAGCACTATTGCTGTGTTGTCTGTTGAGCAGGAACGCAAGCTGGCCGAGCGTCTCTACTATAACAATGATCTGGAGGCAGCCAGACAGCTGGTTATGTCTCATTTACGTTTTGTTGTTCATATTGCCAAAAGCTATTCAGGCTATGGGTTGCCAATGTCTGATCTCATCCAGGAAGGCAATGTGGGCTTGATGAAAGCGGTTAAGCGCTTTAACCCTGAAGTGGGTGTTCGGCTTGTTTCCTTTGCTGTTCACTGGGTTAAGGCAGAAATTCATGAATTTATTTTGCGTAACTGGCGCATAGTCAAAGTTGCAACCACCAAGGCGCAGCGCAAACTGTTTTTCAATCTGAGAAGTTCTAAAAAAAGACTGGCATGGCTTAATAATGAAGAAGTTGAGGCCGTAGCGAAGGATCTTGGTGTAGAGGCCAAAGTTGTCAGGGAGATGGAAGGGCGAATGGCTGGCCAGGATACAGCCTTTGATGGTTATGCCGATGATGACGATGATAGCTCCTATCAGGCTCCGTCTCACTATCTGGAAGACAGGCGTTTTGATCCGGCCACACAGCTTGAAGATGCAGACTGGTCTGAATCCTCAGTCAGTAAGTTAAGGCAGGCTCTTGCTTTATTGGATGAGCGTAGCCGTGACATCCTTGAGAGGAGGTGGCTAAATGAGGGCAAGGCAACACTGCATGAGCTTGCAGCTGAATATGGAGTTTCTGCAGAACGAATCAGGCAGCTTGAAAAAAATGCGATGAAAAAAGTAAAGGGTTCCATAATGGCCTAAGAACCTTCAAACCATCACAGCCTGTAAAAAAACTGCCGCTTTCAGCAGTTTTTTTTATTTGTGAGGCTTGTATTGATCTCTTTATATGAGTGTGTATAATGCGTCTCCGCTGACTAACCCGGATATTTCATAAAGCAGCAGAAACACCACCCCAGACCACTCAATTTTGACTTTGCTGTGGGGCTGCTGCTTTATTTTCTGTGACAAAAGCTCTTCAGGCTCCGACTCGGCTCCAATCTGAATAATTATCAGTCAATTTGGCTTTTTCAGGACAAATGAATACCCCAAACTACTCTCGTCTGGTCACCATTTGATTAGATTGGGCGTTATTAAGAGTACTATCCGGGCCGAGGCAGCGGCATTAGATAAAAGACCTCCGTTACATGCTGTAAAAGCTTCTTGAACGGGCAGCAGCGGGGTAGGTGTAGTTTGATTCGGTCTTTGTACTCAACCACTTTGACCGCTACTTTGCAGAGCTTTGTTATCACCGTTGATGGCTGGGCTTTCTCCAGCTCTGTTCCTTTCAGAGCCTTGATTCTTAACTCGTAGTGCAAGACGTAAGCCGCACAGGCATAAAATAGCCTCAGGTGATTTGCCAGAAAGCGTTGATCCGACAACCTGTCACCGGACAGGTCGCTTTTCAGGTGCTTAATGAAATTCTCATCCTGCCCCCTTGGGCAGTACAAATCTTCATAAATCACCTCAGAGGAAGCCTCTTTGATCGATGTGACAATAAAGCGGGGATTGTCGCCTTTCTGGTTAACCTCGGCCTTATAGATTATCCGGGTATCCAGCCCCTTCCAGCTTTTAGCCTGATAGTCGGCCTCTCCGTACAGCCTGAGTCGCTCAGGCTCTGGCATATCGTTCAACTTTGCCAGCGCCGTTTTGGTCTTGAGAGCCTGACGAGCCTCACCCAGCAGCTCTTTGGCTTTGGGGCGTAAGGCTGTTTTATGACCAGCACCCTTGCCCAGCACATAATCAGAATGCTTGTTAGCCTGAACAATATGCATTAATTCAGGTTGGGCAAAATGACTGTCACCACGTACCAGCAAATGGGTTTTCGGCCACCGTTTACGGATGAGCGTGATGATGCGCTTGAGAATAGCAGCGTTTTCCTTGCCTGTCGGGGTCTTGCCCGGACGCAGGATAGCCGTGATCAGCTTGCCACTGAGCCCTTCAAAAACCAGTAAAGGCAGGTAACAATAATCCTGATATTTTGCGTTAAACAGATTCATTTGCTGACCACCATGAGTAATGGCGGGCGTGTGATCAAGATCAATCACAATAGCCATGGGCGGCACGTCGTAACTGGCGATAAAATGGTGAACAAACGCCTCGGCCATCCGATAAATATCCTTGCGCCGCATGGACTGCCCCAGTCGTGTGTAGGTGGGGGAAGACGCCATATGGTTATCCTCATCCAAAGGATTTTTTCCGACAGCCAGCTTGAGCATTGGGTCTTTGCGCAGGCGGTTGCTGTCGTTAGCATCCTCATAACCACAAGCCATTTGCAAGATTCGCTGAACCAGAAGGTCTTGCAGGGAGTGGTCAATGTAGGCTGGGTGGCGCTTGTCATCAATGCTCTGGCTCAGCCTGGAAATAAGTCCGCTATGCAGCAGGGTTTCCCGTAACAAAAGCGCACCAAAATCTGAAGATAACGCCCCGCCATTGAAGTCGGCACGGACAGTTTTGCCATTTGAGGGGTGAAAACGAAGCTGTTCTTGTGTAGATTGAGTCATGGCAAGTTCCGGTTTGCTTTTTCCGAAGCATTTTTTTGGTCGACCCAATCATATCAAGTGGTTGGGCGGAACTTGCCTTTATTTATGAAATATCCGGGCTAAGCATGGTTGGCGGGTTGGATGGCTTCTTTTTGCTTTTAACTAAGCGTGTTGAAAAGAATGCTTGACAACGACAGTCGTCGCATTAAGATAGGCGGCCTTGCTGATCGGCACTTTCTACGGGCTAATGGCTCTCTGCTGAATCAGCCGGTTCAACCCCTTGATTGAACCGAGTTCTTTAATAAAGTATCAGATAATTCGTGTGGGCGCTTGTGTGATGGCATCAGTCACAAAAAAGCTACGCTTTTTTGTAATATATTTTGATGCGAATTCATGAGTGAACATACTCGTTAATTTAACATGTACGTTTAACTGAATGAGCATTACATTTTTCGTAAGAAAAATGTGACGATTTAAACTGAAGAGTTTGATCATGGCTCAGATTGAACGCTGGCGGCAGGCCTAACACATGCAAGTCGAGCGGTAACAGATCTAGCTTGCTAGATGCTGACGAGCGGCGGACGGGTGCGTAACACGTAGGAATCTGCCCGGTAGTGGGGGATAGCCCGGAGAAATCCGGATTAATACCGCATACGCCCTAACCCGGATATTTCATAAATAAAGGCAAGTTCCGTCCAATCTGTTGGTACGATTGGATTGACAAAAAAATGCTTCGGAAAAAGCAAACCGGAACTTGCCATGACCCAATCTACACAAGAGCAGCTTCGCTTTCATCCTTCAAATGGTAAAACTATCCGTGCGGACTTCAATGGTGGAGAGTTATCTTCAGATTTTGGGGCTCTGCTGTTACGGGAAACCATATTGCATAGCGGACTTATTTCCAGACTGACCCAGGCCATTGATGACAAGCGTCACCCATCCTACATTGACCACTCTCTGCAAAACCTCCTGGTTCAGCGAATTTTGCAAATGGCTTGCGGTTATGAGGATGCCAACGACAGCAACCGCCTCCGTAAAGACCCCATGTTAAAGCTGGCTACCGGACGAAACCCTTTGGATGATGATAACCACCTGGCTTCATCTCCCACCTACACACGGCTCGGGAAGTCCATGCGGCGCAAAGATATCTATCAAATGGCTGAAGCATTTGTGCATCATTTTATCGCCAGTTATGACTTGCCACCTATGGCTATCGTGATCGATCTTGATCACACACCGGCCATTACCCACGGATCGCAGCAAATGAATTTGTTTAATGCCAAATATCAGGACTACTGTTATCTGCCTTTGCTGATTTTTGAAGGTCTCAGTGGCAAGCTGATTACTGCCATCCTCCGTCCAGGCAAAACGCCAACAGGCAGGGAAAATGCCGCTATTATCAAGCGTGTCATCAAGCTTATCCGTAAACGGTGGCCAAAAACCCATTTGCTGGTGCGCGGGGATAGCCACTTTGCTCAACCTGAGTTAATGCATGTTGTTCAGGCTAATACTCATGCTGATTATGTGCTGGGTAAAGGTGCCGGTCACAAGACGGCCTTACGCCCTAAAGCCAAAGAGTTGCTAGATGAGGCTCGTCGAGCTTTCAAGGTTAAAACAGCCTTAGCCAAGTTGAACGATATGCCTGAGCCAGAA